>CAYPNR010000026.1:0-6937 GCA_964412125.1 uncultured Planctomycetota bacterium | reverse complement strand
CCGAGAAACTTCCGCGCGTCCGGGTTGTCGGGGTCGCACTCGATCACTTTCTTCAACGCCTCTTCACGCTGCTCGGTCAGGTCGTATTTCTTGCACCATTCGGCCAGTTCGAGCAGGGACTCGGGATCGTCACCCGCCTCGGCCAGTCGTTTCCGGTAACGTTCGTTCAGTTCCTTTTCCGTCAGAATCTCGGTTATGCGGTCGCGGCCCACGGTGACGGCGCCGAGTTTCGTCTGCAGTTTGATCGAGTCCTCGGCCTCCTCCACTATCTTTCCGCTGAGCACGCGTCCGTCCTCGAGCACCACTATGTCGGCCAGAAGCAGTCCGCACGCCAGAATGAGGATCACCGCAGGAATTACACGCATGACTCATTCTCCTTTTCTCTTCTTCTCTTTCATTCTACTCCCCGCGCCGCCGGGATTGTCACCGTTTTCGCACGGCAAGCCGCCGCAGGCCCCTTACCGATTTCGTTTCCAGCGGTCCCTCAGCCGCCGCAGCCTCTCCGGCAGCGGCTCGCCTTCCTTCTTGACCTCCTTCTTGATCACGCGTTCCTCTTCCTTCTTCTGGTCGTCGGCGGCTCCGGGCTTCTGTCTTCCTTTTCCTCCGCCGCGCTCCTTCAAGTGCGGATGGTTTTGTTCCACCCATTGAACCGCCTGGCTGTAGAGCCATTTTTCGTCCGGCTTGCCTTCCATCTTCACGCTGAAGACGCGGTAGCCGGAGCCCTCGGCCCACAGACCCAGACAGCCGGTCTCGTCTCGATCCACCTCGTCGTAGAACTCTCCGATCCGGCTTCCGCTGACGGAGAATCCTATCTTTTCCCCGGTATGCCATACGCGCAGGCGATAGGAAGTGTTTGTCAGTTTACGGGGAGAGTAGGAGCCGAACAGACAACTGGGCTCGCCGAAGCCCTTGTTCGTTCTGATGACCAGCGAGGCGGGAAGCGAGACGACTCTGAGGCCGCCCGGGTGGCGTCGATGGACGCGCATGTTCTGGCGACCGCCGATGCGGGCGCCGATCGCGACGATGTAGGCGCCGTGCTGGTTCGCTTTTATCACCACTCCGAGATTCGCGGGCCGCAGCGACAGGGGCTGCGCGCGGATTTCCATCTCCACCGCGCCGCTGAACGGAACCTTGAATATGAGAATTCCTTTGGCGATGACGCCGCTGCCGCGCCGCTCGAATCTGGACTTGCCGCGCGGCGTCCAGTCCTCTTCCTCTTCCTTTCGCGTGAATCGATACTCTATCTCGCAGCGGCCGTTCTTCAGTTTCTTCACCTTTCCGCTGACGAACGCGCCGAGCCCGTCCTTGAGCGTCGCGGCCACCAGCGCGTCGCGTATCCGCGTGCGCAGCGCCGGCGCCTCGGCACGCCACGTCGCGGTCGCGGCGATGCGTTTGTTCTCCCTGCACGCGTTGAACTCCTTCGAAGCCTCGCGTTCCTTGCCCGACGCGAGCAGTTTCTCCATCCGCCGACACATCTCGGCGGCTTTCGTCTCCCAGTACGCTTTTTCCCCTTCGATCACTTTCTTCATCAACCCGCGATCCACTTTCCGGCCCATGGTCCGTGCCTGGCGCAGAAACTTCAGAGCCAGTTCGGGGTGTCCGATCTCGGCGAGATAGATGCCGTAACGGTGGAACACGGCGCCGTCTATCCCGCAGCGCAGCCACAGCAGATCGGAGACGTCGAGTTCGTCGAGTTTGACCTCGATCCGCTTGGTGAGATTGCCTTCGTGCGTCTCGAAAATCACCGAGTCGGCGGAGACCGCCAGCACCTTGCCGGAGATTTTCGTGCCGTCGTACTTGCGATAGGCGACTTCCTTGCCGCGTATCTGCATCAGATCGGCGCGGATGTCCTTTATGGTCTCCACCACGCACTTGACGTAGAAGTGTCTGGCTTCGAGGGCGGCGACCGCCTTCCTGTCGGTCACGCTGTGCAGGGTCTCGGAGATGAGGTCCAGCGCCGCCTCGTAGTTTTTCGCCTTCATCAGGCCGTCGAAACGCTTGTTGAACTCGGCCAGCGCCTGTCGCTCTTCATGGGTTGCTTCGGCGCGTTGCAGTTGCGCCAGAATCCTGTCGAAGCGGCCGGAGAGTCGTGACAGGCTTCTCAGCCGGAGCGAAGCCACCTCGTCGCGGGCGGTCTGGAACTCGCCGCGCTCCGCGAGGTCGGCCGCTTTCTTCTCCAGGTCGTCCAGCGCCTTCTGATTGGCGGGCAGGATGGAGGCGCGTAACTCCGAGAGGCGTTTGCGCAACTGCCGCGGCACGCTCAGCGCCGACGCTTTTTCCGAAGCGCCCGCGAAGTCGCCCGCCGCGATGAGCGTCTCGATCTCCTCCAGCGCCTTTTTCGCCTCGTCGACCTTCCTTTTCGCCGCGAGTCTCGCTTTGTACTTCGCCAGTTCGCGTTCGAGAAGAGACTGCGCCGCCGTGCCGTCGTACTCCGCCAGCAGCCCTTCCAGTTTCAGCACCAGCGCTTCGAGGTTCTCCGGACCCGCCAGTTCGCGAAGGAGATCCGCCACCTTCCGTCGCGACTCCTCCAGCAGCCTTTGCGCTTCCAGGTCCGGTCCCGGACGTTCGGGCGGCGCCTCCACCGGCGGCTTCTCCTCCGGCGGCGGTCGTTTCTCGTTCCTCCGGGACGTGGCGAATTCGTGTCCGCCCTTTTCGGAGTCTCCGGGCTTCTTTCCGTCGCCGGTCGTCGGACCGCTGAGCGCGAGAACGAGTATCAGAAACAGAATCACTCCGACGGAGGCGATGGCTCCCGGCAGGAAAAACTTGTGAGCCATCAACTCCGCCAGGAACGGTTTTCTGCCCAGTCGCGGCTTCTGACCGACCTTCACCGCCTCGAGATCGGCCGCCGCTTCGGCGGCCGTCTGGTAGCGTTTTTCCGGGTCTTTCTCCAGCATCTTCTCGATGACCGCGGCGAAGCCTTCTTCGACTTCCGGATTGCGTTCCCTCACAGGCGTCAGGACGCCTTTGATATGCAGGCGCATCGTCTGATGAATGTCTTCGCCGCGGAAGGGCGGCTCGCCGGTCACCATGTGGTAGAGCGACGCGCCCAGCGAGTATATGTCGGTGCGATGGTCTATCTTCGCGTCGCCCCGCGCCTGCTCCGGAGAGATGTAGAACGGCGTTCCCTCCGCTCGTCCGCCCGGACCCGCCGCTCCTCTGGGTCGCGCGAGTCCGAGGTCGCACAACTTCGCCACGCCGCTGTCGTCGACTATGATGTTGCCGGGCTTTACGTCTCTGTGGACGAGACCTTTCGAGTGCGCGTAGTCGAGAGCGTGAGCGATCTGCGCGCCTATCCGCATCGCTTTCGTGGCAGGCATCTTTCCTTCGCTTCTGAGGACGACGTCGAGTGTCCGGCCGTCCACGTAGTCCATGACGAAGTAGTAGACGCCGTTTGCGCGGCCGGCGTCGAGCGCGGAGACGATATGGGCGTGGCGCAGTTTGCCCATCGCTTTCGCCTCGTTGAGAAATCGATTCGTAAAGACTTCGTCCGCCACGAGTTCCGGAGAGAGTATCTTGATGGCGACTTCTCTCTGCATGCTCAACTGAAACGCGCGCCAGACCGTTCCCATCGCGCCGCGGCCGACCATCTCGATCAGACGGTATCCGGGTATCTCCACCGCGTCCATGCCATCGCTCCGAAAACGCTCGTATGGAATTATAACGCGGCCGCCGCCGACGGGCAACGGACAAAAGCCGCCCGCCGCGTTCGTTTCGGCCGCTTATGTTCCAATACTAACGTCGTTTGTCGCGGCCCCGCACTCACGCGGATGCGTCGCCGTCCGCTTTCCGCGAGCCGCTCGACGCCCGGCGGGACCGCGTCGCCGCCTGAGGAATGACGCCGCTTTCGCGCGACCGCGGCGGTCGTTTCGGCGGACGGAACCGCTTGCGTTTCAGACGGTTTTTGGGAAGGTGATTTTTACTTGCCCCGCGCGCGCGCGCGGGTATCATGAGCGCCCTGGAGCGGTCGGCGCGAGCATGCTTTCGCCCGCGCGACGAAGGCGAAGCGAACGTCGGCCGACCGCTGCACGAGACCTGTCCTGAGTGTGGAGGATAGATTATGAAAGTGGGAGTCTGCATGAAACGGGTGCCTGACACGGAGGCCCGCATCACCATCGCAGGCGACAGTCGCACGATCGACGAGAGCGGCGTCGAGTTCATCATCAATCCCTACGACGAGATCGCCGTGGAAGTGGGACTGCGACTGAAGGAGAAGCACGGCGGCGAAGTGGTGATGGTCTGCTACGGTCCTGAGGGTTCCGGTCCCGTCATTCGCAAGGCGCTGGCGATGGGTGCGGATCGCGCCGTCCACATAGTCTACCGGAGCGCGGAGCACGAGCCTTATCAGGCCGCTCGAGTGCTTGCGACGGCGCTGGAGGAGGAGAAGTTCGACGTGATTCTCTGCGGCAAGCAGGCCGTGGACGACGACTCGGCCCAGGTGGGACCGATGCTGGCCGAGTTGCTCGGAATGCCGTGCGTCACGGAGGCGTCGGCCCTGGAGGTCGATGGCGACAAAGTCGTGGTGCACAAGGAGATCGAGGGCGGCGAGGAGGTGGTGGAGGCCACGCTTCCCGCCATAGTGACGTGTCAGAAAGGCATCGCCGAGCCGCGGCTGCCCGGCTTGAAGGGCATCATGATGTCCAAGAAGAAGCCGCTCGCGGAGAAGAAAGTGGACGAACCCGGACTTCTGACGGAGGTGATTCGTCTGGAGTATCCGCCGACCCGGCCGCCCGGCCGCATCGTCGGCGAGGGAGTGGAGGCGGTCGGCGCCCTGATCGAGGCGCTGAAGAGCGAGGCGAAAGTGTTGTAGGTGGGAGGAGCATCATGGCGATCGTTGCCTTTGCGGAACAGAGGGAAGGACAGTATCGGAGCAACGCGTTCGAGGCGGTGAGCGCGGCGAAGCGTCTCGCCGACGAATTGGGCTGCGAGGCCGTTGCGGTGGTGATCGGCTCCGGCGTTTCCGAGAAGGCCGGCGAATTGGGCGGATACGGCGCCGACAGGGTGTTGGCGGCCGACGCCGAGCCGCTGGCGAACTTCGTACCGGACGTTTACGCGCGGCTGCTGGAGTCCGCGGCGCGCGGATGCGACGCGAAGGTGATACTGGTGCCGCACACCGCGATGGGCCGCGATCTTGCTCCGCGTGTGGCGGCGCGTCTGGAGGCGCCGATGGCCTCCGACGTGATCTCCATCGAGGTCTCCGACGGCGCGGTTCAGGTCGTGCGACCGATTTACGCCGGCAAGGTACGCATGCGGCTCGGCTTCGCGAAGGAGCCGGTCGTGCTCACGTTACGCCCGAAGATGTTCGAGGCGGCGGACCTCGGCGGCGCGGGCGCCGTGGAGCGACTGGGCGCCGAGATAAGTTTCGACGGAGTGCGGTACGCGGTCAAAGAGATGAAGAAAGCGGCCGGCGCCAAAATGGACCTGACGGAGGCGGACGTGATCGTCTCCGGCGGCCGCGGCATGAAAGGTCCCGACAACTATCGGATACTCGAGGAGTTGGCCGAGTTGCTCGGCGGCGTGGTCGGCGCGTCGCGCGCCGCGGTCGACGAAGGCTGGCGACCGCATTCCGACCAGGTGGGACAGACCGGCAAGACCGTCTCGCCGACGCTCTACGTCGCCTGCGGGATCTCCGGCGCCATACAGCACCTTGCGGGCATGTCCGGCAGCAAGTGCATCGTGGCCGTCAACAAGGACCCGGAAGCGCCCATATTCCAGGTCGCCGACTACGGCATCGTCGGAGACCTGTTTCAGGTCGTGCCGGCGCTGACCGAGGCGCTTCGCAAGGATCTCGGTCGGTAGTCGCCGCGCGCGCGACGACTCGACGTTTCGCCGGCGGGCGTCATTGTCCGGACCGGGCGTTCTCCCATTTGCATGCGGCGAGTTGCTCGGCCGACAGTCGATGTCGGCGGTCGGGAACCCGGCCGAGGTGCCAGGAGAACTTCGGCTCCGGAAAGGCCACCTCGACGTGTCGGCCGAGGTCCTGCACCGCCTCCACCAGGTCGACGAAGTCGCTGTCGGCCGAGACCAGTATGAGCGTGTCGCATGTGCCGCGGTAGGCGTGCCGCATCATCTCGACCGCGATGCGCACGTCCACGCCTTTTTCGACGAACACGGAGCCGTGCCGCTCCAGTCGGCCGAGCGAGAGCGTCACGTAGTCCATTCCGCGCACGCGATCGAAGAACTCCTGTTGGCGCTGGTGCTTCTGCGGACTGGTTTCCTGACTCGCGGCCGCGCCGAAGTAGTACACCCTCACGAGGTGTCTCTCTCCGGAGAGCAGCCGTCCCAGTTTTTCGTAGTCTATCTCCCTCTCCCATCCCAATTCCTTCAGCGCGTAGTAGAGATTCGCTCCGTCGATGAACACCATCACGCGTTCCTTTTCCGCGTGTTCCGCCATGACGTTCCTCCCCGGGAGTCTGGATGATGGATTCTACCAGAGAGGGGCGTCGTGGTTTTCCGCAAAACGCTTTTCGGCGGCGCGACGGTTTTTCGGTGCGTTCGCGACGTGCTTGCGCCGCCTTATTTTGCGGATTCGCGTGTTGCCGCGTTGCCGACCGGGGAGGGATGCGTATAATTTATGGTGCCACGAGGGGGCGAAAGGCGTTCGACCGGACGGTTACCGGTTGAGACGGCTGCGTGGCGGGGATGTCGGCTGACCCCGTAAAAACGCCGGCGCAAAACAACCGACGCGCATTATGCGCTTGCCGCGTAAGAACGCGGCCCTCGGTCCGGCTCTGCCCCCGGGGCCGGCAGCCGGGGCACAGTAGGGGGCTTACTTCGGAGACGCCGCCCGGTCGTCTTCGAAGGAAAGCGAAACCGGGATAGCGACTGGTTGAGCCCGTCGGCCGGCGCGACGAGTCGCGAAACTTAAAAGGCGCGACTATCCACGTAGACGCCGCTCGATCGGCGTCACGGGACGGGGGTTCGATTCCCCCCGCCTCCA
>CAYPNR010000025.1:0-26035 GCA_964412125.1 uncultured Planctomycetota bacterium | reverse complement strand
AATCGAGATACTCTTTACCCGTGGCGGCGTCGACCATCCAGACGCCGTGACTCTTATGCAGGTCGACGGTGATGTGGAACCCGTCCACGATGACGTGATCGGCCAGCGTACGATGGACGGCCTCGGGCGCCACCGCAACAGTTCCCTGCACTTCCTTTCCGACAGTACCGAATACCATTGTCCGACCCTCCAAACAAAACCGAAAAAATTCAAGTCAACGGAACGGTGAAGATGCGACGCGAAAGAGGGGTCGCGAACCGTATGACTATACGGCTCTCATACGGCGTGTGCGCCTGGCGCGTCCGGCGGGCGGCATGAGCCGCGTCACCGCCGGTACGGTCACAACTATTTGCTGTTGCAAGGTCATCACGCCGGACACTCCGAAACAAGCGTTTCGCATTCAATACACCTCCGACCGTCCCGTCAAGCAAAAAATGCCAAAAAAGCGCAAAAATATTCCAGGGCGGTCTTTTGCGGGGCACCGGCGGCGACGGCCGCGGAGGGATTTCGCAAGGGAATGACTGGGACGATGGAGGCGGCGGCGGTAGAATGAGGCGGGGAAAAGTCACGTGCGGGGAGGCGCGAAAATGAGGGTTATCGTCATCGCAGCGGCCGCGCTCCTGGGCGGATGGCCGGCGCTCGCGCAGGAGTCGAAGCCGCCCACGCCGGCCGGGCCGGAGACCGAAAGCGTACACGTGGTGCTGACCACGCGGGACGGCAACCGCGTGCTGGGCGTCGTCAGAGCGGCGGAGTTCAAGATCCGAACGGAGTACGGAGAACTGACGGTGCCGGCCGAGGAGGTCATGCGGATAAGGATCGGCAAGAACGCCGACAAAGAACTGACGGCCAGAATAAAGGAACTGATCGGGAAACTGGCGGCGGAGGACTTCAAGGAACGCGAGGCCGCCGCGAAAGAACTGGCGAAACTGGGGCCTGTGGTGATAAGCGACCTGCGGCGCGCGGCCACCGACGACGACCCGGAGGTGAAGAAACAAGCGGTGGAGTTGCTCTCGGAGATGGAAAAACAGGTGGGCTCGGAAGAGCAGGTGCCGCCGGACGACGACGAAATCGTGGCGAAAAAGTTCACCATGCTGGGAGAACTCCAGGTCGAAGCGTTCGAGGTCGAAACGCGTTACGGAACGCTGCGGATACCCAAAAAGGAAGTGAAGGTCGTCTACGTCGGCACAGGATACGTGGAGGAGAAGAAGTTCAAGTTGGGCTCGGCGCATCGCGGTCCGTCGCCGCTCGACACCGGCATACGCGTCGAGGCCGGCGCGCGCGTCGAGGTCACGGCGAAAGGCAGTATCCGCCTGCGTTACGCGTCACGGTCGTGCGGGCCGGACGGCGTGGCGCAGTTGGGACAGCAGTACGACGGCGTGCCCACAGGCGCGTTGATGGCGCGGATAGGCGACGGCCCCTTCTTCAAGGTCGGCTCCAGGTTCACCTTCAACGCGAAGTCGTCGGGCGTGCTGCGCCTGGCGATAGGAGTGAAGGACCGCTATCCGATCACGGGACAGTTCGAAGTGACGGTACGCGTCGAAAAATGAAGTTCGCCACCGCGCCGACGTCGAAAAGAAGATAGGACATTGGGACGCCCGTCGCATGTGCGCGTACGACATCGGCGCGGTGGCGCTGACAGTGGTCTTCGCGGCGCTCGGGGCGATGCGCGGATTCGCCTGGGAGGCCGGTTTGTTCTGCGCGGTGACGCTGGGCGTCGCGGCCGCGATAAGACTCGGTCGCGTCTTCGCCGAAGCGATACTGTCGGGACTTCCCTCACAGACGGCGCTGCCGCTCGGCTTCGCTCTCGTCTTCCTCATGGTCTTCATCGCGATACTGGTGGTCACGCATTTCACGCGTCGGGCGATCGAGCGGATGAAACTGCGTAAGGCGGACGCCGTCGCCGGTGGCGTATTCGGTTTCGTTCAGGGTCTTACCGTCTGCTTCCTCGCCACACTCGCACTGATGAAGTTCGGCACGCCGCAGTTGAAAGGATACGTCTCCGACTCTTATTCGGCGTCCGTGGCGACCGCCGGCGCGAGCCTGCTCAGGCGCGTCTCGCCCGAGGCCGCACGTCATCTGCCGCTGAACGTCCGGCGTACGAAGTCGAACGGTCCGGCCGACGGAGACGAGTCGCGCGAGGCGCCTCAGCCGCGACGCGTCCCGTGATCCGAAACACCCGCGAAAAAAGGCCCCGGATCGAGCGTCGATCCGAGGCCTTTCACTTCCAACCGGACGGCCGCGTGAGATTTTTCTCCTCTTCCCCTACTTGTCCTTGGGCCGATCGCCGAGGATGCCTTTGCCGGAGTAGATGGTCTCGTCCTTGATGATCGGCATCGTGGCCCGCAGAAGGAACAGTATCGCGAAACAGGTGTTCTCCACCGGGCCGAGACCGAGTTCGCCGCGCGCCCACTGTACGTTCTCGCTCTCGCCCTGCCAGGAGCCGTCCGACTGCTGCGCGCCGATGAGGTAGTCGGCGCCTTCCTTGTACCACTTGTGCTCCCCTATGGTCTCGGCGAGCGCCAGTACGGCCGCGCGCTCGATGCCGTAGAGATAGTAAAGATGCCAGCACTGCGCGTTCGGGTTCTTCGTCACGGTCCAGTTGTGCGCCAGCCACGCCATGCCGTCGCGAATGCCGCGGGAGATGGCCTTGGTCAGCGAGCCGCTCTTGCCCTCGAGCGCCTCCTTGCAGATCACAAGCGATATGATGCCGGAGGTCGTCATCGAGCCGGTCACCTTCGTCCAGTCCTGCTTCATGTTCGGCGCCTGGGCGGGAACCAGTTTCCCCTCACGGTTCACGTAGGACCAGCCGCGCGCCTTCATCTTGCCCAATTCGCCTTTCATCCTCTTGTAGGGATTCGGTATGTCCACCACCGTGGTCTTCCGAGGCGACTCGAGTTTCGGCGGCTCCTCGCCCTTGCGCTTCGCGTTTCTCCAGCCCTTCACCTGTTCCTTCCAGGCATCCTCCATCCGCCTGAGGATGTCCTTCTCCATCTTCTTCAACTTGTTGATGGACAGATCCGCCGCGGGAACCTTGAAAGGCTTCACTTCCGGGCCGTCCGCCTCCTGGTTCTTCAGGAACCAGTTGGCGACTCCCGCAAAGATGCTGCTCGGCACGGGTACGCCCACACGCTTGGCGGAGTAGAGCGCAAGCATCGCATATTGACTGTTGGAAGCGTCCTCGTAGGGTCCGGAGCCCGCGACGTTGTTGCCGCCGGGCTGGTTGCCGGGATAGCGCCAGACGCCTTCCTTCGTCTGCTGCTGTATCAGCCATCTGACCGCCCGCTGCAGAAGATCGCGTAATCCCTTCGGCATTTTCTTCCTTCGCTTGCGCATCCGCTCGTCGGGCGGATCGAAGACGGTCGTCCGCTTCATCGGATTCTTCAGCATCTTCTTTTCCTCATCCTTCAGCGGAGGCGGCTGGCAGAGCGCGGAAAGCGCGAGAATCAGACACGAAACCGAATAAACCGTCTTGAACGGCTGCTTCCGCAGATGCTCGAAAGCCTTGCCGATGCACTCCTCCGAAGGCTTCACGCCGGCCTTGAGCAGCGCGTAGGTGACCAGCGCGGTGACTCCTTCGGGATATCCGCCCGAGAGCCGCTGCCCCTGCCACGAGCCGTCGGCGCCCTGCTGTGCCTTGAGATACTCGACGGCGCGTTTGACTGCTTGTTCCACCTTTTCCGGATCGACGCCCATGCGCATGACCGTGTCGCGGTCGAGCGCGCGCGCCTCACCGCAGAACAGCAAGAGCGCCATCGCAGCAGTGATACCCACCACCGTCCACTTCATTCATCCCTCCTCCATAACATAATCTACCCAGTACAACTTACTTCTTGCCGTCGCCGAAGATCCCCTTGCCGCTGAAGACGGTCGTCGGCAGGCGAACCACGGGAGCGGTCGCCTTCTTCAGGAACAATATCGCGAAACACGTGGACACCAGAGTGCTCTCGCCCGTGCTGCCGCCCTCCTGCCAGGAGCCGTCGCCCCTCTGGTGGCCGAGCAGGAACTCGGCTCCTTCCTTGTACCAGTCGTGCTTGCCCATGTACCTCGTCAGCGTCAGCACGCCGGCGCGCTCGAGACCGTAAAGGTAATAATAATGATAGTGACCCTTGCCCGGATTGGTGCCGACGTCGAACCGGGAGGACAGCCACGCCACGCCGTCGCGAATGGCCTGCTCGATCGCTTTTCTGCGCTTGCGCCAGTATCCGGTTCCCTCCAAGGCGCTCTTGCAGACCATCATCGCGGCGACTCCGCTTGTGGTCATGGAGCCGCAGATCAACTCGAACGACTTGTACTGGCCCGCTTTGCCCTTGGGAATGTATCCCCACCCGCGCGCCTTCATCTTCCTCTTCTCGTCGCCGAAGTCCTTATAGGGATTGTCCACCACCACGTCGGTCTTTATCTTGTCCAGATCGCCTTTGGTCTCCTTCGCCAGTTTTTTCAACGCCTTCATCGCGTTGCGTTCCATCTTCCGCATCTTCGATATCGGCACGTCCGCGCCGGGAACCGGGAACCACTTCACGTCGGCGCCGTCCTTCTCCTGATACTGCAGAAAATAGTCCGCGACCCTGGCGAACACCTCCTTCGGAATCGGATAGCCCAGACGCAGTCCCGTGTACAGCGCGAGCATGGCGTACTGCGTGTTGGATGCATCCTCGCGATTGCCGTCCTGAGCGGGTCCGGGATAGCGCCAGACGTTCTTCTCCTGCGCCTTTATCAGCCACGCTATCAGTTTGCCCATCGCCTCCTTGTCGCGACCGCTGGCCCTTTTGAAGCCCTTGCGCATCTGCTCGCGCACCGGCGTGGTCTTCAGTTTCAACTTGTCTTCCTCGTCGTGCTTCTTGGGATCTATCCGCGGCTGATACTTCGCCGCCAGCGCGAGTATCAGGACGCTCACGGAGTAGGTACGCGGACGCATCTGGACGCCCTGCTTGCCGGCGGGCGCCTTTCCGGCGCCCTTCAACGGCAGATCGCCGGCCTCGTTGAGACAGAAATAAAAGCCTTTACGGATACGCGCGTCTTTCGGACTGACTCCCCCTTTCAGGAGCGCGAGAAGCGCCAGCGCCGTCGAACCGCCGGGATAGTTGCCCTCTATCTGCTGCAGTTGCGAGCCGCCCGTTACCGTCCAGGAGCCGTCCGCGTTCTGCTTGGAGAGAAGCCACTCCACTCCTCTCTTGACGGCGGCGTCGACCCGTTTCATGTCAACGCCGGAGTCGCCGACCACCGCCTCTTCGGGATCGCCGGTCACCGTCGCAGACAGGAACAGCAGAACAGAAAGCGACACAATCGAAGCCCACCGCATGCCGGTACCTCCATTACTCCCAGTCCCTGGAATTATACAACCTCCCTCCCTCATCTATTGCACAAGTTATGTAAAAACCGCGCCAGTTGTCTCCGGATTTCCGTCACCTCCGCGGCGGCGGAAAACGATCTTCGCGGGGAGACCCTTATCGAGTGCGCCCTTGTCTGTCGGGCCGTGAAGGATATAATCCTCCGCCGTGGAGCGTTGTGGGAGAAGGCAGGTGGGTCTTCGTTTCGGCGTGGACATCGGAGCGGGCAACATACGCATCGGACTGGTGGCGGGCAACCGCGTGAAGTCAGCGCGACACCTGCAGACCGAGGGCGAGGCGTCGGACGTGGCCGTCAGCGTGGCGAAATCGGTTTCCGAACTGGCCACCGGCAGACCGATAGAGTGGATCGGCGTCGCCTGCGCCGGACACGTGGACGCGAAACTCGGCAGGGTGCTGTCCTCGCCGAACCTCGGCTGGCGGAACGTTCCGCTGGCCAAACTGATCCGGCAGCAGATGGCGTTGCTGGGGGCGTACGCGGAGATACACGTGGAGAACGACGTCAACGCGGCGATCTGGGGCGAGTACAGGGCCGGAGCGCTGCGCGGCGCGGACTCGGCCTGCGCGATATTCATAGGGACGGGTCTGGGCGGCGGAGCGATACTGCCCGGCGGCGCGCTTCTGAGAGGCGCGACCGGCGGCGCGGCGGAGTTCGGCCACATGCTTCACACGCCGAACGGACGACGATGCCGCTGCGGCAGAAGCGGCTGTTTCGAGGCGTACGCCTCCGGCACCGCCATCGAGAGCGCCTACGCCGAGCGGACGGGAAGCGAGAGACGCGCTTCGGAAATCTGGGCCGCCAGAGCCGACGACGCCGACGCCGGCGAGGTCGCCCGGGCCGCCGTGGACGCGCTGGCCGCGCTCGTACTGGACCTGTCGGCCGCTTTCGATCCCGAGCGCATCGTCTTCGGCGGCGGCGTGACGCACTCCTGCGACGGACTCACCGCGGAGGTCGAAGCGGCGGCCCGCGCGAGAATGGGGGAGCAGACGCAGACGCTTCCCCGGCACGTGGAGGCCGCTCTGGGCGACGCCGCCGGAGTAATCGGAGCGGCGCTCGTCGAGCCGGAACGCTGAGCCCGCGGCTCCCGGGGAGGAGACGAATGACGGTGATCGCCGTGGACGGACCGGCCGGCGCCGGCAAGAGCACGGTGGCGCGACGCGTCGCGGAACGTCTGGGCTGGCTGTATCTGGACACGGGCGCGCTCTTCCGCGCGCTCACGCTCGCCGCCATGGACGCGGACGTCGACCTCGACAACGGAGCCGCCGTCGCCGCACTGGCCCGCTCGCTGCGGATCGACTACACTCCGGGGCGCCTGTCGGTCGACGGCCGCGACGTGACGGAGGCGATACGCCGGGAGGAGGTGACGGCACGCGTAAGGAGCGTCGCGCGGCACCCGGGGGTACGGGAGTTGGTGGCCGAATGGGAGCGGAGCATCGCGGCCGACCGCGACGTGGTGGTGGAGGGTCGCGACGCGACCACGGTGGTGTTTCCGGACGCCGAGTTCAAGTTCTACCTGGACGCCGATCTGCGGGAGCGGGCGCGACGCAGGCGCCTGGAGTTGGCGGAGCGCGGCGAGGACATTCCTCTTGAGGAGGTCGTGCGACGCATCGACGAGCGCGACAGGAGCGATCTCGAACGCGCCGTGGCGCCGCTGAGAGTGGCCGAAGACGCCGTGGTGCTCGATACGACGGGCCTCTCGATAGAAGAGGTGGTCGAACGCGTTCTCGCGCGCGTCCGCGCCTCGCGGGCGCGATGAAAATCCGGTTATGTTGCTTGCCGCGGGGGCGTCGCCGCATAAAATGCGCTCGAAGGGCCGTTTGGAGGAAACGGGAGTGCCGGCGCAACTCATCGACGGCAAAAGTATCTCGCAGGAGATCATCGAAGAGGTGAAGACCCGGATAGCCGAAAGCGGCGTCGTTCCGCACCTTGTGGCCATACAGGCCGGCGAGGATCCCGCCAGCATGTATTACGTACGCAACCAGAAGAAGAAGGCGGAGGCGGTCGGAATGCGTTACACGCTCCGCCAGTTGCCCGGAGACGCCTCGCAAGGGGCGCTCATAGAGGAGATTCACAAACTCAACGACGACCCGGACGTGACCGGCGTGATTCTGCAGATGCCGCTGCCGGAGGGCGTGGACAGGCGCGCGGTGCAGCGGGAGATAGACTACCGCAAGGACGTCGAAGGCATAACGCCCACGTCTCTGGGACTGATTCTTCAGGACCGCCCGGTGATGGTGCCATGCACGGCGCTGGGCGCGGTGGAGTTGCTTCACCGGGTGATGGAGCGGACGGGTGACAGGATAGAAGGCAAGAACTGCGTGATAGTGGGCCGCAGCGAAATCGTCGGCAAGCCCGTGGCGATGCTCATGCTGTCCATGAGTCGCTCCGCGACGGTGACCGTCTGTCACAGTCGAACACGGAACCTGAACGAGGTGATCGGCGGCGCAGACGTACTGTTCGCGGCCGTCGGCAGACCCATGCTCATCAAAGGCGACTGGATACGCGACGGAGCCGTCGTCATCGACGTCGGCATCAACAGGATTCCGATGACCGACGAGCAGGGCAATCCCGTGCTCAACGAGAAGGGCAGGCAGAGGTACCGGACGGTCGGCGACGTGGAGTTCGAAGCGGCGAAGGACCGCGCGGCGTGGATAACGCCGGTGCCCGGCGGCGTGGGCCCGATGACCACGGCGATACTGATGCGCAACACATTCGAGGCCGCCGAACGTCTCAGGTCCGGGTGAGCGGTCGTCCGCGGAGGCCGCCGAACGGGGAGTCGGATGAGCGAGGACAGGTCCGACGGCGGAATAATGGTGCTTCTGTGCAGTCCGCATCGGAACGGCAACTCGGACGCGCTTGCGCGGGCTTTTTTAGAAGGCGCGGGCGGCGGCCGCGTTCTGAAGGCCGACGAGATACACGCGGCCGGCTGCGCTTCCTGCCGCGCCTGCGACGCGACAGGTCGTTGCGTCATCGACGACGGGGCCGCCGCGTTCTACGAAGCGGCGCTTGCGGCGCGGGTGCTCGTCGTCGCCTCGCCGATACATTTCGGAACTCTGCCGTCGAGTTGCGTGGCGCTGCTGGAGCGGGCGCAGTTCATCTGGACGCGCCGGCGGAAGTCGGGTCGAGCGCCGCCGGTGCGCACCGCAGGCGGCGCGAGGCGCTGGGGAGTCGCGCTTCTGAGCGGCGGACAACGACGACGCAGGTTTTTCCGCGGCGCACTGGACTCGCTGCGCTTCTGGTTCGAGACGCTCGGCGCGCGTCCGGCGGCCGCGCTCGTCGCGACGGGCCTTCACGATCACGACGACGCGGCGGGGCGACCGGATCTCCTTGCGCGCGCGCGGCGTCTCGGCGCCGCGTTTCGCTATCCGCTTCCGAACCACCGTGACACTAATTCCACAAGTTCTTGACAATTTTTTCGAGCGTCGGTTGTATAGTCCCTGTGAGGCGTTCTCTGGAGGAGAAGGTATGCGCGTTTTCGTGGCCCTTCTGGCGGCGGTCCTGCTTCCGGCCTCCCTTCTGATGCTCCGCGCGGACGACGAGAAGGCTACGCTTCAGGAGGCCGCGCAACTGCTCGAAAGCAAAAACCGTGACGAACGCGCCGAGGGCATGCGCAAACTCACGGGACTGACGAAGTACAGGAAAACCGTCGTCAAACTGGTTCTGGGCAAACTGCTCGGCGAGACCGACGAGGACGTCAAGGACGCCGCGTTCGAGGTGCTGCGCGGCCTGGACGACGCGGAGTCCAAAAAGAGAATTATGTCCGCCTGCAAGATCGCGAAGGACCCCGACATCAAGGCGCAACTGCTGAAGATAATCTGGACGTACAAGGACCCTAAAGGCGACAAACAGGTTCTTTCCGGCCTGAACAACAAAGCGTGGGAGATTCGTTTGACGGCGGCGGAACTTCTGGCCTCGGCGCGACGCGAGGGAAGCAAACGCGACATAGAGTTCGTCAAGAAGATCATAGACAAGTTGATAGTGGTGATGCCGATAGAGCCCGACGGCCGCGTGAAGAACTGGATGCGCGCGGCGCTCTACTATCTCACCGGCAGGGATTTCAGCGGCGACGAGAAGAACGAGCGGAAGAAGTGGAGGCAGTGGTGGAAGAAGAGACGCGATCTTTTCGGCCAGGGAGGCGACAAGCCCGCCGACAAGGCCGACGTCGGCAGCGGCAAGTGGCGCACCACCCTGCGGCCCTACGAGGACGACGTGGACACCCCCTCCGGCAAGGTGCCCAGGTTCTTCGGCGAGGAGATCAAGAAGTCCAAGGTCTGCTTCGTGATCGACGTCTCCGGCTCGATGTCCGAGCAGTCCTCCGGCGGCAAGGCCAAACTCGAACTGGTCAGAGACGAACTCATCAAGACGATTCAGGCGATGGACAAGCGTTACTCGTTCAACGTGATCACCTACTCGACCGGCGTGGCCAAGTGGCGCGACGGCCTGCAGAAGGCGACTCCGGAGAACAAGCAGGCCGCCATCGATCACGTCAAGCGTTTCTCGCCGATGGGCATGACCAACATCTACGCGGCGATGAAGATGGCGCTGGAGGACCCGGACGTCTCGCTCATCGTGCTTCTCTCGGACGGTCTGCCGACCGTCGGCGTCACCGACACCAACATCATTTTGAACAGCGTACGCAAGTGGAACCGATACAAGCGCATCCAGATAAACACCGTGGGCATGCAGGGCTGCGATCAGACGTTCATGACCAATCTCGCGACGCAGAACAAAGGCAAGTTCAAGATGGTGCAATGAGTCGTCCTGCGACCCGCGGCGCTCGACTCAATGCGCCATGACGAGTGCGAGTACGCTTTTCGCGCCGGCGCGGCGCAGCGCGCGCGCGCACGCGCGCAACGTGGTGCCGGTGGTCATCACGTCGTCGAACAGAAGGACGTCGGCTCCGCGCACCGTCTCCTCGTCCGCGACGAAAGCGCCCGCCAGCGAGCGTCTCCTCTGCGCCTCGCTCAGTCCCACCTGAGGCGGGGTCGCGCGGACCTTCTTCAACGCCGTCCTGACCGGCGCGCCGCCGGCGAACAGCCTCGCCGCCGTCCTCGCAAGCGGATCGAGATGGTCGAAACCGCGACGGCCCAGTCGCACGGGATCCGTCGCCACCGGCACGACGACGGACGCGTCGAGCGGGACCGCCCCGGAAGCGGCGGCGTCCTCCATCAGTCGGCGGAGCGCCGCCAGCGCCGCCGTGTCGCCGCGATACTTCCACGCCGCGATCAGGCTCCTTACGGGACCTTCGTAGCCGAACAACACCCGCAGCACGCTCCACGGAAACCGCCTGTCCGCGCACCTCGCGCAGGCCGCTCCCGGAGCGGAGACGACCTCGCCGCACCGGCCGCATCTGGGCGGCGACGGCAACTCTTCGAGGCACGTCTCGCACAGGACGGCTCCGGAGCGGACGGACGCTCCGCAGGCGGCGCAGCGCGCCGGCCAGAGCGTCCCGGCCGCCTCGCGTAACAGCCATCGCCAGAGCCGAACCGGCGTCGTCACGATCGCTCCTTTCCGCGTCGGGATTATACAGTTCCGCGTCGCGGAAGGCGAACGGCGGCGGCGGGCCGTTTTTCGGAATCCCGAGCGCTTTTTGGCACCTCCGGAGCCGTCACGCGCAGTATAATCATCGTGTGGCTTTCAAAAACCCGTGTCAGCGGAGGTGGAGTCTTGATCGGCAAAGACGTGTATCTGTCGGCGCTTCTCACCGGCGGAGGCGACCGCGGCGGCGAGCGGCCGGGCGAGGCGGAACTCGCCGAGGTGAGTTTATGCATGCGCTATCTTGCGACGGCGCCGGAGCGACAGGGCATGG
The DNA here is from genome assembly GCA_964412125.1 of uncultured Planctomycetota bacterium. Lineage (GTDB taxonomy): Bacteria > Planctomycetota > SKW154 > SKW154 > SKW154 > CAYPNR01. The sequence goes on along the minus strand of CAYPNR010000025.1, from coordinate 14,880 downwards.
CGCGATGGCTGGACGAATTGATGGCGCGGCGTACGGACGCGATGGACGGCGAAGAGTACCAGACATGGTTTCTCGCGTTGTTTTCCCTTTACGGACTGCCGCGGGAGAACATGAGCGAGTTTTCGGAGCGGCTGCGCAACGCGTCCGACTCGATGGAGGCCAGTCCCCGCGAGGTACTGCTGCTGCCGGCGATGGTACGACTGAGTCAGTTGTACGAGGAGAACGCGACCGAAGGCCAGACGCTTTCCGGATGGGCGTACGACATCGCCGAGAAGGCGCGCGAGGGGAAGGAACCGGACGCTCTGCGGCGGGAAGTGGTGATGATACTCGCCTACATAGGCGGCCGCCGATGGGGCGAGAGCATACCGATGTGGTCGGAGCGTCTCGCCGGGGAGTCTGCGGCGGAATAAGACGCCTGCGGCGCGCCCCGAGAAGCGGATCGTGAAAGTTGGAGGAAAAGCCATGGCGAGATGGACGTCTGTTCTGCTCACGCTGGTCGTGGCGGCGGCGCTGGCGGCCCAGGGCGACGCGCGCGCGCGCGCGATGGACCTGATGCGGCAGAAGAAGTACGAAGAGGCGCTGGAGGCGTACAAGAAGATTCTGCAGGCGGCACCGGAGGACACGAACTCTCTTTACAACGCGGCGTGCGCCGCGGCTCGGCTCGGCAGGAAAGAGGAAGCGCTGGACTATCTGAAGCGGGCGGTGGACGCCGGCTGGGGCGACTTCGGCCACATGAAGCGCGATCCGGATCTCGAATCGCTCCGCGGGGAGGAGGCGTTCAAGCGACTGCTGGCCGGGCGCGTCGAAGCGCTCAAGAAGGCGATGGAGAAGCGACTGAAGAAATGGAAGGAACGCCTCGGCGCGGACTACGGGCTGATCGAGGACCGGGAAAGAAAACTCCTGGTTCTGAGCAACCTGCCCGAGGCGTCGCGGAAGCGGCTCGCAAGCGCGCTGAAGGACTACTACGACGCCTTTCACAAAGAGTTTTTCGAGAACGTGCCGGACTACCAGATACTGGTGATCATTCCGAAGACGGCGGCGGAGTACCGCGGGAAGTGCGGCGGCCGCACGGGCGCCGCGGGCTTCTACCGCCACGACGTCCGCACGCTTTTCGTCAACATAGAGACCGGCGGCGGCACCATGATCCACGAGTTCACCCACGCCATGCACTACGGCGACATGGAGGCCAGGGGCCAGCGACATCCCATCTGGATAGTGGAGGCGTTCGGCACGATGTTCGAGCAGTGCACCATCCGCGACGGACGTCCTGTGGGTCTGCTCAACTGGCGGCTGCCGATCATCCAGCGCGCGATCGAGAAAGGCGAGCACATACCGTGGCGCGACTTCATGACCAAGTCTTCCCGGCACTTCGCGCGCGCGACGTCGCTCTCCTACGCCGAGACCCGCTACATCTTCTACTGGCTCCAGGAGAAGGGCCTGATGGCAAAGTTCTACAAGAAGTACGTCGAGGACTACGACGACGATCCCACCGGCGTCAAGACCTTCGAGGCGATAGTCGGCAAGAGTCTGGAGGAAGCGGAGCCGGAGTGGCGCGGGTTCGTCAAGGGACTCAAACGCGAAGGCGCCGACCGCCCCAGACTCGGCGTCTATCTGGACGAGTCCGAAGACGCCGTGAAGGTGACGAAAGTGGCTCCCGACAGCGGCGCCGAGCAGGCCGGCGTCAAGCCCGGAGACGTGATACTCGAAATCGAAGGCAAGGAGGTCAAAAGCGTAAGAGACCTTCGCGCGGGACTCTCCGGAAAGAAACGCGGAGACAGGGTCCGCGTGAAAGTCAAGCGCGGCGAAGAGACGCTGGAGTTGGAAGTCACGCTCAAGTGAGCGGCCGCGAAGCGGCCCGCACCGGGCGTCGTCGAGCGTGCGTTCGTCCCGGGCGTCCGCCGCGCGGAACCGATCGTTTTCCCTTGACAGAGGGCGCCTCCGTCGGCAAGATGGGAACGCCCAATTCATAGGGAGATGAAGGTTGGAAAAACGGCTCTTCCACGTCTTCGCGGCGCTGGTGGTGATCGGGCTCGTTCTCGGCCTCGCTTTCAACTGCTACTACGACGTCAGGGCGCGCGGACGCATGGGCGCCCTGCTCGAAAATCTGACGACGGCCGCGCGCGCCGAACGACCCGATATCGACGCTCTGCTGCGTCATCAGTACGTTCCGCAGATGCTCGCCTACGGGGAGGGCTCGCCCGGCGCGGCCTACAGAACCGCGTTGCGGTTCGCCTGGGCCGCGCGCGCCCTTAAGGCGTCGAAGGTCACCTTCCACGTCGTCTGCAACAATACCCGCGTCTCCATGCTCACGCGGGTCGCTTTCCTCGACGACGCCGGTGAGGAACTGCTCGCGTTCGACGCGGTCTTCATCAACGTCTACGATCGAAACAAGGCGGAACACTGGGTGCTGCGGGAGTGGCTGGACACAAGGGACGAGTACGACCTGTACGCGCACGAGACGGGCAGGCGTCTGGGATGGAACGAGTCCGAAGGCAGGATCGACCGGGCGCGTCTGAGACGGGCCCTTGTCGAGAGGATACGACGCGGAGAGACCATTGTTGCGGTGGCGCAGGCGAAAGGCGCGCAGCAGAAAATCAAACGCGACATCGCGGCCCTGGAGAAGGGCGTGGACGCGCTGAACGTGGAACTTCTCAAGGACTTTCCCGGCCAGACGTTCGAGAAGGTCGTCGGCAGATGGAAGAGCGGCGCCGGGCCCGTCAAAGCCGGAGCGAAAGCGATGCTGCAGGGGCGTCTCTCGACTCTGGCGGAGCCGCTGCGAAGGCGTGTCGAGGAGGCGATAGGACGCTGGCGGCGACAGGCGCTGGCGGACGCGGACGCGGAGGCGCTGGCCAGGGCGCTGGAGAGCGTCGCCGACGGCGAGCCGCCCGCGATTTTGAAGGGCCTGATCGCGAGCGTGAGAGGCGCTTCGGCGAACGCATTGAAGGGCGCGGCGGATCGCGTGGCGGAGGCCGTCGTCATGGCGATCGCGGACGTGGACGCCCACAAGTACTTGTGGTGCAAAGACATGGCGCGTGGACTCGACGGCCTGATCAAAGAGGCGGGTCTGGAAGGCGAAAAAGCGCGGAACGCCGAACGAATCGCGCAGGCGACCGCCTCGGCGGTCGCGAAAGGCGAAGATCCGACGGCGCTCTGGAAAGACGTGCCGGAGAGCCGCGTCGCGTGGCTGAAGGCGGTGTGGGAGTTCGAAAGACTGAAGGCGAGACGGCAGGGCGTGGACGCGGCCGAGGCGGCCGTGAGAGGGATGGAGGGGCTCGCGGCCGCGGTCTCCGTCGAGGAGGCTCGCAAGCGGGTGCTGGCGCGTCTCGAAAAGGGCGACGTGACGGGAGCCCTGGAAGAGATGGCGGCGCCGCGCACCGAGTACGCCGTGATGGTGAAAGAAGCGGAAAAACTCTTCGAGGACGCCGATCGTCTGAAGCGGAGAATGGAGACGTTTCTGCGCGCGGCGGTCGCGACGGTGTACGATCCGCAGTCGCGGGCGGCGCTGGAGAAGGCGCTGGAGGAGGACTTCAAGAACCCGGCGGCGTGGCCCGAGCGTCTGCTGGAGAGGTTGCGGCGCGCGGGAGTGGACATCGGCGCCTACGCCGGCGAAGTCGGCCCGTTCAACACCTACGTGGGCCGCGCGGCCGGCCGCTACGCGGGCGCCAAGCGTAACGCGCTCGCGCTGCTCGGCCGGATAAGAATGCTCTCCGACAAAAGAACCATCAGACGATGGCTCCTGACGGGGTCCGAAAAGTCTCCGAAACTGCCGGGCCTGGCGAACTGGATAGAGTACGAAACGCTCCTGCCGGAGGAGGACAAGACGAAACTGATCGCGGAACTGGAAGACCTGCTCGTGCACGAGGCGAAGGACCCGACGGCGTTCGTGGAGCACGCGCGGGAGGCGTTGAGCAGAGACACGGTGAAGGAGCCGCTCCGGCTTCTGCTTCTGAGTCGGATTCTGGAGAACACGCCTCTCTCGCCGGAGACGATGGGCTTGAGGAGGCGTGTGGCGGCACGTCTGATGCTGTGGAAGCCGGTCTTCATGGGACTGGTGCGTCTGCTGCGCGCTGTGGACGGCGATCGCGACATGTCGCGCAAGGCGTTTCCGCGGATGCTGCGCAGGATGCTCGCCTCTCCCGAGTCGGTGACCCGCGACCACATCCGCGCGATACGTCGCTACTCGAAACGGACCGGCGTCTCGATAGACAGGCGTTACTACACGCTGTCGGAGCAGTACGCCCGGCAGACCGATCCCGAGGTGCTGAAGAAGCGGGCATTCGAGATAATCGAGAAGGCGGAGGCGCTGCCCGGCGTGTTTCCGTTCGACTGCGGCGCGCTGCTGGACGAAGTGGAGAAGGCCGCCGACGAGATGCTGGCGCCGACCGACGAAGCCGAAGCGCGTCTCGTCGGCCTCTACGAAGCGCTGCTCCGCGCATCCGACAGAATCGAGGACCTCGACACCGTCACCAGAGAGCACGCGGCGGCGACGGCGGAACTCGAAGAGCGTCTCGCTCTGGAAGAGAAGGAGGAGTGGGGGCGTCTCATGAAGGAGAAGCCCTTCGACTGGCGCGTCCGCCTGATGAAGGTGGTCACGCGTCACACGCCGTGCAAACTCTACTGCGCCACCAAGGAGATGGTGCAGATGATGCGTGAGGGTCTCAAGGTCGACATCGAGAAGGTGACCGCGGAACTCAAGGACTTCGTCGACTCGCCGCGATTCCTGCACTACTCCACCGTCTCGCGGCTGCAGAGCGTGGCCGAGCAACTGGTGGTGAAGCATCCGAAGAACGCCGGCTCGCTGAAGCGCCACGAGAAGATGCGCGGCGAAGTGGTGGCCGCGCTCGGGCGACTCGAGCCGGGCGCCGACGCCGCCAAGACGGTGGAGCCGCTGGTGAAGCGTCTTGAGGAGTTGGCCACAAACGAGGAGAATCTACGGCTGCAGGCGATCGGAATACTTCGCGGCAGCCTGCCGCATCCGGAGACGGGACGCAAGCAGGACGCCACCGGGCTTTCGGTGGTCGACCAGAACGTGGACTACGTCACCACGCTGCTGGACGGCGCGGTGTGGGGGCGTTCCGGCTGCACGGTGGACGAAGCGCTGCGCTGCATCATGCACGACGCCGTCAGTCCGGAGGCGATCTACTCCACCGAGAAGAGAACAGCGGCGGGACGCCGGCGACGCGAAGAAGACCGTCGCAAGAAGATGGACAGCCGTATAAGGGACACCCTGGAGCGGCTGGGCAGGACCATTTTCGAGGCTGCCAACGCGGTTCGCGAGGCCGGCGGCGACAAGGCGCCCGCGGAGGTGGTGAAGGACGCGCTGGAGACGATCAAGGCGCACGTCCTCGGCGCGAACGAGAAAGTCGCAGACGATATCCTCTCGCGTCTCCGGGGAGACTGGCACATCCTTCGCAGCGTCTACGAAGTGGCCGATTACAGGAAACGCGGCACGATACGCCGCCTCTACGTCGAGACGATGAACGAGAAGCGCAAGGCGGTCCGCAAGCGCGTGGGCGCGCTGCTCGAACTCCTCCGCAACCGCGAGGAGGAGCAGATCCTCGACGTGGCCGCGAAGGTCGCGGAGGCCTGCGACGCGCTGCGGCGCGTCGTCGACGGACAGAGATGCATAACGCTGGACGTACTGGCGGTGCACGAGTGCGGACCGTCCTGGAAGATGAGTTGGAAGATCGTCCGGCCGTGCGACACCGGCGACGTGGAACTGCTGAGGCAAACCACCGAAAGGGCGATAGAGGAAGGCGAGAAGCGAATGGCGCCGACGTCTGTGGAGCGGAGCGAGTGAGCGAGACGAAAACCGCCGGCGATACGAAACTCAAAGCGGCCGCGCCGCGCGAGAAAACGCTTCTGGAGTGGAGCGTACATCTGTGGGCGCGTGACCCGCTTCACAGGCGCGTTCTCTCTCTGGCGGTGCCCGCGCTCGCGCTCGCCGCCGTTCAGGTTCTGAGCGGGACGCTGCTTCTGACGGTCGCCATGGGCGCGATTCTGGCGGTGGCGACCGGCGAATACTTTTTCCCGATGCGGATGCGTCTGACCGACCGCGGAGCGTATCGCGTCGGTCTGTGGGGCGCGCGACGCCTGTCGTGGAGCAAGGTGCGACGCGTCCTGGACGATCCGATGGGCGTGAAGTTGAGCGTCTTCACGCGGTCGCATCCGTGGGAAGCGTGGCGCGGACTGTTCCTGTTCTGTCCGGACAACCGCGAGGAGGTGGCGGAAGCGGCCAGGAAAGCGATACGGACGTCCGACGAGACCGAAATCGGAGGCGGAGGAGTTGGAGCGGGACAGGCTGATAGCCGGACTTGAGATAGACGACGCGGAGGCGGAGCGGATGATCGAGCGCGCCGCGCGCGCGGTCGTGCGCGCGAAAATGGATCTGCCCGCGGCGGTCGCGCTGGAGGTGGTGCGGCCGCTCGTGTTCCTGGGCGGACAGATGCTCACGGTACTGGTGCCGTTTCTGTATCCGCTGTTCGGCAAGGAACGCGTGGACAGGTTCACGGCGCTGGCGGGCGACAGACGCTGGGTCAGGCGACTGGCCGAACGTATAGAGGAACTGGCGGACTCGGGTCTCGACGAGGACGGCGGACCCGAAAACCCCGTCGACAAGCCGGAGGAGGAGTCGAAATGCACGCCACCTACGCAATGATGATTCTCATCGGCGTGTTCTGCGGACCGATAGCCTACTACATCCTCGCCGCGCGCGCGGGGCGGCAGATATACATCCGGCCCATTCCGGGTCTGTCGGCGATAGACGAGGCCGTGGGTCGCGCGACGGAGATGGGCAGACCGGTTCTGTACTCGACCGGCCTGTCGTATCTGAACATCATAGGCCTCTGCTCGGTGGCGATCCTGTCGCACGTGGCGCGACTCGCCGCGCGTTACGACCTGCGTATCGTGGTGCCGGTCAATACGTACCTTCTCTATCCGATAGCGGAAGAGTCCGTGCGCGAGGCTTACGCGGACGAGGGCAAACTGGACCTGTTCAACGCCGAAGACGTTCTCTACGTGCCGGGACAGTTTCCGTACGCCGCGGCGGTGGTGGGTCTGATGCACCGCGAGAAGCCGGCGGCGAACTTCTTCTTCGGCTACTTCGCGGCCGAGAGTCTGATTCTCGCCGAGGCCGGCAGCCAGGTCGGCGCCATTCAGGTCGCAGGCACGCCGGACATCCTGCAACTTCCGTTCTTCATCACCGCCTGCGACTACACGATAATCGGCGAGGAGTACTACGCCGCGACCGCCTACCTCACACGCGAGCCGACCATGATAGGCTCGCTGCGGGGACAGGACATGGGTAAAGTCGTCATGACCACCTTCGTGGTGCTGATGTTCGTGTTCGCGATATTGATGGGAATATGGCCGGGCGTCTTCCGCTCGAACTGGATAGTCGAGATGCTGTTGCGGTAAGGAGCAGGCGATGCGCCGATACCTGATAATGGTTCTCACGTTCGTCGGCGGTCTGTATTTCTTCCTCGAATTCGTGCTGCCGGAGGAGACGGGCATATCCGACATGGTGGCCGAAATCGGCAAGGTCACGCTCGTGATAGGCGGATTCGCGTTTCTGCTGGGCGTGATAAACCTTCTGCGGCTCCACACGGCCAAGATAACCATGCGTCGTCCCGGCTATCACAACTCCATCGCGCTCATGGTGGCGCTGTTCTTCATGGTCATCGTCCACCTCTGGAAGTACTACGCCAACGCCGACGACGACGACTCGGTGATGAGAATCTATAACCTTCTCTGGGACAGGATACGAGTGCCGATAGACTCGACGATTTTCTCGCTGCTGGCGTTCTACATCGTCTCCGCGGCGTACCGGTCGTTCCGGATAAAGAGCGCGGAGGCGGCGTTGATGATGGGCACGGCTGTGATCGTCATGCTCGGACAGATACCGATGGGGCAGAAGGTGACGCTGTGGCTGAAGGGCTACGAAACCAGTCCGGACTGGTGGTGGCTCGCCCAGGTGCGTGTGGACACGATTCGCGAGTGGCTGATGCAGGTGATGAACGCCGCGGCGCAGCGCGGCATAATTCTCGGCGCCGCCGTCGGCGCACTCGCCCTCTCCATGCGTATCTGGCTCTCTCTCGAACGCGGCTCCTTCTTCGACAGACAGTGAGGAGGATCTGGTCGTGGCGGAAAAGAATGAGAATGAGGGCAACGCTTGGTACAACGTGCTTCAGCGAATCGACCGCAGAATAATATATCTTGTGGTGTTCCTCTTAGTGTCGATTCCGTTCTTCGTCTCCATACCGGTGCGCATGGAGATATCGCCCGTGGTGAAGAGCCTCTACGACAGGGTGGAGATGATAGCGGAGGAGAACAAGCGCTCCGGCGAGGAGAAAGTGGTGCTGCTGGCGATGGACTGGTCGCCGAGCGTGAAGGCCGAGAACGAGCCGCAGACCGCGGCGATGATAGAGCATCTGTTCCGTCGCGGCGTCAAGTTCATCCTGATGAGTCACGTTCTGCCGGAAGGGCCGCTGATGGCCGAGCGCATCGCAGAGACCACCGCCAAGCGACTGGGCAAGAAGTACGGCGAGGACTGGGTCAACTTCGGATACAGACGAATGGCGACGGCCGACTTCCGCGCGTTCGTCGAAGACATCTACGTGATGATAGAGAAGGATTTTCGAGGCACGCCGATCCGCGACGTTCCGGTGATGAAGAACGTCTCGAGTCTGCGGGACGTCGCTCTTGTGTTCTGCGTCACCGGCTCCAGCGCCCACTACTGGTGGATTTTCTACGCGCAGCCGGTGGTCCGCTGCGACATCGGCGTAGGCGTCACGGCCATCATAGGACCCGAAGTGCGGCCGCTCATAGACGCGGGTCAGGTGGTGGGCATGATGGAGGGACTCTCCGGAGCGGCGCAGTACGAACAACTGCTCAAGAATCCCGCGCGCGGCACAAGAGGCATGGCCAGTCAGAATCTCGTGCACCTGTGGGTGATAGTCGCCATGGCTCTGGGCAACATCGGCTACGTGATGGAGCGGAGACGCCGAAAGGAACGTATGAAGGAGTTGGAATAGATGGCGGAAGTCGCTGCTGAGAAGAAGAATAGAACCGAACTGATTGTGGCGGTGCTGTTCGCCGCCGCCGTCATCGTCTACATCGCTCTCGACTGCCTCCGTTACGGCGTGAAGGAGGGCTTCGACGGATTCTGGGAGCGCTTCGGTGTCGGCATAGGCGCCATATGCACTCTCGCCGTCTACTCCTTCCTCTATCGTGAGAATCCCATCTATCGCTTCATGGAACACATCCTCGTCGGACTGTCGGTCGGCTACATGACCGCGGTGGTCTGGACGGAGACGATGACGCCGAACTGGCTCGACCGGCTCGTCGGCGCGGACGGCCGCGTGCCGAATCTCTTGTGGATTCTGCCCGTGTTTCCGGGTCTTCTGTGGTACTTCCAACTCTCCCGCCGTCATGTGTGGCTGTCGCGTCTGATCATAATGTTCTTCATGGGCACCGGATCCGGTCTCGCGTTCCGCGGACAGTTTTCCTACCTCTTCGACGAGCGGGGGCAGGTGATCCAGAGTTTCAAACCGATTCTCACCACCTCCGGCGGAGGCATACATTTCACCTGGCTCAACTTCTCCGGTCTCGTCTTCATCGTGGTGGTGCTGTGCGTGCTGTCCTACTTCTTCTTCTCGTTCCGACACGAGCGGAGCAGAGCGCTGCGGCTGTCGAGCCGTCTCGGACGCTACTTTTTGATGGTCTGCTTCGGCACGATATTCGGCACGACCGTGCAGGGACGCATGTCGCTGTTCATAGACCGTCTCGTATACCTCTACCACGACTGGCTGGGCCTGGGTTCGTAAGCCGGCGGAGCGGGCGCGGGTGAGTCGAACCGGTAGGAGGACTCCCGATGGAGCAGGACGACGTCAAGAGCATTCTCGCGACCGACTGCGGCTCCACCACCACAAAAGCGATTCTCATCGAGAAGCGCGAAGGCGAGTATCGTCTGGTGGTGCGCGGCGAGGCGCCGACCACCGTCGAGGCGCCTTTCGACGACGTCACGATAGGCGTGACCAACGCGGTCACCGAAGTAGAGGAGTTGACCGGACGCAAACTGATGCGGGACGGTCGTTTCATAAAGCCGGACTCGGGACGCGGCGAAGGCACCGACCTGTATCTCTCGACGAGTTCCGCGGGCGGCGGTCTGCAGATGGCCGTCTCCGGCGTGGTACGAAAGATGACCGCCGAGAGCGCGGAGCGCGCCGCGCTCGGCGCCGGCGCCATAGTCATGGACGTCATGGCCGTGGACGATCGTCGCAAGGAGCACGAGCGCATAACACGTCTGCGTCAACTTCGTCCCGACATAGTTCTGCTCTCCGGCGGAGTGGACGGCGGCACCAAGTCGCATGTCATGTCTCTCGCCGAGGTGATTCTCGCGGCCGATCCGCGTCCGCGTTTCGGCACCGATTTTCGTCTTCCGATCGTCTACGCCGGCAACAAGGACGCCGCCTCCGACGTCGAGGCGCTGCTGAAGGAGACCTTCGATCTCAAGATCGTTCCCAACATTCGTCCCGTACTCGAGCGCGAGAATCTCGATCCCGCGCGCAACGCCATTCACGAAGTGTTTCTCACGCACGTCATGTCGCACGCGCCGGGATACGAAAAACTCATGTCGTGGACGGACAGGCCCATAATGTCGACGCCGGCGGCCGTCGGCGACATCATGCGCCTCATCTCCGAGCGCTGGGAGATGAACGTTCTGGGCGTCGACATAGGTGGAGCGACGACCGACATCTTCAGCGTCTTCGGCGGCACTTTCAATCGCACCGTCTCGGCCAATCTCGGCATGTCGTACTCGATATGCAACGTATTGAAGGAGGCGGGAATCGACAACATCATCCGCTGGCTTCCGACCGGGGCGGACGTGGAGGACATAAAGAACCGACTTCGCAACAAGATGATAAGGCCCACGACCATACCGTCGACGCTCGAGGATCTGATACTGGAGCAGGCGGTGGCGCGGGAGGCGCTGCGCCTGGCGTTCGAGCACCACAAGATGCTGGCGGTCGGTCTGAAAGGCATTCGACAGGAGCGGACCATCGCCGACACTTTCGCGCAGAAGATGACGGGCGCCACCATAATAGACATGATGCGACTGGACATGCTGGTGGGCTCGGGAGGAGTGCTTTCGCACGCGCCGATGCGCCACCAGACCGCCATGATGATGCTCGACGCCTTTCAGCCGGAGGGCGTCACTCAACTCGCGGTGGACTCCATTTTCATGATGCCGCAACTCGGCGTCCTCTCCCACGTCCATCCCGACGCCGCGGAGCAGGTCTTCATCCGCGACTGCCTGATCGAGTTGGGCACCGCGATAGCGCCGGCCGGTCGGACCAAGCCCGGCGGAGCCGTCGCCCGCATCGATCTCAGGCTGCCGGACGGCACGGAAAAGCGGATAGACCTCAAGTTCGGCGAACTCCATCTCGTGGAGTTGCCGGTCGGCGAGAAAGCGACGGTGTCGATAGAGCCGACCAGGAGATTCGACGCCGGCGCCGGACGCGGACAGACGGTCAGCGGCACCGTCAAAGGCGGAGTCGTGGGCGTCATAATCGACGGCCGCGGACGACCGCTCGTTCTGCCGGAGGACCCGAAGGAGCGCGGCGCCGCGATACGCTCCTGGATGTCCACTCTCTCCATTCCATACCAGCGGAAGGGTTAGGCGGAAGGCGGCGGCTTCCGGTCCCGCACGCTTTGCATTCGTCCCGCGGGTCGGTATACTCGTCGGCGGACCCTCTCGGGAGGAAACCGCACATGCGCCGGATGTGGTTGTTTTTGATCGTCGCGGCGGGCTGCGCGACGGCCCCCGAGGCCGCGCCGCCCGGACGTCCGTCTCCCCCCGGGCCGCCGCCGCGGCCCGAGATGACCCTCGACGAGGACGTGGCGCGCGCGGTCGCGGGCGCGGTGGCGCGCGCGGTCGCGGGCGACCTGAAGGGCGCGCTGCGGACGGCGGCGGCGCCCGTTCTGGAAAAGCGACTGCCGCGCTCGCTGGTGATCAGCGCGTTCGGCTCGAAACCCGTGCTGCGCGTGGTTCAGCGCGGCGCGACCTACGCCGAAGCGCTGCGGCGACTGCTGCCGTCGCTGCCGCGGCGGGAGAAAGTCTGGCCGATCCGCGTCGAACAGGTCACGGGAGTCTTCCGTCTCGAAGACCCCATGGCCTGCGCGGTGAACATGCGGCCGGGACTCGACATGCTTCTCGCCGAGCACAGGAAGACCGGCGCGACCGTCTACGTGTTCTCCGACCAGTTGCTGAGCAGGTATCTCTCCTCGCCCGCGTTCATGGGCGCGCTGCTGGCGCAACTGTATCCCGGCTGCTGGTTCCATCGGATCCGGACGCAGGCGTCGTTTCTGGTGTTCTCCGACGGTCGCGTGGAGAGACTGTTTCGTCTGCGTCGCGCGGAGGTCCCGTCCGACGCCGCCGCGCTGCGGGCCGCGCTCGCCGCCGCGCTCGACTATCTTCTGCGTAACAGGCGTCCGGACGGCCTCTTCGGATATCTCTACGACGCCGCCAGGGATCGCTTCGAGAAGAAAGAGTCGCTGATCCGGCAGGCGGGAACCACTTTCTCCGTGCTGCGCATCTCGGCGCTGCTCGGCAGACGCGCGCCCGCAGCCGCCGCGGAAGCGCTTTCCGCCCTGCTCTCCCACTGCAAGAAGGACGGCGATCGCATGTATCTGTCGGAGCACGACGGCAAGGTGACGCTCGGCGCCAGCGCTCTGCTTCTGTGGGCGCTCGGCGAATATCGTCTGCGGACCGGCGACGATCGTTTCGACGCTCAGGCGGCCGCGCTCGCCGGCTTTCTGCTGTCGATGCGCAAGGAAGACGGCTCTTTTCACACGCATTTCGACGCCCTTTCCGGTCCGTATACGCGGCCGAACGTCTGGTACTATCCCGGCGAGACCTGTCTCGCTCTGGCCTCCGCCGCGAAGGTCTGGGGCCGGAACGACTGGAAGGAAGCGTCGCTGAAAGCGTGGCGCGCGCTCGCCGCCGCGCGCGTCGGCGTCTGGAAGTCGGGCGCCAGACGCGTCGACGCGTGGATGATGAAGGCCGCCGACGCGCTCGGCGAGGCGCTCGACGACGACGAACTCGCGCCGGTCTGGGCGTACGCGGACCATCTCTGCGAGTGTCAGAAACGTCTGCTCGACTCGATGTATCCCGACTATCGCGGGGCGTTCGCGCTCTACGGCGGCCAGCCGAAGGGTCCCGCGGACGCGGCCGCGGCCGAGGGTCTCGCCGCGGCCTGGCGTATAGCGCGTCGTCGCGGAGCGGCGGAGCGGGCGCGGAAGTACGGCGACGCGCTCGTCCGTCTCGCGCCGTTTCTGTTGCGACACCAGTTCGACGAGGTCTCCGCCCACTGGCTGCCCGGACCGGACCGCGCGCTCGGCGGCGTCACGACGGGCCTCACCGACGGCAAGATCCGGATAGACGGCGTTCAGCACACCATGGAAGCGCTGGCGGGCGCGCTCGCCGTACTGGAGGCGCGCGACGGAGAGCGGCGGCGATAGGGTCGCGCCTTTGTCCTTTTCGACTTGAGGCGGGAAAGTCGACGGGGATAATCTTATCGAAACGATCTCGAAAATGGAGGGAGAAGAGATGGTCTACGACGCGGAGCCGCGCATGTGGGGACACCTCGAGAAAGGCGAAGGTTTCGGCGCGAGATACGAAGGCGTGGTCGTCGTCGCCGCGAAACGCACTCCGTTCTGCCGCCTCTGCGGGCCGCTCGCCAACCTCTCCGCCACCGATCTGGGGATACTGGCCAGCCGCGCCGCCATCGCCCAGTGCGGCGTGGACCCGGGCGAGATAGACCACGTCGTCTACGGCAACGCCGCGGCGTCCAGCGGCGACACTTTTTTCATGCCGCGCCACATCGGCCTGTACTCCGGTCTGCCCATCGAGACGCCGGGACTGATGGTGCAGCGGATCTGCTCCAGCGGCTTCGAGGCGCTCATAAACGGCGTCGAGCACATAGCGACGGGCAAGATTCAGGTCGCGCTCACCGGCGGCGGCGAAGGACTCTCGCAGGCGCCGACCGCCATCTTCGGCAACCGCATAGGCTACAAACTGCGCAGCGTCCGCGCCGTCGACTATCTATGGGAGGCGTTTTTCGACACCGCCGTCGGCTACATGATGGGCGAGACCGCCGAAAACATCGCCGAGAAGTACGGCATCTCACGCGAGGAATGCGACGCCTACGGACTGCGCAGCCACACCGAGGCGCTCAAGGGCCAGAAGGAAGGCGTCTTCGACGACGAGATAGCCCCGATAGAGAACTGCACGTTGGAGAGCCGCTACTTCAAGCCGCGCAAGATACGGCTATACGGCAAGGTCAAGCGCGTGGAGCAGGACGTCGGCCCGCGCGAGAGCACACTCGAGAAGATGGCGACGCTCGCACCGGCCTTTCGCGAGAACGGCGTACAGACCGCCGGCAACTCCAGTCAGATAACCGACGGCGCGGGCACGCTCATCGTCTGCGACGCGCGATGGGCGGCGGAGCGGAACATACGACCGCTGGCGCGTATCGTGGCGAGCGCCTCGGCCGGAGTACCGCCGGAGATAATGGGCATGGGACCCGTGCCGTCGTGCAGGGTCGCGTTGAAGGCGGCCGGCCTGGGACTCGACCAGATCGACCTGGTTGAGATAAACGAGGCGTTCGCGGCGCAGTATCTCGCGGTCGAGCGCGAACTGGGACTCGATCGCGACAGGACCAACGTTCACGGCGGCGCGATAGCGGTGGGCCATCCCTACGCGGCCACGGGCGCGCGTCTGACGATGCACCTGATATACGCGCTGCGGCGGAGCGGCGGGCGTTACGGAATGGCCAGCGCCTGCATCGGCGGCGGTCAGGGCACCGCCGTCATCGTCGA
>CAYPNR010000024.1:0-26345 GCA_964412125.1 uncultured Planctomycetota bacterium | reverse complement strand
ATTATCGCGTCGAGGTAGCGGGATATGTGCGCGCCGCGCTGCCGCGGAGGCGCGGGGCGCTCCGCAAGATGCTTGGTCATCACGACCACCACCGACTTGGACACGAACGGCGGTCGACCGGTCGTCATGTAGTAGAGAGTCGCGCCGAGGGCGTAGATGTCGGCCCGGCTGTCGAGACGTTCGTTGCGTATCTGCTCGGGCGCTATGTAGAACGGCGTGCCCGCTATGGTGCCGCCGTCGCCGGCGCCTTCTATGTCCACGCGACGCGCGAGTCCGAAGTCGCACAACTTCACCACGCCTTCGTCGGTCACCATGATGTTCGCCGGCTTTATGTCGCGATGAACTATTCCGTAAGAGTAGGCGTGGTCCAGCGCCGAGCAGACCTGCAACGCCACCTCGACCGTCTGTCTTTCGGAGAAAGCGCCGTCGCTCTCCACCATCTCCTTCACGGTGCGGCCCTGGATGTACTCCATCGCGTAGTAGTAGACGCCTTGCGATTCGCCCACGTCTATGACGTAGATGATGTTTTCGTGGTTGAGTTTGGCGGCCAGTTTCGCCTCACGCAGGAATCGAACGATGTAGTTTTTGTCCGAGGCCAGTTTGGGCGGCAGTATTTTCAGGGCGACCGTTCTGTTGAGTGAGACCTGACGCGCCTTGTAGACCGCGCCCATCGCGCCGCGACCTATCTGCTCTATGATCTCGTAGTTCTCTATGAGGAAGCGTCCGCCCTTCGCCGCCTGTTGTTTCACTATCTCCACCACCTGCTCCCGACTCAGATACCCCAGCGCGACGAGTATCTCGCCCAGTTTGCCGGGAGGCTTGCCCTTCTGCTTGCGTCCTTTCTGGATCTGGAGCGCCCGCTTGACCTGCTCGATCGTCACGTAGCCGTACTTCAACGCCAGATGCCCGAAGTTGGCGGTCGCCCTTTCCGTCAAAATCGACCCCTTCGGAAACCCCTTCAAGTATACCCCTGACAGGCGGCCGTGTCAAACCTCATGGGTCTCGATCGCCGTCGCCGCCTCCGGTTTCGGCTTAGTGAGGTTCCACTTGTTTTTCGTCGCGACTCGGGTCACGATGTGGGTGTACGGAGCGGCTCCAGGACCGCCTGGAAGAGGAGGTTGTGAGAGGAGTTCGACTCTTCGGCGCCGATGCGAAAACGGAGGGCGGCCCATGTCGGCGGAACATGGGGGAGTCGAGTAGAACAGGGAGTCGGAAGGCGTCAGGCGAAAGGAGCGGTGACATGCGGCTGATCGTGGCGACGGCGGTTCTTCTGATGGTTGGTGGGGCGTCCGCGCAAGGCGGACCGGAGATTCCGCCGGGCCGACCACCCCCGCGCGAGATCAAGGAGAAAGTGCGGCCGTTCCTCGACGAACTTCGTAAGGCGCTCGCGGAGAAGGACGAGAAAGCCGCGAAGGAAGCCTGCGACCGGATCGTCGAGGCTATGGGCCCCTGGGCCGGGAACCCGGAGGTGGCGCCCCGTTACTATAAACCGGTCGAAAGAAGCAAACCGGACCCCGAAGCGGTATGGAATCTGTGGCGGGAGATCGATCGCCGTACCCGCCGCGATGCGCTCTGGGTCGCGGCTCCGGACGGTGATCCGAAGCGGATGACGAAGGGACTCCGCGCCGCGGGACGGCCCGTGATAGCCTGCTCCGTTCTCTTCCGCCTGGAAGCGGACGAGCGGAAACGGAAGGACTGTCTGAGGCTCGTACGCGAAGGCGCGGACTACCTGCTGAAATTGCAGCGGAAGGACGGTCTTTTTCCGTTTCCCGATCTGCGCGGGAAACATCCGCGCTTCGGGCCGCTGATTGAGAAACTCCTGAGGCGGAAGCCGGAAGCGCTGGTCGACGGCTGGATCGTCGACGATCTCAACGGCGATTTGCGGTACGACAACGGGATCTGTGGTGTGGCGCTCGTGGAGGCGTACGAAGCGACGAAGGAGAAGAAGTATCTGGAGGGCGCCCGTAAGGCCTGCGACTGGGTTGTGAAGCGGCCTCTCTCCACCAACTGGAACTACAACGCCTTCAGCGTCTGGCTCCTGGCCCGATACGCGCGGGCGGGCGGCGGGAAGAGATATCTCGACGCCGCGCTGGAGATTCTCAAGATCGGAGTTCTGCCGGGCCAGATGAGGAACGGTCGATGGTGGGACCCTCACAACGCGCGTCTCGTCTATCACGGGATTATCGTGCGGGGAATGCTGGAGGCGTACCGCGCGCTGGACGAGGCTCACGGATTTCGAGAGTCTCTCCGCGACAGTCTGACCCGCGCGCTCGATAACGCCGCCGCCCAGATCCGGAAGAACGGCGCGTCGTCCAACTCCACGACGACCGAGGTCTTGAGCCGCGCGCTCATGATCTTCGGTCCCGACGAGCGGTGGGAGGAGGCGCTCAACATCAACGTCAACGCCGGCCTGCACGTGATGCGGGATCGACGGGCTCCGAACGTCGGAGTCTATCTGCCGCACTACATACGCTACATGGAGCGGAAGAAGTCCCCCGAACTTCTCTGGACGATCGACGGTCTTGCGAGCACGTCTCTGGCCTCGGCGGCGGTGGGCGACATCACGGGAGACGGCAAGCCGGAGGTGGTGTTCGGCACCTACAAAGGCGACAACACGCTTTACGCGGTCGACGGCGCGAGCGGCAGGATTTTGTGGAAGCACGCGATATCGCCGCGCGGCGGCTGTCTGGACGCGGCGCCGGCGCTGTTCGACGTGGACGGCGACGGCAGGAAGGACGTTTTATTCGCGTCGACGATGACGCGGGAGTTTTTCCGGCTTTCCGGCGACGGCAAGGTGCTGTGGCGCTACGAGACGGACGAGCGTCGCTCTCTGATAGACTCCGCCTGCGCGGTCGGCGACGTGAACGGCGACGGGAAAGCGGAGGTTCTGTTCGGCATATCCGGCATGCTTGAGGGCGGCAAACGAGGAGCGCTGTACGTTCTCGGCGCCGCAGACGGCAAACTGCTCTGGAAGAAGACGTTTTTCGGCGGCTGTCAATGCGGTCCGGTGCTGGTCGACCTGACCGGAGACGGAACGCCTGAGGTGGTTATGGCTCTCTTCATGGCCGGCCGGCGGGCGCACAGGAGGATAGTCGCGCTTTCGGGCAAGGACGGCGCCGAACTGTGGTCGTATGTGACCGGACGTCCTTTTCAGTATCACAACGTTTCCGTCGGCGACATGACGGGCGACGGAAAGCCTGAACTCGCCGTCGGCGCCTCCGATCGCGCCTCCGGCGACGTACTGCTGCTGTCCGCCGACGGCAGGTTGCTGTGGAAGTTCGAGGCGGACGGCATGATACCCGGCCCCACCGCCATGGCGGACGTCGACGGCGACGGACGCATGGAACTTTTGTTCATCGACGGACGCGACAGGTGCTGTTGTCTTGCGCACAGGGACGGCAAGCCGTCGCTTCTGTGGAAGACGGCGACGAGGAAGACTTCGACCGACGAAGCGCCGCCGAGGATGATATGCCGCGGACCGGTGATCGCGGACGTGAGCGGCGACGGTCGTCTGGACGTGGTCTTCTGCACCGATCACGACCGGAAGGTACGCGCGTTGAACGGCAAGGACGGCTCGGTGCTGTGGGAGTTCGTCACGGCGGCGCCGGAGGGCGAGACCAGAAAGTATTATCCGAACACCGGCATAGTCGTGGCCGATCTGGACGGCGACGGCGGCATGGAGGTGTTTTTCGTCGCGGGCGGTCGTTTTCCCGACCTCTACGGCAGGGCGTTCTGTCTGAAGACCTCCGGCAAGGGTCCGGCCTGGCCGATGTTTCGAAGGGATCTGGTCCACGGCGGCTGCGTTCCGGCGGTCCGCCGGCGCAGGTGAGCGCTGGTGCTCCGCGACGCGTCCGGCACGCCCGCCTGAGCGTCGTCGTCGGCTGTGCGTCTTTACGCTTGACTGAGCGGGAGTGATTCGTGTAGATTCGTCCGCGACGACCGTAGGCGACGCTGCATGGTGGAAACGCCGGTGGAGGAATCCGGGCGACTGGTCAAGCGGCTCGGCCTTTTCCACGTTTTCTGCATCGCCGCCGGCGCGATGATAAGTTCCGGACTCTTCGTGCTGCCCGGCATGGCTTTCGCCGCCGCCGGTCCCGCCGTCATCTTCTCCTATCTGTTCGCCGCGCTGATGGCGGTTCCGACCATGTTGAGCAAGGCGGAGTTGGCCACGGCCATGCCGCGCGCCGGCGGCGACTACTTCTACATCACCCGCTCGCTCGGCCCGCTCGCCGGCACGATCGGCGGCATTTCGTCCTGGTTGTCCATGTCTTTCAAGAGCGCGTTCGCCCTCGTCGGCCTCGGCGCGTATCTTTCGCTGATGACCGGTCTTCCGCGTCCGGACATCGTGGCGGTCGCGGTCTGCGCGGCGCTCGTCCTTGTCAACGCGGTGGGCGTCGGAAAAGCGGGTCGCCTCCAGATCGTTCTGGTCGCCTCGCTCATAGCGATACTGATCTTCTACGGTCTTTCCGGTCTTCGCTCGGTCGAGGTGGATCGATTTTCGCCGTTCGCGCCGCACGGCCTCGGCGCCGTGTTCGCCACCGCGGGTCTGGTCTTCATCTCCTACGGCGGTCTCACGAAGATCGCCTCCGTCGCGGAGGAGGTGAAGGAGCCCGGGCGCAACATCCCTTTCGGCATGATACTCGCCATAGTGGTCGTCGGAGGCCTTTATTCGCTTGTGGTGTTCGTGACGGTCGCGGTGCTGGACCCTGTGAAACTGGCCGGCTCGCTCACTCCCGTGACGGACGGCGCGCGTGCCTTTCTCGGCCCGTTCGGCTCGTGGCTGGTCGACGTCGCGGCCGTTTTCGCGTGCGTCACCACGGCCAACGCCGGCATAATGGCCGCCTCGCGCTATCCGGTCGCCATGAGCCGCGACGGAATACTGCCGCGGTTCCTCAGCGTGGTGAACCGCAGGTTTCGCACGCCCGTTCCTTCGCTGCTGGTGACCGGCGGTTTCATGACTGCCGTGATACTGCTGCTCGAACTCGGTCTTCTGGTGAAGGTCGCCTCCACTCTTCTGATAACGCTTTTCATACTCGCCAACGTCGCGGTCATAGTCATGCGCGAGAGCCGTATTCTCAACTACCGCCCGGCGTTTCGCTCGCCGCTCTATCCGTTCGTGCAACTGGCGGGCGTCGCCTGCGGCGTTTTTCTGCTGATCGAGATGGGCTGGCAGCCGCTGATGTTGGGCGCGTCTTTCGCGGCGGGCGCCTTCCTGTGGTACTGCGTCTACGTGCGTCGCGACGTCAAGCGCGAGTACGCGTTGATACACATCGTCGAGCGCCTCACCGACAAGACTCTCACCACCTACGGCCTCGAACAGGAACTTCGTCGGGTGCTTCGCGAGCGCGAGGAGGTGGTCGAAGACCGATTCGACTCGCTGGTGAGGAACTGTGTCGTGCTCGACACCGATGAGAGACTCTCGCTTGAGGACTTCTTTTCGACGGCGGTTCATCTTCTGGCGCCGCGTCTGGAACTGGACGCGCACAGCCTTTACTGGCGACTGCTCGAGCGCGAGCGTCAGTCGTCCACTCTGCTGCGTCCCGGTCTGGCGGTTCCGCACGTCGTCGTGGAGGGCGAGCACAAGTTCGACCTGATGCTCGTGCGCGCGCGCGGCGGAATAGTGTTCGCCGACGATCAGCCGCCCGTGAACGCCGTTTTCCTGCTGCTCGGCACTCGTGACGAGCGCACGTTTCATCTTCAGGCGCTCGCCGCGATAGCGCAGGTGACCCAGCGACCCGGTTTCGACGAGCGCTGGATGTCCGCCCGCGGCGAAGACGAACTTCGCGACATCGTCCTGCTCGCGGAGCGTCGTCGGGGCTGACGTCCGCTCCGTAGCGGCTTCCGGAGTGGGGTCTGACGCGTCGGCCGCGCGGCGGTCGACGGGGCAAAAAGGCTTGACCGGTCCGGACTTTCGAGGTAGGATATGGACGCTCCGGTTGTGCGGGGGGACCAGATGAGCGACAGGCGTCTCATAGAAATCTTGAAGGGAAGGGGACTTCTGGACGAAGACGGCCTGAAGAGGGCGCGTGAGTGGCAGGTGAAGATGGGCGGCGCCGCCGCGCTGGCGCAGGTGATCATGCGCCTCGGCATCGTTCCGGAGGAGGAGATGATAAAGGCGCTCTCCGAGGCGGAAGGAATGGACGCGGTGGAGCGCATAGAAGAAGAAATGGTGGATTTCTCCGAGATGGAGAAGTTGCCGGAGCGTTTCATTCAGGGCAAGCAGGTGCTCCTTTTGAGGGGCGGAATGGGCAAGGTGCTCCTGGCGTGCTGGGGAATGCCGTCGCTGGAGATGACCGAGGAAGTGCAGTTCATGACCAATCGCGTCGTGGAGCCGGTGCTGGTGCCGAAGCGCGAGGTGGTCAGGTGGGTGGACAAGTATCTCGTGATGACCCCGGCCGAGAGACGTTCGAGGGCCGCTCTCCCCCGCCCGCAGAGGAAGGGGAAGGAGATTCCGGCCGCGGCCGCGTCGGAGGGCGGTCGAGCGGGTCGCGGACCCGCGGGACGGTCGGACGGCGGCGTACTGGCGGAGGCGCTGGCGGAGTTGCTCGTCGAGAAAGGCGTGCTGAGCAGACTTGAGATCGAGGAGCGCCTCAGGAAGATGCGGGCGACCGAGGAGTAGTGACATTGGCGCGGAGGAAGACACGGGCCTTCGAAGGAGCGGCCCGGCAGACGAAGGCGGATGACAAAAGCGGAACGTCGAAAGCCGCCGGGGCGAAGACCACGGACGGCCGCGTCGCCGCCGCACGCCACGGTTCCGGTCGCATCCGTCAGGTGAGCCTCGCGGAGATGACACGCGCCATTCAGGAGCGGATGCATCTCGACAAAGAAGTGGTCAAGGGCATCGCGCTGGCGCTGATAGGCGAGGTGACCGAGCAACTCGTCGACGGCGCTCTCGTCACGCTCGACGATCTCGCCACGCTGCGGATAGTGGAGCAGCGCGCGAGCATCGTCCGCGACGAAGCGGGTCACAGACTGATAGCGCCGGCGTCGAAGGCGTTGAGCGCGGAGCCGCACGGCGCGTTCCGCAACCGTATCGAACGGACGCGTCTGGCGTCCATACTGCTTGTGGTGCCGCGCAACGATCCGTTCGCCCGCGTGGTGGACTTCCATTTCTCGCGCGTCGGCTGGCGTGTTCTCTGCTTCCACTCCGTACAGGAGTGCATGGAACGCGTGGTCGGCGGCGACGCCTGTCTGGTGATAGTCGATCACGCGCTGGAGGACGCCGAGCGACTGGTTCGCCGGATAAAGTGCGGCGCCGAGACGTCGCTCATTCCCGTGGTCGGACTTTTTCCGCGCGGCAAAGACCCCGAGCGCGCCGACACGTTTCGCGTCTGCGGCGACGAGCATCTCGCCGAGCCGTTCGAGGTGTACACTCTGCTCACGCTGGCGGAGGCGGAACTGGAGCGCATCTCCGAGGAGCAGGCCCTGTTCCGCCAGCAGGTCTGCATGCAACTGCCCACAGAAGAGGGGCACATCGAGGAGGCGGGTCGCCAGGTCGCCGAACTGCTCGCGCAGAGCGGTCTCGACTCGGAGAAGCAGATCGCCCTGAACGCCGCCTTCCGCGAGGCGCTGCTCAACGCCGCGCAGCACGGCAACCGCTACGACAGAAACCGCCAGATCAGAATACTCTACCTTCTCGACAACGAAAAGGTCTCCATCGTCGTCGGCGATGAGGGCCCCGGTTTCGACTATCATTACTATCTCGACCGCTCGCTTTCGGTCGACCCGGTCAGCGCGGCGCGGGAGCGCTACGAACAGGGGCTTCTCGGCGGACTCGGCATAATGCTGATGATGCGATGCTCCGATCGTATGGAGTACAACGAGAAGGGCAACGCGCTCACGCTGCGCAAGTATCTCAAGAGTCCGGTTCTGGTCACGTAGGGCCGCCGCTTGCGGCCCCCTCAGAATCCGCAGGTCGCCCGCAGTCGCCAGTAACGTTTCTCGTCGCCGTCGAGCGCTCTGAGCAGGTCGCGTTCGACCTGGGCGAGACGGCGTCTCGTTTCGGCCTGTATTTTCTTGCGACGCTTCTCGTCGGCGCCCGCGCTGTCGACCTCCGCTTTCTCGCGCAACTCGAGCACGCGACGCACCAGCGCCGCGACGTTCTCCTGTTGCTGCTGCCCCATTCTCCATTCCGCAAGCAGGCGTTCGAGGCGTTTCAACGTTCCTTTGCGTCGCTGTTCCCATGTGCGCCTCAGGCGTTCGCCGCGCTGCTTGCGCCGTCGCGCGTCCAGACGCTCCGCCGCCTTCTCGAGCGCTCCCGCTAGTTGCTCCTCGTCGAGCGCCGCTTTCAGCGCCTTCGCAAGTTCCGCCGACACGCGCTCCGCAACGGAAGCGTCCCGGCCGCCCGCGTCTCCGTCGCTTTCCTCCGCGTCCCCGGCGCCCGCGACGCTCATCTCTTCCAGCATGTCTTCTATCTTTACGAGTCGCCGTAGAATCGCTTCGTCCCGCTCTTTCTGCGCGTCGGACGCTTTCGCGGACTCCTGCGCTCCGGCGCCCAACCGCGGTCCCAGCAGCAGGCCGAGCGCCGCGCCGCAGACGACTCCCGTGACGAGTCCCGGCCAGAACGCCTTCAACGCTTTTCCTCCTCCGTTTCCGTTTTGATTCTAACCGACGCGGCGCCGCGCCGCAAACGTCCGCGGCCTCCGCGCGGCGCTCAACGCAGAACGAGAAAGACCATGGCGTCGAAGGCGGCGTGGCAGTACGCGCAGACCGCCAGCCCACGCGCGGCGTAGAGCACGGCCAGGAACGCTCCGGCGGCGCTTCTGTACCAGAACGCACCCCAGGTGGGCTCCTCCGCGAGAAAGTGACAGGTCGAGAACAGCGCGGATGAGACGACCAGCGCTATGACGAAAGAGAGGACGCGGTCGGCGGGACCGCCCGCCGCGAGGACGCGGTAGAGTCCCCAGAAGACGACGGCGCGGAAGAGCAGTTCCTCCCAGAGCCCGGCTCCGGCGCTGACGGTGAGCACGCCCACGAGCGAGAAGCGTTCGCCGCCGACCGCCGCGCTCATCGGATCGGCGTAGCGCATCACCAGGCCGAGCACCGCGGCCATCGTCAGGGCGAGCACGAGACCTTCCGCGAGGAGCAGAACGACGTAACCCCACCTGAAAGGGCCGTTTCGGAGGCGCACGTGCAGGTATATCGTCGTCGCGACCAGGAGTGCCGCGAGGACGAGCAGGCCGCCTTTGCCGAACAGACGCCAGACCACCGGTGTGAAGGCGTCGGCGCCGTTCGGCGGCGCCGCGCGCAGCAGAAACACTCCGACCAGATAGACCGCCGCCAGCGGCATGACGGCCAGATACGCGACCTCGATACGTCGCGTCGTCTCCATATATGCGCGGACGCTTCTCATCCGGCCGCCCCCGTCGCGGCGGAGTCGGCGCGAACGGTCTCGGGACGTCTGCGTCGGCTGATCCACAACGGTCCGTAATGGCCGGCCTGAAGCGTTTCGAGAAGTCCGCGACGCACCCCTTCCAGCACGGCGAGGAAGTATCCGACCACGAGCGCGCGCTCGCCGCGCGCCAGTTCGCGCAGGCGCACGCGCTCGACCAGCAGCCTCATCATCTCCTCGAGGAACTCCTCCACCGTGCGATGGTCGAAGCGCACCTCGTAGACGTCGAGTCGCTCCGCGTCGGCGGCCAGACGCGCGTAAGCGAGCGCGAGGTCCAGAGCGGAGAGTTCGGACAGGTCGAACTCCGCGGCGTCCCGGCGCGCGGCGCCGGGCGGATGACGTTTGGAGAAGACGAGACGGCGCTTGAGCAGGTGCAGCGCTCTCGCCTTCGTCAGGCGGTACGCGCAGAGTTCCGCGACCAGTTCCTCCCGCGGGTCTATGAGATCGTCCTCGTCGGACGGACCGCGGCCGTCGAGCAGTCGCGCCTTTATTCGAACGAGTCGCGCCGCCATCGCCAGATAGTCCGCCGCCTCCTCCAGCGCAAGCGTCGGCAGCATCCGTCCCACGTAGTCCTCGTACTGGCGGCAGACCTCCACCAGGTCCACGTCGAAGACGTCCACCTCCTGTCGGCCGACGAGGAACAGCAGCAGGTCGAGCGGACCGGCGAAGCGTTCGAGCCGCAGTCGGAGTTCGTCCATTCAAAAGAGTCCCATCTGACCGCGGACGGCGCGCATTGTCCCGCCCGCGACCGAGCGGGCCTTCTCCGCGCCTTCCTTCAATACTTCGTCAAGACGCGACCGGTCCGACAGCAGCGCTTCGCGTTTCCGGCGTATCGGCTCGAGAAATTCGACCAGCAAACCGCTCAGGCGCTTCTTGCAGTCCACGCATCCCAGACGAGACTCCTCGCAGTCGGAACGCAGAGCCGCGGCCGTCTCGGGAAAGAGCGCCTTGTAGTAAGGATACAAATTGCACTCGTCGGGATGTCCCGGATCGGCCCGGCGGGCGCGTTTCGTGTCGGTCAGGGCGCTCATCACCTTCCTGCGGATCTCCTCCGGCGGGTCGGCGAGATACACGGCGTTGCCGTACGACTTGGACATCTTGCGGCCGTCGAGGCCCGGCAGTCGCGCGACTCTCTCCAGCAGCGGCTGCGGCTCGGGAAAGAGATCGCCGTAGAGTGTGTTGTACTTGCGGGCCAGTTCGCGGGTTATCTCCAGATGCGGCAACTGATCCTCGCCGACCGGCACCACCTCTCCGCGATAGACGAGAATGTCCGCGGCCTGGAGCACCGGATAGCCCAGAAAGGTGTAGTTGGTCACCTCCTTGCTCGCCAGTTCGCGCAACTGCTCCTTGTATGTGGGGCAGCGCTGGAGACGACCGAGACTCATCAGATTGCCGAGAATCATCATCAGTTCGAGATGCTCCGGCACGTCGGACTGCCGGATGAGAGTGGATCGCTCCGGAGTGATGCCGCAGGCCATCAGTTCGGCCAGAACGGTGTAGACGTGTTTTCCCACCTCGGCCGGCGTCTTGTATTCGCTCATGAGCGCGTGCCAGTCCACCACGACGTAGAAGCATTCGTAGTCGCTCTGCAGGGACGCCCACTGACGGAGGGCGCCCACGTAGTTGCCCACGTGCAGCGGTCCGGTGGGCCTTATCCCGGACATCAGGCGCTTCGCCGCCATCGCCGACTCCTCCAGTCGTACGGCGCGACGATTCTAACCGTCGCGTCGCGTCGGAGCAAGTCGTTCGCGACGGCACGGGTCTCGGATTTTGTAAGTCGGCCCGTACGTGTTATAATTTCGTACGGGGAGGACGCCTCATGCCGAACGTGCTGCTCGTCGCCGGACGCATGCGCCCGAGTGGAACGGCTGTGTACACGCTGAATCTGGTACGGGGACTGATCGCGACGGGACAGCGTGTGTTGCTGCTGCACGGCGGCGGCGATTTCGCGGCCTCGTCCGAGGACGGCGTCGCGGCCGAGGAGGTGGAGGGACTCGGCGCGCGTTTCTACAACATCTTCGCGCATCTCGCGCGTCTGCGGCGGATAGCGTCCGAGAAGTGGGACGTGCTTCACGTGACGTCCGATCTGATTGTGAGGAAGGGCGCGGCGATGGCGCGAAGGCTTCGTCTGCCCGCCGTGGTCACCTTCCATCATCTCGTGGAGCGACCGGTGACGCTTCCGTCGGCGGTGAGACGCGTCATCGCCGTCTCGGAGGCGATACGCGAGTCGCTGGTCAACCAGGCGCGTCTGGCCAAGGACAGAATACGAGTCATTCCGTCCGGCGTGGACATCGAGACGGCGGAGGAGCGCTGCGGCGACGTCGGCGGGCACACGCCGGTGGTGGGCGTGGTGGGACGCCTGACCGCGGAGAAGGGAGTGGACTATTTTCTACGCGCCGCGGCCGTCGTGGCGGAGCGCGGACCCGAGTGTCACTTTCTCGTCGCCGGAGGCGGCGCCGACGAACGCAAACTGCGCGCGCTCGCCAGGGAGTTGGGCATAGAGGAACGCGTCACTTTCCTGGTTCGCTTCAGGTCGCAGTTCGAGGTGCTTTCGGCGGTGGACGTTCTTGTTCTTCCGTCGCTGCGGGAGGGCTACGGCCAGATAGTACTCGAGGCGATGGCCTGCGGCCGCGCGACCGTCTCCACGGCGGTGGGCGCGGTGCCGGACTTCTTAGAGGACGGAGTGACCGGACTTCTGGTGCCGCAGCGCGACCCTGAAGCGATGGCGGCCGCGATAGAGAAACTTCTACGGGACGAGGACCTGCGTCGCCGTATCGGTCGGGCAGGCAAGGCGCTGGTGCGCGAGCGTTTCGGATTGAATAGCATGGTGACTCAGACGGTCCAACTGTACGACGAGGTGCTCGGAGAAGCCGGATGAGACGCTGCACGGACCGGTTCGACAGGAGCGACGCCTGCGGCTCGACGCCGCGGACGGCGCTCGCGCTGCTGCTCGCCTTTATGGCGCTGGCGCTCGGCGCGGGTGAGACGCGCGGCGACGGTCCGCGACCGAACGAAAAGGATTTCCCGGACGGCTGGCGCGTCGAGCCGTACATACCGGGCGAGAGACTGACCTACAGGGTGAGTTGGAAAGGTATCAAGGCGGGCGCCGCCACCATCGAGGTGGACCGCAAGATAAAGAAGTTCCGCGGCGTCGAATGCTATCTTCTGCGCACGACCACGCGTTCCTCCGACTTCATCTCCACCTTCTACGAGGTGGACGACGAAGCGACCTCCCTTGTGAGCGTGAAGGATCTGCGGCCGTTGAAGTTCCAGAAGCGGCTGCACGAGGGCTCCCACAGGGCTCATCAGGTCATCTACTTCGACCGCAGACGCAAGCGGATAACCTACTACAAGCGCCGCGCCGGCGCGTTCAAGAAGAGACGCGAGTTCAAGGACGCCGACGACGACGTATTCGATCTCCTGTCGGTTCTGTGGCACGTACGCACGCTGGACTTGAAGGTCGGCTCGAAAGCGAAGGTGACCGTCTGCACCGGCAAGCGGATATGCGAAGCGGAGTTCGAGGTGAAGGAGGAGAAGTTCATCAAGGTGGACGCGGGGCGTTTTCGCGCGGTACGGATAGCGCCGAAGTTCCGCGTCGAAGGCGGCAAACTCGGCTCCTCGGAAGGTCTTTTCGTCTCGGAGAAGATAGCGGAGATATGGTTCGACGCCGGGGGCAAACGTCCGCTTCTGATGAAGTTGGACGTTCCGATCGGCTCGGCGCGTGTGGAACTCGTCAAGTATCGTTTTCCTCCGCCGGAGAAGAAGCGCGCGGAGGGCGGCGACCCGGCCGCGACGCCGGACGCTTCGAAAGAAGCGCCGGACGCCGACGATCGCCCGAAGGAGGGCGGCGACTCCCCGGACGACGGCGCTTCGCGGCCCTCCGAAAGCGGACCGGACGGCCCCCGCCGATGAGGGCGCTACTGCGCATCCGGCTTGAAAGTTTCCTGCGAGAGCAGTTCGGACAGCGGCTTACGCGGCGGCGTCGGCGGCTCGCCTTTGGGATAGCCGAACGGAACGAGGCAGACGGTTTCGTAGCCTTCGGGTACGCCGAGCACCTCATCGGCCGCGCGCCAATCGAAAAGACCGACTATCACCGAGCCGAGACCGAGGGAGTGCGCGGCGAGGGAGACGTTCTGAACGGCCAGCGCCGCGTCGAACATGTGCCAGGCGCGATCCGCGACCGGCTCGCCGCGTTTGTAACCGGCCAGACCGTGTTTCGCGACGACCGCCAGCACGAAAGCCGCGCTGTCGAACGCCGGCCGCGCGGGATTCTTCTCCGGCATCGTCTCGCGCAGTCTGCGTATCCGCTCCGCGTCCCGCACCACGACGTATCGGACGCACTGCGAATTGGCCCAGGACGGCGCCCAGCGACCCGCCTCCAGTATCTTCTCCACGTAGTCGCCCGGCGGCTCGGACTCGGTGAACGCCCGTACGCTTCTCCTTCCGCGTATCGCCTCGAACAGGTCCATCGCTTTCCTCCCACGACGGTCGCCTTCGACGGCACATGATACCGTTGCGGGGCGGCCGGGTGTAGCGGAAACCGACTCGGAGGCGAGACTCAGGAGGCGACGTGGACGGCGTTCTTGCCCGCCTCCTTGGCGGCGTACATCGCGGCGTCGGCCCGACGCAGCAGATCGGCGGAGGACTCTCTGCCGTCGAACGAGGCCACGCCTATGGACGCGGTGACGGAGACCTTCTGCGGGCCTATTCTCAGCGACTCGAGATGGTGACGGAGAGTTTCGGCCTTGGCGGCGGCCTCCTCCATAGTGGTCTCCGGCAGGATTACGACGAACTCGTCGCCGCCGTAGCGGCAGACCGAGTCCGTGGTACGCGAGGTCTGCATCATCTGCTGGGCGACCAGGCGGAGCACGACGTCGCCGGTGCCGTGGCCGTAGTCGTCGTTTATCTCCTTCAGGTTGTCCAGGTCGGCGAGGATGAGCGACAGCGGACGCTCGTAGCGCCGCGCGCGTTCGGTTTCCTGATGGAGACGCCGTTCCATGAAGCGGCGGTTGTAGCAGGCGGTCAACTGATCCGTCACGGACTGCCGCTCCACTTTCTTCAGCAGTCGCAGGTTCAGCACCGCCAGCGCCACGATGTCGGTTATGGTCTCCAGCAGGGTGAACTGCTCGGCGAGCACCGCTTTGTTGCGCGCGAAGAACTCGTACTCGTCCGGGTCGAACTGTACGCAGAGGATGCCTATGGTTCTTCCGCGTCCGATTATGGGCAGCAGCGCTTCGCCGCGACGCGTGTTCGTCGGCAGACCGCGGAAGGCGCGCGCTATCTTGTGCTCCGAGTCGACGCCTATCGCGCGCTCCCGACGATCTATTCTGAGGAGTCGCTGACCGTAGCGGAGATAGAACCCGACGTCGCGATAGTTGAACGCCGTGCGTTCGGTGAGCAGGGTGGCGGCCTGCTGCACCAGTTCCGGCTCCGAGTCGGCCGCCAGCAGCATCGTGGCCAGTTGCGGAACCAGCCGCAGTTTTTCGGTCAACTGATAGATTCGGAGCGTCGCGCGCGCGGTCTCCATCGTCTTTTTGCGCTGCAGTTCTATCTGTCGCTCGAGTTGATCCTGAAGGCGACGCCGCTTCGTTATGTCGCGCGCGCTCCCTATCCGCAGTCGTGCGCCGCCGAAGTCCACGTTGTGAAGCGTTATCTCGCACGTCCGCCGCCGACCGTTCTTGCGCAGGAGATCGACCACGATACGCGCCCTCTGTACGGGACGTCGCGTCGAGTCCAGCGCCCGCACGCGTTCGCGATACTCGGGCGCCACCAACTCCTGCGGCGTTATCTCGCCGTTCAGCAACTCCTCGCGGCTGTATCCGAGCATGCGGCAGAACGCTTCGTTGACGGCGATGAAGCGTCCCGCATCTCTGTCCAGCGCGTAGCAGCCGTCGCCGCTCAGGCCGAACAGCATCTCGTAGAAGCCCGGCAGTGAGGTGATGTCCGTCACTTCTCTTCCTCCGCGCGGAAGTCGGAGAGCCGCTCCGGCGGACGCATGTGCCAGTCGGTCTCCATCTGGTAGACGCTCGCCGCGACCAGAACGTTCACATCTTCGAACGGACGGCCGAGAATTTGGAGTCCCACCGGCAGTCCTCCACAGAAGCCGCACGGCACGCTCACCGCCGGCAGACCCGCGAGACTCGCGCCTGCGGTCATCACGTCGGCCTCGTACATGCTGAGCGGATCCGTCGTGCGCTCGCCGAAGCGGAACGCCGCGGTCGGACTGGTGGGCAGAACGAGCGCGTCCCGTCCGTCGAGCGCGGACAGAAGCGCGTCCCGGACGGCGGCGCGGCAGCGCATGGCGTTTGCGTAATAAGCGTCGTAGTGGCCGGAGGAGAGGACGAAAGCGCCGAGGAGGACGCGACGCCTCACCTCCGCGCCGAACAGCGCGCGTGTCGCGCGTATCGCCTCTTCCGCCGTGTTCGCGGCTCCGCCGCGCGGGCCGAAATGCACGCCGCGGTAGCGCGCGAGATTCGAGCCGGCCTCCGCCGCCGCCAGCACCTGATAGACCGGCACGGCGTCCAAAAGGATCGGCGCTTCCACGTCGTCGACTTCGGCGCCCGCCTTCTCCAGCACGCGCAACGCTTCCTCGACGGCTGCCTGCACGCCTTCGTCCGACGCCTCCAGCGCCCCGCGTATCAGACCTGTACGGAAGCCTTCGAGGCGGCCGTCTTTGATGCGCCTCCGGAGCGCGGCCGTCGCGCCGCTCCAGCGGTCGCTCGTCGTCGCGTCGCCGTCGTCCGCTCCCGCGACGGCGTCCAGCAGGAGGGCGCAGTCCCGCGCCGACGGCGCCACGGGTCCTATCTGGTCGAGACTGGACGCGAACGCTATGAGGCCGCGACGGCTGACGACGCCGTAGGTCGGTCTGTGACCCGTGACGCCGCAGAATGCGGCGGGCTGACGTACCGAGCCGCCGGTGTCGGAGCCGAGCGCCGCCGGAGTCAGTCGCGCGGCCACGGCCGCGGCGGAGCCGCCGCCGGAGCCGCCCGGCACGCGTTCCGCGTCGTACGGATTACGCGTCGGTCCGAAAGCCGAGTATTCGCAGGACGAGCCCATGCCGAACTCGTCGAGATTGGTTTTTCCGAACGGCACGGCGTCGGCGTCCCGCAGACGCTTCACGACCGTGGCGTCGTACGGCGCGCGCCAGCCTTCCAGGATCCTCGAGCCGGCGGTGGTCGGCGTGCCCGCGACGCAGATGTTGTCCTTGACGGCCACCGGCAGTCCGAAAAGCGGTCCCGGCGTTCCGCCGCCGGAGACCTTTTCGCGCAGCAGTCGCGCCCGCCTCAGCACATCCTCGCGGTCGAACCACAGAAAGGCGTGTATCCGTCGGTCGTACGTCTCCACGCGCTCGCAGAAGAACTCCGCCGTCTCCACCGGATCGAGCGCGCCGCGGCGCATCGCGTCGCAGAGATCCCATGCGTCCATGCGAAGCGGGTCCGTCACCGCTCATTCCTCCCGCTCGTGGAGAGGCGGCGTCACGAAGAGGGCGTCTGCGACGGCCGGCGCGCCGCGGAAGACGTCTTCGGCGGAGAGACATTTTCCGGGCAGGTCGTCCCGCAGGATGGTCGGCCGCTCCGCGGGCCCGTCTTTCGTCTCCGAGGCGACCTCCGCGGCGAGGGAGCGGACGCGCCGCACATAATCGATCATGCGGGCCAGTTCCGAGGCGAACGCCTCGCGTTCGCCCTCCGGAACGACCAGGCCGGCGAGCCGCTGCAGGTGCTCCAGGAGGTCCGGTTTCATGTTCTCTCCGATCAGCGAATGAGATGCCATCTGTTCAGCGGCCAGAAGACCGCGAGCGCCCGTCCCATCATGTTGTCGGCCGGAACGACGCCCCAACTGCGCGAGTCGTTCGAGTTGGGCGTGTTGTCGCCCATCACCCAGTAGCCGTCCTCCGGCACCTTCACCGTTCGGATGCAGTCGCCGCCGGGGTCGTAATAGATGTCGCGCCAGACCTCCACGTTCGTGAACTCCGCGCGGCAGCCGCGTATTCCGACGGCGACGGTGACCTTCTCCGGCGACCAGTCGTGACTTCTGTCGTCGTCCCAGCGCGCGACCAGTCGTCCGTCCACCCGGACTTCGGCGCGCATGTCCACGTTGCTGAACTCTATTTCGTGCCAGCGCCCGGGCGACAGGAACGTACCGCCGCCGGCCCTTCTTTCGCCGTCGACGACGATCGAGCAGTCGCCTGCGCCGACACCCACGTTCAGAAAGGCGCTGCGCCGCACGCCGAACTCGCCGCTCGCGCCGTCGTATTCCGCCTCCTCGGAGAGTTCGGCCTGCACCGCCGCGCCGTCGGAGGCGTCCCGCACCCTGACGCGGAACTTCAGCGTCACGTCTCCCACCAGCAGGGCCGGCTCCCTGTCGTTGTACGGCAGGCGGTTTTCCGGCTGGAGTGTGAGAACGGCCCTGGCGTCGGCGGAGGCGGAGGCGTCTGCGGAGAAGCGGTCGCTTTGGAAGCGCCAGGAGCCGGACTCCGCTCGCCACGGAACTGTGGCGGAGCGCCTGCGTCGCCCCATCAGCCAGACCGGTCTTGCGACCACTCTTCGCGCCCACGCCGGCTTGCGCGCTATTCGGCCGTTCGCGTATATCTCTCCGCGTCGTATCTCCAGCGTCTCGCCGGGCAGGCCCACCAGACGCTTGATGTAGTTCTTACTGGTGTCCATCGGCCATTTGAACACCACCACTTCCCAGCGACGCGGCTTGCGGAACAGATAAGCCATCTTGTCCACCAGTATTCTGTCGCCCACCGACAGATCGTTTCGATGCAGGTCCGCGCAGAACTCGTATCCGCAGACCGGACAGACGGTACGCAGGCGCCAGACCGCCTCGCGCGAGCCGGCGCCGTATGCGTCCACGGTGAAGCATCTGCCGCAGACGGGACAGCAGGCCTCTCCTGCGCCGGAGCCGTCGTTTGCGGGGCGCACGGCGAACTCGCCTTGCGCGCCGCAGTAGGGGCACCGGTGTTGTGTGACGACGGCGGGCTCGAACTCGCTCATTTTTCCGTGTGCGCCGACCGCGAACTCCGCGCCGCAGTTGGGGCAGTGAATCTCGGCGTGATCTCCGTAGAGCGTCGGCGCCATCGAGCCGGTGGGTATCATGAACGCCTCCAGCGCGAACAAGCGTATGAGCATCGCCAGCGCTATCGCGGTCGCGACGGCCTCCACGTTCTCCTTGAGTTTGACGCTTTTGGTCTTCGGCTTCTTCTTTTTCCGCCAGAACATGCTTCATGTCCCCCTCACGCCGACGAGCCGGGCCACGGCCTCCCTGAACGCCCGTCCCCGCTCCTCGAAGTTTCTGAACATTCCGTATGAGGCGCACGCCGGCGAGAGCAGCACCACTTCCGCTTCCGCCTCCGCCGCCGCGCGCACCGCTTCGTTCATGTCGGAGGCGCGGGTCGTCTCCGGCGCGCGACCGCCGCAGACCCTCCGCACCGCCTCCATGATCTTCGTCGCGCCTTCGCTTTCAAGTAATACGAGTCTCCTGACCCGTTCGCAGACCGTTTTCGCAAGCGCGTCGTAGTTCAGTCCCTTGTCGTGACCGCCGGCGATCAGCGCCACTCTGCGGTCGGCGAAGGCGTCCAGCGCCGCGAGCACGCTTTCGGGATTCGTCGCTATCGAGTCGTTCACGAACAGCACTCCCTCGACTTCGGCCACTCTTTCGAGGCGGTGCTCGAGCGGCTCGAAAGCGGCGAGTCCGCTCTCCAGCGCGCGCTGCAGTTCGTCTTCGCGCGGCCTCAGGCGAAGTCTGAGAAGCGCGGCGCAGACCGCCGTCGCCGCCGCAAGACAGTTGATCGCGTTGTGTCCCGGCGGACGCTCGTCCGAGCCCGGTCGCCATCCGTCTCCGGCGCGGGCGAGTCTCTCGACGGCGGCGCGCAGGTCGAGCGTCGGTCCGTCGTCGTCCTCCGCGCCGGTCCGCAGCCGAAGCGTTCCGCCGTCCAGCACGGCCGAGACGTCCGCGTCCCGGACGGGCGCGGCCGCGAACGCGCGGACGCGGCCGCGCGCGCGCACACGAAACCACTCGTACCAGGAGTCTCCGGCGTTGAGCACCGCGAAGTCCTCCGGCCGCTGATGATCGAGTATCGCGGCCTTCGCCTCGGCGTAGGCCTCCATCGTTTTGTGTCTGTCGAGATGGTTCGGCGCGAGGTTCAGTACGACGGCGATCTCGGGACTTTTGCGCGTCCATCTTAGGCGTTCGAGTTGGAAACTGGACAGTTCGAGCACCACCACATTGCCGTTGCGGTCGTCGTTCGGAGGCGCGAGATCGTCGACGTCGGACAGCAGCGAGCCGCCGATGTTTCCGCCGAGACGCGCATCGAAGCCCAGCGCGCGGAGAAAAGCGTGGCAGAGCGCGGCGGTGGTGGACTTGCCGTTGGTGCCGGTCACTCCGACGATCGGCGCCCCGCAGCGCTCGAAAAAGAGATTCATCTCCGTGGTCAGTCTCACACCTGCGTCGCGGGCCGCCGCGAGGGCCGGCGCGTCGTCCGGCACCGCCGGGTTGACCACCACGACGTCCGCGTTCAGAAAGTCGCTTGTGTCGTGTCCTCCGAGACGGAAAGAGACGCCGGGCAGGTCGCTCAGCCGCTCGAGCGCCGGTCGCAGATCGGATTCCGGACGGAGGTCCGTGACGAGCACGCGGGCGCCGCGTTCCGCGAAGAAGCGTGCGGCGCCTTCTCCGCCGCCGAAAAGACCCAGACCCATCACAACGACGCGCTCGCCGTCGAACTCCTTCATGACTCCGTCCGCCTCCGAACGGTTCCGCCGTCGCGCTTCCGCGTCCGCCGATTCCCTCACCGCCCGCGTCCGCCGAAGGCGCCCTCCGCGCGTCCCTTCAAACCTTCCGGAATGCCGCCCACAGGCTCGAGACGGTAGGAGAACTCATGCGTGTCGTATATCGCCAGAGGGCAGAGCAGGTCGGTGAAGACGTCCAGAGGAAAATACTGGTACCACGGCACTTCGAGACGAACCACCTCCACGCGGGCCTTGTAGCCTTCCTTCCGCAGGACCAGACGTCTGGTGCCGTAGTGCTCGAAACGACCGCTGTAGGGAGTTCTGCCGACCGGCTCGCCGTCGAGATATACGTCCGCGCCCGGCGGCTCGGATATGACGATGAGTTCGCGGAAGACGCAGCCGTCGGCGGCGCACAGCACGACCGCCGCGGCCAGCGCGAGAAGAGACTCTCGCATGAGGATCTCCGTCAGAGAGGGATGTTGCCGTGCTTCTTCTGCGGCAGCGACTGTCGTTTATCGGCCAGCGACTCGAAGGCGCGGATCACCAGCGGTCGCGTCCGCGACGGCTCTATGACGTCGTCTATGTATCCGAGGCGCGCCGCCACGTAGGGGTTGGCGAACTTCTCCGTGTACTCGTCCACCAACTCTTCCTCTTTCGCCTGCGGGTCTTCCGCGTCGGCGATCCGGCGTCTGAAAATTATCTCCACCGCGCCGCGCGGGCCCATGACGGCGATCTCGGCGGTCGGCCACGCGAAGTTTATGTCGCCGGCGAGATGCTTGGAGCACATCACGTCGTAAGCGCCGCCGTAAGCCTTGCGCAGTATCACCGTCACCTTCGGCACCGTCGCTTCCGCGAACGCGAAGATGAGTTTCGCGCCGTGGCGGATTATGCCGCCCCACTCCTGCCGCGTCCCGGGCAAAAAGCCCGGCACGTCCACGAACGTCAGAAGCGGCACGTTGAACGCGTCGCAGAAGCGGACGAATCGCGACGCTTTCACGGAAGCGTCTATGTTCAAACAGCCCGCCATGATGCGAGGCTGATTGGCGATCACGCCGACGGAGTGGCCTCCGACGCGCGCGAAGCCGACGACCATGTTCGGCGCGAAGTGCTTGTGCACCTCGAGAAACTCTCCGTCGTCCACGACGCGTCCGATCACGTCGTGCACGTCGTAGGGCCTGGACGAGGAGTCGGGAATGATTTCGTTGAGGGCCTGATCCTCGCGGTCGACCGGATCGTCCGTCTCCTTGAACGGCGGCTTCTGACGGTTGTTGGACGGAATGTAGGAGAGAAGCCTGCGCAGCGTCCGGAAGGCGTCCGTCTCGTCCTCGGCCGCGAAATGCGCGACGCCGGACTTGGTGTTGTGCGTCATCGCGCAGCCCAGATCGTCGAACGAGACGTCCTCGCCGGTGGTCACCTTGATCACCTTCGGTCCGGTTATGAACATGTGGGAGGACTTTTTGACCATGATTATGAAGTCGGTTATGGCCGGCGAATAGACGGCGCCGCCCGCGCACGGCCCCGCGATGACGGACAACTGCGGCACGACGCCGCTGGAGACGACGTTGCGATAGAATATATCGCCGTAGCCGGCGAGACTGGCGACGCCTTCCTGGATTCGCGCGCCGCCGGAGTCGTTCAGACCGATGACCGGCGCGCCGTTCTGCAACGCCAGATCCATTATCTTGCAGACCTTCTTCGCGAACATCTCCGAAAGCGAGCCTCCGAAGACGGTGAAGTCCTGACTGAACACGTAGACCGTACGACCGTCGATCTTGCCGAAGCCGGTCACCACGCCGTCGCCCATGATCCGCTTCTCGGCCATTCCGAAGTCCGTGCAGCGGTGCTCCACGAAAGTGTCTATCTCGACGAACGTGTCGGCGTCGAGCAGCGCTTCGACGCGTTCGAGAGCGGTCATTTTGCCTTTTTTGTGTTGCGCTTCTATCCGCGCCTCGCCGCCGCCCAGAAGCGCGCGCGCGCGCGCCTCCCGCAGTCGCTCTATCTTCTCACCGGTGGTGTGCATCGGCATCCTCCCATCTCCGCCGTTCGAGCGGCTATTGTGGGCCTTTCTACCGTCACTTTCAAGTGTCTGCGGGCCGAGCCGCCCGCGGGAAGTCCGTCCTGAAGGAAAGGTGACGCCTGTTGACAGCGTCTCCGGCTGCGTATATACTCCCGACGCTTTTTCGGGGGGCGTGCCACGGCGAAGGAACGCGGACTCGAACAGTACTTCAAGGAGATCACCAGGTATCGCCTTCTCACGCCCGACGAGGAGAAGGAGGTCTCGCGGAGGGCGCGACGGGGGGATATGCGCGCGCGCGAGCGCCTCATAAAGGCCAATCTGCGCCTGGTCATATCCATCGCCAAGCACTACACCGACAGGGGACTTCCGCTGCAGGACCTCATCGCCGAAGGCAATCTGGGCCTTCTCAGAGCGGTGGAGAAGTTCGATCCGGAGGAGAAATGCAAGTTCAGCACGTACGCCTCGTTCTGGATTCGACAGGCGATAAAGCGGGCGCTGGTGGACTCGGTCAAGACCGTGCGCGTGCCGGCGTACGTGGTGGAGTTGATAGCGCGCTGGCGCGACACGAACAATCAGTTGCAGGTGGAGTTGGGACGCGCGCCGAGCATGCAGGAGACCGCCGAGCGCATGGGACTGTCGCCGCAGATGCTGCGCTTGATAAGAAGCGCCATGCGCACCTCCTCCCGCGTCACGCCTCCTGCGTGGGAGGACGGCGTGATGAACCTCGACGAGTTGGTGGAGGATCGCGGCGGCGACAGACCCGACGAGGTGCTGGAGAAGATGTATGAGATACAGGCCATACGCCGAATGCTGGACGTTCTCGACGAGCGCGAGGCGCGTGTGTTGCGTCTGCGCTACGGACTGGACGACAAGAATCCCAGGACGCTCAAGGACATAGGCGACATGCTCGGACTCTCCCGCGAGCGCGTGCGACAGATAGAGAACGAAGCGCTGCGGAAACTGAACATCGTTCTGACCGAGGGAGTGAAGGCTTTGGAGGTGAGGGAAGGTGTCAAGGGCCACGTCTCTCGTACGCGACGTAAAAGACTTCCCGAAGCCCGGGATAGTGTTCAAGGACATAACGCCGGTACTGAGGGACCCGGAAGCGCTGAATGAGGTGGTTTCGGGACTGGCTGAGGCGTTCGCCGAGCGCGGGATCGACGCGGTGGCGGCGGTGGAGGCGCGGGGCTTCATCTTCGGCGCCTGCGTCGCCCAGAAACTCGGCGTCGGTTTCATCCCCATACGCAAGCCCGGCAAACTCCCGTGCGACACCGTCCGCTGCCGCTACGAACTGGAGTACGGCGCGGACGCCGTCGAGATGCACGAAGACGCGGTCGCCGAGGGCCAGAACGTGCTTCTGGTGGACGATCTTCTTGCGACGGGCGGCACCATGGCGGCCGCCGCCGAACTGGTGGAGCGCTGCGGCGGAAGGGTCGCGGGCATCGCGTTCTTCATCGAGTTGACGTTTCTGAACGGCCGCGACCGCCTCAAGAACTACGACGTCGTTTCGTTGGTGAAGTACTGATGCGCGTGGTGCTTCTCTATCACACGCCCGAGCCGGAGTTCGCCGTGGCGCAGGCCGCGCGCCTCTGCTACTCCGCGGCGGATTCGGAAGCCCTGCGACGCGCGCTCACGCCGGAGCGCGTCGCGCGTCTGGTGCGACATCTCGTGGACAGCGGTCATCATTCCGCGATCGAGCACGCCGCTTTCACCTTTCTTCTGGAGGGCGTCAGTCGCGCCATGACGCATCAACTCGTGCGCCATCGCATCGCCTCGTACTCGCAGCAGAGCCAGCGTTACGTCGGCGTCTCCAGCGACGAGGGCGGCGGCTTCGCCTGCGTCGTTCCGCCGTCGGTGCGGCGCGCGGGTCTGGCCGACTGGTTCTCCGAGCGCATGGCGGAGGCGCAACGCTGGTACGACCTCCTCTGCAAGAAACTCCGCGAGGCGGGACTGGAGGGGGAAGATGTCTACCAGGACGCGCGCTATGTGTTGCCGAACGCGACGCAGACGCGTATAATGGTGACGATGAACGCGCGGGAGTTGCGGCACTTTTTCCGTCTGCGGCTCTGCCGGCGCGCCCAGTGGGAGATACGGGAAGCGGCCCTGGAGATGCTGAAACGCGTGAAGTCCGTCGCGCCCGTGCTGTTCGCGGGCGCCGGACCGGCCTGTCTGACCGGGCCGTGCCCGGAAGGGGACCGCTCCTGCGGCGGGGCCGCGGAGGTGAGAAAGCGGTTCGCCGAACTTGATAGGGAGGTCGGCCATGGTTGAGAACGGTTCCGCCAATGAGAAGGAAGACGCTCCGCAGGTCGCCCGCAGGGAGTTGGACGTGGACGTCAAGGCGCTCGCCAGAAAAATCTCCGTCGAACACCTCGTCGTCGGACTCTGCGGACTGGTGCTTTTCGTCATGGCGTTTCTGCCGTGGGCGAAGATCCAACTCGGGGAGTTGAGCAGGGCGTTCGAGAGCCTTGGGAAACACATCGAGGTCTCGACGTGGGCCTCCGGACTTTCCGTCACGAAGGGCGTCTTCACGTTGATAGCGGCTCTGGGGCTGTGGGGCCTTGTGGGCGCGCGTATGGCCGGCGTCTTCGGTCGACAACTGGTCGCGCTCGGATACACCGGCCTCGGCGGCCTGGCCGCGCTGTGCTCGCTGCTCGGCTTCTTCCCGGGCGCGGGTCTCACGTGGGGCTTCGGCGTCGTCTTTTCGTTTCTCGCGGCGCTGCTCGTGCTGGCGATAGGCGCCGCAAGACTCGGCGGCGTGAGCCTGCCCGTGCTCGACAGGCCGCTTTCGGACCTCTCCGCGGGCGGAGGCGGAACTCCGCAGGCGGAAGGGCCCCGGGAAGAAACGAAGAAGGAGGACGAAAAATGAGACGAGAGTTGCTTTTGGCCGCGGTGCTTTTCGTTTTCCTTCTCGGCTGCAGGAGCGGCGCTCCTCCGGAAACCGAGGTCATAAGCGGCCGTATCGAGAAAATAGAAGGAACGAAGTTTCTCGTCGATTTCGTGACGCTGCTCCGCGTGGATCCCGTCGCGGAGGAGCGACTGGTTCTGAGGACGCCGGAGCAGGAGAAAGCGGAAGCGGAGGCGCGCAAGCGACGCAACCGCGAATTCGAGCGGGCGCTGCGTCTGGAACTCGGCAAGTGGGGCGAAGGCGGCTACGAAGGCGACGGCGCGCAATGGATGCTGATGATACGAAGACTGGAGTTCTACGACGGCGAGGCTCCCGTCTACTACATGGAGGTGGAAGCGGCGCTGGCGGACTACAAAGGGCGCGTTTGCTGGCGCGGGAAGGCGATCGGCCGGCACGACGCCGGTGAAGGCGGCGCCCTGGAAGCCGAAGCGGTGCTTCTGACCGAACTTGCGGGCCGCATCGTGGACAAACTGCCGCTGCGCCGTTTCGAGTGAGTGAGGAATTTGCCTTCAAAACCGTCCATGAGGCTTGACAGGGGTTGTCGGACGGTTATATATGTGGGAGTGAAGGCTCTGGTGCCGATACTGCGGGGGAAACACCCGGTTCCATTCCGAACCCGGAAGTTAAGCCTCGCAGGCCGATGATACTGGAACCTCAGGTGTTTCGGGAAAGTAGGTAGCGCCAGGGTCTTCATGGACTGCGGGGTGGAGCAGTTGGTAGCTCGCCGGGCTCATAACCCGGAGGTCGCAGGTTCGAATCCTGCCCCCGCTATAACTGCTCGAAAAGACGCGTCCATCATACGGGCGACGTGAGCGTCAGCACGAAAGCCCCGTCTTGTGTGCGCTCGGCCGACGCGCCGCAACGCCGATCAGAATCCATCCCGCGCGCATGGCGCAGGTTTCTACTTCGTTTTCGTCCTGTGCGTTGTACATCCGTACCTCGCCGGCGACCCGTCGTGTCCTCC
This sequence comes from uncultured Planctomycetota bacterium, assembly GCA_964412125.1. Lineage (GTDB taxonomy): Bacteria > Planctomycetota > SKW154 > SKW154 > SKW154 > CAYPNR01. The sequence goes on along the minus strand of CAYPNR010000024.1, from coordinate 341 downwards.
GCGCAATACGGATTGTTCAGCACCGCCGCGAAGTCTTTCTCGGCGGCTTGCGCGCGCTCACCACAATGGTATAATATACTCAGATGCCGCGGGAGGAGAGGTGCCTCGTGGACGCGTCCGTGCCGAAGTTCCATAACGTCGATGAGTTCCTCCGGTGGTGGAACACGCCGTACGCCGAAGCCCTGCGGCGAGAGAACCCCGACGTCATGCAACATCCCAACATCAAGCCCTGGCTCGACGGACTGCTCGAAGACGCTCAAGAATCGACCGACGCGGCGCTGGTGACGTCGCCTCAGCCGGAACTAATGACACTGGATCGCCAGCCTTCCCGTCTGCGGGTC
>CAYPNR010000023.1:20089-26538 GCA_964412125.1 uncultured Planctomycetota bacterium | reverse complement strand
CGGCTCACTCGCGCAGCGGACGACCCTTAGCGTCGCGATCGAAAGAGCCGGCCAGAATGAGTACGCCTTCTATCAGGCCCCAGAGAGCGCCTATGCCGAGCGTGCAGAGCGTCACGATTATCTGCGCGATGCCGATGCCGACGTAGCCGAGATAGAATCTGTGAACGCCCCACCCTCCGAGAAATATGCCGAGAAGCCCCGCGGCCAGACGCGACTTCGGACCGGCGGGCGCGCCGCCCGACACAGGACAGCCGCAGTGCGGACACCTGCTCGCGTTCACGCTCACCATCCGCGCGCAGTCCGGACACGGCCGGAGATTGGGATTCAGATACTCTCCGCAGTGCCTGCACTTTATCGCTTCGAAGTCTATCAGTTCCGCGCAGTACGGACATTTCTTCCGCCGACGCGCCTCCTCCACCGCAGAGCCTCCTACAGCCTCTCCACCTCGAACGACACCTCCGGCGTCCGCAGATGACGCGTGAGCGCGCCCGCACTCATTCCGTCGACGCCCGCGCGCGCGACCTCCGCCGCGTCGTCCGGACCGAGTCCGCCGGACGCCTCCACGTAGACGGCGTCGCCCGCCGCGCGCAGCCCGCGTACCGTCCGCGCAAGTTCGTCGCGGGCGAAGTTGTCCAGCATTATGTGCCGGAAACCCGCCCGCAGCGCCGCTTCCGCCTCCTCCGGCGTCTCCGCCTCCACCACCGCCCGCTCCGCCGCCTCCCCCAGCGCCGCGCGTATCCCGCGCCAGAACTCCTCGGTGGAGGCGTCGCCGTCGAGCAGCGCTTTGTGATTGTCCTTGACCATGACACGCTCCGCGAGATGCAGACGATGATTGCGTCCGCCGCCCGTCCGCACCGCGTACTTCTGCAGGGCGCGAAGGCCGGGAAGCGTCTTGCGCGTGTCGAGAACGTCCACCTCCAGCGGACGTACCGCCTCGACCATCCGCGCGGTTCGAGTGGCGACCGCGCAGGCGAGTTGCACGAAGTTGAGCGCCGTCCGCTCGGCCGCAAGCAGCGCCCGCGCCTCTCCCTCCACCTCGCACAGAACGTCGCCTTCCGCCGCCGTCCCGCCTTCCTCGACGAGCGCGGCGAAACGAACGCGGGCGTCCAGACGCCTGAAAACCATCTCCGCCACCGGCAGTCCGCAGACGACGAAACGCCCGCCGGCGATCATCCGGCCCGCGGCCCGCAGGCCCCCGGGAATCAGAAGGCGGCCGGTCAGGTCGTCGAAAGCGCGGTCCTCCTCGAGCGCGCGCTCGACCATCGTTTCGAACTCGCGTCGCAGGTCCTCAGGAAGAGACATCTTCGGCGCCCCCGAAAGAGTCCTTTCCGTCCGGGACGGCCGGCGTCTCCATCTCGCCTCCGCTCAACTCCTCGTACCGGCGCGCCGCGGGCATCAGACGCTGCTCGAACGAGCGCCGCGCGGCTTCGTAGGCGTCCCGCGCCCTGTCCAGCGCCTTAGGTATGTTCTCCATGTGACGCCGGAACGTCTTCAGTCTCCCGTAGAGTTCGCCGGCGTCCTTGACTATCTTTCCCGCGTTCTCGGCCAGTTGGACCTGCATCCATCCGTAGGCGAAGGCCCTCAGCAACGCGAAGAGCGTGACGGGCGTGGCGATCAGTATCCTCCTTTCGAGGGCCTCCTCGAAAAGTCCGCGCCTGTACTCGAACGCCGCCGCCACCGACGCCTCCATCGGCACGAACATCACCACAAGTTCCGTGGACTCGTCGAACTGCCGCCAGTACTCCCTCCTGCCCAGTTCCTTTATCCTCTCCCACAGGTCCCTGGCGTGCTTTTCGAGTTTCGCTTTCCTGCGGGCCGGGTCCGACTCGTCCTGCGCCTCGAAATACGCGCCCAGCGTCACCTTGGCGTCCACCGGCAGCACGCCTCCGTTGGGCATCCTTATCACCATGTCGGGCCGCCCGCGGTCGCCGTCGCCGCCGGCCGTCTGCTCGGTGAAATCGACGTTCCTGCTCATCCCGGCCAACTCGACGAGCCGCCGCAGTTGCATCTCGCCCCACCGCCCCCGCGCGCCGGGCGAGGTCTTCAACGCGCCTTCGAGCGAGCCGGTCGCGCGCCGGAGTTCCTCCTCGCTCTTCAACAGCCGATCGAGACGGCCTTTCAGGTCGGTGTAGGCCCCCTCGCGTTTCTCCTCCAACTTCCTTACATCCGCCTCCATGCGGTCCAGAGCCTCCTTCAACGGTCCCACCAGGCCGCTCACCTGCTCTTTGTGCTTCTCCAGACCGCCTTTCATCCGCTCCACCAGGACGCCGAGTCTGTCGTGCGCCCGCTTGAGAAACTCCTCCGCGTTGCTCTTGAGCGCCTCGCCGGCCAGCGCCTCGAACGTCTCCCGCAGTTTCTTCTCCGCTTCCGCCGCCTCCTCGTCGCGTCGTTCGAGGCGGCCGTACTCCTTCATCAACCCGGCGTACTTCTCGCCCAACTCCGCCCGCTCGCGCTCCAGCGCGGCCCTGGACTCCTCCAACTCGCGCGCGCGCGCGACGGCCGCCGCCTCCCGCGCGGACGAACGCCCTCTCAAAAAGAGCCACGCCAGTACCGCGCCGACCACCACTCCCGCGACCGCCGCGATCGCCGTCTCCACAGTGTTCCTCTCCATCTGAGTCCGAAAAGCGATTATGCCGCCCGGCGCGCCGCCTCACAAGAACCTTTCGCGGAGAAACCGGCGGCCCCGCGACGCCTTACTCCGCGCGTCCGGCGAAAGGGCTTGACTTCGCAGACGGGCGGGGGAAGATTAACGGGCGCAGGACAAAAATCGGACGTCCGCCCATGAGAAAGTTCAGATACGTCTACGGCCCCGTTCGCTCGCGCAGGCTGGGTCACTCGCTCGGGCTGGATCTCGTGCCCGCCAAGACCTGCTGCTACGATTGCGTCTACTGCCAGCAGGGGCGGACGACGAACAAGACTTTCGAGACGGCCGAGTACGTTCCGGCCGCGGCCGTGGTCGAAGAACTGCGCGCCTTCCTGGCGGACCACCGCGGCACGCTGGACGTCATCACGCTCTCCGGCAGCGGAGAGCCGTGTCTGAACAGCGGCGCGGGCGAGGTGATACGCGCCGCGAAGGAGGCGGGGGTCGCTCCGGTGGTGGTGCTCACCAACGGCGCGCCGCTGCTGTACGAGTCCGTACGCGAGGCCGTCGCCGACGCCGACGTCGTGATACCGACGCTCACCAGCGTCCGAAAGGAGACCTTCGAAGCGGTGCACCGGCCCTGCGCCGGCATATCGCCGGAGGCGCTTCTGGCGGCGTGGACGGAGTTCAAGAAGCGCTTCCGCGGCCGCTTCGAAGTGGAGGTGATGATACTCGCCGGCTTCAACGACTCGGAAGACGAACTGGCGGCGCTGCGCGACGCGCTTCACGGTCTCGGGCCGGACGCCGTGCAACTCAACACGGTCGAGCGTCCCCCGGCGGAGGCGTTCGCAAGACCCGTCGACGGAAGACGCCTCCGCGAGATCGGCGACTTTCTCGACCTGCCTTACGTGCTGCCCGGCGGCGCCGGAGACGCCGCCGACGCGACGGAGGCGTCGGAAGCGGCGCTCGCGGAGCGGGCGAGGGAGATCCTGAAACGGCGGCCGTGCGGACCGGCCGAGTTGGCGGCGGCCCTCGGCGCGGGCACCGTCGCCACGAGCAAGGTTCTCGACGCGATGCGCCGCCGCGGCGAGGTGCGCGTCGACAGACGCGACGGACAACTCTTCTTCAGATGGTCTGGAGGGACGGAAGATGAACGGTAAGGGACCCGAGGACAGGCGCCCGGCCGTGAACAAGTGTGCGGCCGGGACGCCGCCCGGCATGCTCGAAGAGAAACAGGCGCTGGACGCCCGGCTCGGCAGGATAAAACACAAGATGGTCGTGCTGAGCGGAAAGGGCGGCGTCGGCAAGAGCAGCACCGCCGTCAATCTCGCATGCTCCCTCGCACGACGCGGTCTGAAGACCGGCATACTCGACGTGGACATCCACGGTCCCAACGTGCCGAAACTGCTGGGCATAGAGGGTCGGACCATCGGCGTGGAAGGCGAGAGCATGCTGCCGTTCCAGTGGAGTCCGAACCTGAAGGTGATGTCCATATCGTTCCTTCTGCGGGAGCGGCACACGGCGGTGATATGGCGCGGGCCGCTGAAGATGGGCGCGATAAAGCAGTTTTTGAAGGACGTGAAGTGGGGCGACCTGGACTGGCTGGTGGTGGACGCGCCTCCGGGTACGGGCGACGAGCCGCTGAGCGTGCTCCAGTTGATCGAGGAGATGGACGGCTGCGTGATAGTCACCACGCCGCAGGAACTCGCGTTGCTGGACGTGGAGAAGTGCATAACCTTCTGCGAGCAGGTGGAGCGTCCCATTCTCGGACTCGTGGAGAACATGACGCACGTGGTCTGCCCGGACTGCGGCGGACGTATCGAGATGTTCGGCCCGACCGGCGGCGCACGCGAACTGGCGGAGCGGCGCGGCGTGAGGTATCTCGGCGAGGTGCCGTTCGAGCCGCTCGTCGCGCGCCTGGCCGACCAGGGCAAGCCTGCCGTGGAGGCCGCGCCGGACTCGCAGGTGAGCGCCGCCTTCCAGAAAATAGCCGAACACATACTCCAACTGGTGGAGGAAAAATGATGCCGCCGAGGTACCGACACCCCGAGGAAATGTCACGCGAGGACCTCTTCGCATACATGGCCGACCTGTGTCGGAACTGGCTCGCGCACGACGGTCTCTGGTTTCTCGCCGTCGAACGCGCGCACGGCATGGAGGAGGCGATCGAACTGGATCGTCAGGCGTGGGAGGAGTTCACGCGCATAGAGGCCCGCCGCATCATGAAACGCCTCGGTATCGAGGAAGGCGAGGGCCTGGACGCCCTGGATGCGGCGCTCAGGTTCCGGCTCTACGCGCATATCAACGTCCAGACCATCGAGCGCCCGGAGCCGGACCTGCTGGTGTTCACGATGAACGCCTGTCGCGTGCAGGACGCGCGCAAGAGGAAGGGCCTGCCGGACTTCCCGTGCAAGCCGGTGGGCATGGTGGAGTACGGAAACTTCGCCGACACCATAGATCCGCGTATAGAAACCAAGTGCGTCTTCTGCCCGCCGGACGACCATCCCGAAGACGCGTGGTGCCGATGGGAGTTCCGCCTCCGTCCGCGCCCCGGCGGCGAAGCCTAATCCTTATCCTTCACGTTCTTCCAGGCCTCTTCCTTGAGGGCGTCGAGAGCGTCCTTGGAGGCGCCGTCTATCACCAGCACCCGGTTCTTCCTCTTCTCCGCGTAGACCACGAACTCTCCGGTCTCCGCCCGCAACACGCCGTCTGCGACCTCGGGGGCGACGCCGTACTTTTTGGCGACCGTCTTCCGGTACGCCTCGAAAAATTCGTTCACGTCGCTTTCGCCGTCCCAGACCGTGAGCCAGACCAGCAGCACCTTCTTCTTTTTGTCGGCGTACGCCGCGTATTCGTCGCCGTCCCAGCCGGCCGCCGCCTTCGTCGCTTCCGCCTCTCCGACGTACTTCTTCAGAAACACTTTCGTGAACAACTCGCCGAGAGTGTCCTCCGCCAGAAACTTCCAGCCCTTGAGCAACTTGCCGAGCGCCTTCTCGTCTATCTTCACCTCCGTCGGATCGTCCCTGTTGAAGTACTTCTCCTGCGGATGCATTATCTGCTCGGTGGAGACCGGCGGATTCTTGAACGCCTCGTTCAACTCCTCCTGGCCCCCTTTGTCCAGAAGCGCGTGAACGAACTTCACGCCGGCCTCGTACGGCCACATCAACTCCACCCGCATCGCTTCCGGCTTGCCTGCGACCGCGGGATTCTGGAGTCCCTGCTTGGCGAACTCCTCGCCGAGATTCGGTCGCGCCTTGTTCGTGGGCTGGCCCAGCATGTAGGTGAACTGCGTGGTCACCGCCGAGCCTTCCATCAGCGCCTTGCCCGCCATTATCCGATCGTTCCTCCTGTCCCTCAACCTCTTGTGGACGCCCATGTGCCTGGAAATGCGGAACACCTGATCGTCCAGGGCGTGCGTCAACTCGTGCAGGATGACCGAGTCGTTGTACTTCTGCGCCATCGGGCCGCCCATGCCGCCGAGCGGATTGCCGCCGCCCTTCAAAATGTAGACGCGTCTGCTCTTCGGATCGTAGAACGCCGCCACCGACCCCTCCAGCATCTTCAACGTCTCCTCGTAGACGTCGAAGTCCTCGGGGTAGAATCCCCACTTGACTCCTATCCTGCTCAATTCCTCCACTTTTCTTTTGGTCAGACCGTCTTTCTTCATCTGCTTGACCATGTAGGTCTTGAACTGCTCTTTGGTCATCGTTCCGGTCGGCACGGTCTTCTTCCACTTCACCTGTCTGATTCTGGAGACCTCTCTCATCAACTCTTTTATTTTCGCGCTCTGGGCGCAGACCACACAGGCCGCGACGAGCGCCGCCGCGATCGCACAAATCCGCCGCATGTCCCGTCCTCCACGAATCGC
>CAYPNR010000023.1:8123-19989 GCA_964412125.1 uncultured Planctomycetota bacterium | reverse complement strand
CTCCGGCGGCGAATAGGAGGACGAAAGAGATGGAACTGAAAGGCTCCCGAACGGAAAAGAACATTTTGACGGCGTTCGTGGGCGAGTCGCAGGCGCGAAACCGTTACAACTACTTCGCCTCCCAGGCCAAGAAGGAGGGATACGTCAAGATTCAGGCCGTTTTCGAGGAGACGGCGGCTCAGGAAAAGGAGCACGCCAAGCGACTCTTCAAACTCCTGCAGGGCGGCGAAGTGGAGATCGACGGCGCGTTTCCGGCCGGCGTCATCGGCGACACACTGCAGAACCTGGCCGCGGCGGCCGCCGGCGAGAATCACGAGCACACCCGGATGTATCCGTCGTTCGCCGAGATCGCCGAGGAGGAAGGCTTCGGCGAGATCGCGGAGATCTTCAGAGCGATAGCGGTGGCGGAGCGGTACCACGAACAGCGTTACCGCGCCTTCATCAAGAAGATCGAAGACGGAACGATGTTCGAAGGCGGCGGAGCGACGAGATGGAGATGCCGCAACTGCGGCTACATTCACGAAGGCACCGGAGCGCCGGAGGAGTGTCCGGCCTGCGCCCATCCCCGCGCGCATTTCGAGCCGTTCGGCGAGTACTGGTAGGACGCCGCGATGAGCGTGTCCGAGCGGTCGCGGACGGAACTGATCGCGCGGGTGAAAGAGATCGTGGCGCGAGGGGGCGACGCAGACGAGAAACTGAAGGCGATCTGCTCCCTGCTGAGACGCGAAGTGCCGCATTACGACTGGGTCGGCTTCTACGTCGCCGACGCGGACGAGAAGGAACTGACTCTCGGCCCCTTCGCGGGAGAGCCGACCGAGCACGTACGCATACCGTTCGGCCGGGGAATCTGCGGACGGGCGGCGACCGAGCGCAAAACCGTGGTGGTGGACGACGTGTCCTGTGAGGCGTGCTATCTCGCCTGCAGTCCGCTGGTGCGCTCCGAAGTGGTTCTTCCGGTGTTCAAGGGAAACCGGCCGGTCGCCGAACTGGACATAGACTCGCATACGCCGGAGGCGTTCACGAACGACGATCTCGCTTTTCTGGAGGAGGTCGTGCGGGTCGTGCGGGACCTGTTCTGACGCTCCGGGGCGACCTTTCGCTTTTTCTTTGGGGGGAGAGGCGTGGCGCGGAAACTGGAGATCTACAAGTGCGAGGTCTGCGGCAACATCGTCGAGGTGCTGCACGGAGGCGTCGGCAAGTTGGTCTGCTGCGGACAACCGATGCGGCTGATGGAGAGGAACACGGCGGACGCGGCTCACGAGAAACACGTACCGGTGATCAAAGGCGTCGAAGGCGGATTCGCCGTGAAGGTGGGCGACGCGCCGCATCCGATGCTCGAAGAGCACTACATCGAGTGGATCGAGTTGGTCGCCGGCGACAGAGCGTATCGTCTGTTCCTGAAGCCGGACGACGCGCCGGAGGCCGCTTTCCTCCTCGAAGAGAAGGACGTGACGGCCCGCGGCTACTGCAACCTTCACGGCCTCTGGGAAGGATAGCGCCGGAGTCGCGCGCGCGCAAGGAGACTCTCATGGACGCGGATTTCGACAGAAGAGCGCTGTGGAGCATAAGTTACGGCGTCTACATCGTGACGTCGCGACTGAACGAAAAACTCAACGGACAGATAGCCAACACCGTCGTTCAGGTGACGTCGGAGCCGCCGCGGGTGGCCGTCACCGTGAACAAAAGCAATCTGACGCACGAGTACATCCGCGAAAGCGGCGTGTTCGGCGTCTCCGTTCTCGCGGAGTCGACTCCGATGGACATGATCGGGCTTTTCGGCTTCAGATCGGGTCGCGAAGTGGACAAGTTCGCCGCCGTCGCTCATAGAACGGGCGCGAGCGGCGCTCCGCTGGTCACGGACCACGCGCTTTCGATATTCGACGCGAAAATGGTCGAGACGACGGACGTCGGCACGCACACGATATTCGCAGGCGAGGTGGTCGGCGGCGAGACGCTCGTCTCGGGCGCGCCGCTCACATACGCGGCGTATCGCGCGAAGAAGGGCGCGACGCCGAAAGCCGCGCCCACCTATCGCGCCGCGGCGCAGGAGCCGCCGGCGTCGGCGCCCGCGGGGCCGCCGAAGATGCGGCGTTACAAGTGCGACGTCTGCGACTACGTTTACGACCCCAACAAAGGCGATCCGGATCTGAAAATCGCCGCCGGTGTGCCGTTCGAGGACCTTCCCGACGACTGGCTCTGTCCGGTCTGCGGCGCACCCAAAGAGATGTTCTCTCCAATGGACTGAGGCGGAGGGCGGAACGGTCTTTCCGTACAAAGGAGAACTCGCGGCGCTGGCGACGAGTTTTCTCTGGGCGGCCTGCTCGGTCTGCTTCGCCGAATCGGTAAAGCGCCTGGGAGCGATGACTCTCAATCTGCTGCGGCTGTTGATGGCCGTCTTCTTCCTGGCCGCCGGCGTCTGGCTCATCTCCGGCTCGCCGGTTCCCGTGACGACCCCTTCCAACTGGTTCTGGCTGGCGCTCTCCGGCGTCGTGGGTCTTTCCGTGGGCGACGTACTGTACTTCAATTCGCTCAAGACGATGGGACCGCGACTGACGCTGATGCTTCTCTCGCTTGCGCCGCCGATATCCGCCGTCGGCGGATGGCTGCTGTTGAGCGAGACTCTCGGAATTCTCGCCGTTTTCGGCATGGCCGTGACGCTCTTCGGCGTGGTGTGGGTGATAACGGAGCGCAAGGACAAAGGCGCCGAAGCGCGACGCGGAGTGACGAGAAAGGGAGTCGTCTTCGGCGCGGGCGCCGCCTTCTGTCAGGCCACCGGCCTGGTGCTGTCCAAGATGGGCCTCGAAGGTCTGGATCCCGTCAGCGGGACGCTGATCAGGATGGTGGCGGCCACGCTCGTCTTCGCCGCGCTGTTCGCGTTCATGGGCAGATGGAGGACGCTCAGGACCGCCGGGCGCGACGGAAAAGGACTGCTGCTCGCGCTGGGCGGCGCCTTTTTCGGACCGTTCCTCGGCGTCACTCTCTCGCTGGTCGCCGTCAAGCACACCGAGACCGGCGTGGCCATGACCATTCTGGCGACCACGCCGGTCACGATACTGCCGTTCGCGGCGCTCGTCTACAAGGAGAAACTCTCCATCCGCGCGGTCGCGGGAGCGGTGGTGGCCGTGGCCGGCGTCTGCATACTGTTCCTACGCTGAGTTCCGCCCCGCGGCGCCTCGGAATTACTCTGGCGACCGCTTCGGAGAAGCGATAGAATATGGGGTTTCGGGCGAGGCGCTTTCTCCTTAAAGGGGGAGTCGGGCGGATGAAGCGGCGGATACGCATCGAAGGCGCGCGGGAGCACAATCTTCGGAACATAACCCTGGAGATACCCCGCGACAAGTTCGTGGTGATAACCGGCGTCTCCGGCAGCGGCAAATCGAGTCTGGCGTTCGACACGATATACGCCGAAGGCAACCGTCGCTACATAGAGAGCCTCAACGCCTACGCGCGTCAGTTCATGGAGCGACTGGGCAAGCCCGACGTCGACTCGATAGACGGACTGCCGCCGACGATAGCGATAGACCAGTCGCACCTGCGCGCGAATCCCCGCTCGACGGTCGCGACGACGACCGAGATATACGATTACTTACGTGTGTTGTACGCGCGCGCGGGCGAGCCGCACTGTCCGAACTGCGGCAGACCCGTGGGTCGCCAGAGTCCGCAGGAGATAGTCGAGCATGTGATGCGCTGGCCGGAAGGGACGCGGATCGCGGTGGTCGCGCCGTTCGCACGCGGTCGCAAAGGCGAGCACAAGGAAACGGTGGCGCGGATCCGCCGCGCGGGCTTCGTCCGCGTGCGCGTGAACGGCAAGACGTTCGACGTCTCACGACCGCCGAGGCTCGTCAAGACGCGAAAATACACGATAGAGGCGGTCGTCGATCGTCTGATTCTGCGTTCCGGCGTCCGCAGCCGACTCACCGACTCGGTGGAACTGGCGCTCCGCTTCGGCGAGGGACTGGTGGTGATCAGCCGCCGGAGCGACGGCGCGTGGGTCGACACGCCTTTCAGCGAGCACTACGCCTGCGTCGACTGCGGCACGGGCTTCGAGGAGATGAGTCCGCGGATGTTCTCCTTCAACAGTCCGTACGGCGCCTGTCCGAAGTGTCACGGTCTCGGCACGCTGATGAAGATCGACGAGGAGTTCGTGGTGCCGAATCCGGCCCTGGCGCTGCAGGAAGGCGCGGTCGAGCCGCTGCACCAGCCGAAGTTGCGGCTCGGCGGCTCCTGGACGCTGCGGCATCTCAGGCGCGTGTTCGGTCTGCCGCTCGACGTCGCATGGGAGCGGATGGACGAGAAAGACAGAAAACTGGTCCTCTACGGCGACGACCGCGGCGAATGGGAAGGAGTGATACCGGCGCTCGAGCGTCGCTTCCGCGCCACCGAGTCCGACTACGTGAAGCACCGTATCATGGACTACATGAGCGAACTGCCGTGTCCGGCCTGCGGCGGCGCGCGGCTGAAGCCGGAGGTCCTCGCGGTGAAGATCGCCGGAAAGAACATTCATCAGTTCTGCGCCATGACCGTTCGACAGGCGCTCCGCTTCCTCGAAGGTCTGCGCCTGTCGCCGGAGAAGACGCGCGTCACCGGGCAGGTGATCCGCAGTCTCAAAAGCCGCCTGCGGTTCATGGTGGACGTCGGTCTCTACTACATCACCCTCGACCGCTCCACCGGCACGCTTTCCGGCGGCGAAGCGCAGCGGATACGTCTCGCCACGCAGATAGGCTCCGGTCTCGTCGGCGTCTGCTACTGTCTCGACGAGCCGACGATCGGCCTGCACGCGCGGGACAACCGGCAGTTGATCGACAGTCTCCTGCGGCTGCGCGACCTCGGCAACACCCTCATCGTGGTGGAGCACGACGAGCAGACCATCCGCGCGTCCGACTGGGTGATAGACCTCGGTCCGGGCGCCGGGCACCGCGGCGGCGGAATAGTGGTCGCCGGCACGCCGAAACGCGTGGAGCGGCATCCGGACTCGCTGACCGGACTCTATCTCGGCGGCAGACTTCGGATACCGACGCCGGAGAAGCGTCGCGTTCTGGACTTCGAGAGGGCCGTGGTCGTGCGCGGCGCGCGCGCGAACAACCTCAAAGACATCACGGTCCGCTTCCCGCTCGGCGGCGTGGTCTGCGTCACCGGCGTCTCCGGCAGCGGCAAGAGCACGCTCATAGAGGAGGTGCTCTACAAAGGGCTGCGGCGCACCATCAACGGCGCCCGCGAGAAGCCGGGAGCGCACGACGCCATCGAAGGCGTCGAGAACGTGACGCGTGTGTCGAAGATATCCCAGACGCCCATCGGTCGTACGCCGCGTTCCAATCCCGCGACCTACTCCGGAGCGTTCACGCACATCCGAGACCTCTTCGCGCGGACGAAGGAGGCGCGTATCCGCGGCTACAAACCCGGCCGCTTCTCGTTCAACGTCAAAGGCGGCCGTTGCGAGGCGTGCGCCGGCCAGGGCACCAAGCGAATAGAGATGCTGTTCCTGCCCGACGTGCACGTCCGCTGCGAAGTCTGTCGCGGCGCGCGCTACAATCGCGAGACGCTCGACGTCCGCTACCGCGGCAAGAACATCGACGACGTTCTGAAGATGCGCGTGGAAGAAGCGCTGCAGTTCTTCGAGACACATCCCGCCCTGCGCAAGATCCTGAGGACGCTTCACGACGTCGGACTCGGTTACATGACTCTCGGCCAGCCGTCGACGACGCTCTCCGGCGGGGAGGCGCAGAGGATGAAACTCGCCGCGGAACTCGCCAAGGGTTCGGCAGGAGGCGCTCTCTATCTCATGGACGAGCCGACGATCGGCCTGCATCCCGCGGACATCCACCGCCTGCTGGAGGTGGTGAACCGTCTCGTGGAGAAGGGGGGGTCGTTTGTGATCATCGAGCACAACCTGGACGTGATAAAGACGGCGGACTGGATAATAGATCTCGGTCCCGGCGGCGGAGAGGAGGGCGGCGGACTCGTCGCCGAAGGAACGCCGGAGACCGTGGCCCGCAAACGTCGTTCCGTGACCGGCCGCTATCTCCGCGAGGTTCTGAAAGAGAGCCGCGCCGCTTCCAAATGAGCGCCGGGCGTCCCGCTTTTTGCGTCCACATCCGTCCCGCGACCGTTACAATCACGCCATGAGACGTTTCGCTCACGGACGCACGCACGAGGTGGTTCTGCGACTGGCGAAAGAGAGCCTGTCTCCCGGCGCGAGGGTGCTGGACGCCGGCTGCGGCGAAGGCGCACTGACACGACCGCTCGCCGAGGCCGGTTATCTCCTCACCGCCGTGGATGTCGACGCCGGGCGGCTCCGTCTCGTGCCGAGACCCGCCGTCAGGGCCGATCTCGATCGTCCGCTGCCGTTCGCCGACGCCTCCTTCGACGCCGTGGTGGTCGTGGAGACGCTCGAGCATCTCTGGAACCATCACCTCTTCCTCACGGAGGCCGCCCGCGTCACGCGCGAGGGGGGACTCCTTCTGCTGACGATGCCCAACGTCCTGAATCTCGCTTCGCGTCTGCGGTTCCTGTTGACCGGCTATCCGTCCATCTACTCGCCGCGGCGGCTCGACGCCGACCACAGGAGGCGACACGTGAACATACTGCCTCTGCCGGTGCTCGACGCCGGACTGACGGCGGCCGGCTGGCGTCTCGAACGTGTCGCGACGGACAGGGTCCGCCGCGGCGCGCTGCTGCTCGCGCCGCTCGCCCCGCTCGGCCGCGCCGCGGCGACGCTGCTCCGCTGCCGCGATCCGCGCACCTCCTCTCCGAACGTCCTCTTCGGCCGCAGTCTCGTCGCGCTGGCGCGCCGCGCGCGCCGCGCCGGCGAAACGAAGCGGTCGTCCGAAACGCGTACTTGAAACGCACCGGCGGCCCGCGTATATTCTCCCGTGAGCCGGAGTGGCGGAATTGGCAGACGCGTCGGATTCAAAATCCGATCCCTGTAAAAGGGGTAAGGGTTCGAGTCCCTTCTCCGGCAGTCCATCTCCGCCGCGGCGGCGGCCGCTGGACGCGGACCGCCGGGAGGGTATAATGCCCGTTCCGGGCTTTGGAGGCGGTCCGTTGGATCTTCCACTCGACTTCGACGCGGTGCGGCGCGGCTTCTACACCGATCAGTACTTCAACAACATCCGCGCGATACTCACCCGACTCGCCGGCGAGGACGCCCGTTTCGGCGGCACGCCCGACGCGCCGGCGACGAAAGAGATCGGGCCGGAGGCGGCGGCCGCGTTCCGCCCCGGCGACGCCGAGGTGGAGATGCAGATATTCCACAAAAAAGAAGAAGCGGTCACCTGCGGCCTGGAGCACGCGCTCCGCGTCCTCGCCGAATGCACCGGCGTCATCGAGGGGGGCCGTTTCGTCAACACCGCCGCGCGCCTCGAAGTGGAAGCGCTCCGCGACGGCGACATCTCGACCGCGCGGTCGCCCGTGCTCAGGATACGCGGCCGCTATCGCGACTTCGCCCATCTCGAGACCGTGCTGCTCGGCCTGCTCGGCCGCCAGAGCAAGATAGCGACCAACACCTTTCGTCTGCTGCGGGCCGGCGGCGGCAAGCCGGTGATGTTCTTCGCGGGCCGTTTCGATCTGCCGCAGACGCAGGCGGCGGACGGATACGCTTACAAGGTCGGCGTGGACGCTTACAATCGGCGCCACGGCGCCGCGGCGCCGGCGATGGTCGCCACGCCCGCCCAGGCATCCCTCTGGGGCGGCTCCGCAGGCGGCACCACCGCCCACGCGTTCATATTGTGTTTTCTGCGCGACACCACCGCCGCCATGCTCGAATTCGCGCGACTCGCCCCGCCGGAGACGCCGCGCGTCGCGCTGGTCGACTCCTCCGGCGACTGCGTCGGCGACTCGCTGCGGACGGCGGCGGCGTTCTTCGAGCGCCACTGGACCCTGCGGGCGCGCGGGCGCGCCCGCGACGCCGAAAACTTCCGGCTCTTCGGCGTCCGCGTCGACACCGCCGAAGACGTGATAGACGCCGCGCTCGGCCCGAACGGCAGACCGGGTGTCACGCCGGAGTTGACCGGGACGCTTCGCAGGGCGCTGGACGAGTACCCCTCGAAACGGCGCTGGAAGGACGACGAGCAGGCCGCGGCCGCACGCGACTTCTTCCGCTCCGTCAGGATAGTCGCCTCCGGCGGCTTCGACGAGAGCAAGATCGCGCGTTTCGAGGCGGAGGACGCCTGCGTGGACTTCTACGGCGTCGGCAGCGCGTTCTTCCGAAGCGGCCAGGTGGACCACACCGCCGACGTGGTACGCGTGAAAGTGGGCGGAGAGTGGCGGGAATGCGCGAAGAAGGGACGCGGAGTGTGGTCGAATCCCGATCTCGCGCCGCGCGGCCTCACACGCTCCGAGGAAGACGCCTGATGAGAGCGCTCGTGACCGGCGCGACCGGCTTCATCGGCCGACATCTGGTCCGCGTCCTGCTGGAGCGGGGATGGCGCGTCACCATCGCGCATCGCGTCGGCAGCCGCCTCGGCGGGATGGCGGCGGCGGCGCTGCGCCGCGTCGTCTGGGACCTGAACGACGAGGTGAACGCGGAACTGGCCGAAGCGCTCGCCGGGTCCGAGGTGGTCTTCCACGTGGGCGGACTCATAAAAGCGCTCGACGCGCGTCGCTTCTACGCGATCAACACAGAGCCGACCGTCCGGCTCTACGAGGCGTGTAAGGGTCTCTCGAACGTGCGCCGTTTCGTGTATTTTTCGAGTCAGGCGGCCGCCGGACCGGCGCCGACCTCCGCCGGCGTCGACGAAAGTCATCCGCCGCGTCCGGTCTGCCATTACGGTCGCTCCAAACTCGCCGCGGAGGTCCACATTCGCGCGCGCGCGCACACGCCGTTCACCATACTGCGGCCGAGCGTCGTCTTCGGAGTCGGCGACCCGGAAACGAAACGCCTCCTCGACGCCGCGCGACGCGGATTCGTCCTGGCGGTGCCCGGTCGACTCAAACTCCTCTCGCTGGTGAGCGTCGCCGACGTGGTCGAGGCGGCCGTAACCGCCGCGACGGCCGGCGCCGCGCGTAACCGTACCTTCTTCCTCGCCGATCCGGAGCCGCTGCCGGCCGTCGTCTTTCAGGCGTCGCTCGCGCGCGCGCGCGTCCGCCGCCTGAACGCGCCGGCCGCGGCCATAGCCGCTCTCTGCTTCGCCGGACACGCACTCGGCTCGCTGAGCGGAACCGTCCCGTCACTCAACCTCCATAAACTGCCGCACCTGCTCCAGCGCTGGTGGGTCTGCCGCCCGGAGGCGCTGATGAACGCCTGTAACTGGCGGCCGCGGGAGAATGTCCGCGCCGCGCTGCGCCGCTTCGCCCAAACGGCGGAATCGGCATCCGACCAGGATATGTAAAGAGTATGTAAAGACTGTGTAAAGACTCTATATAGCGCGGAGTCCGACCACCGCATGAGTGTATCGTTCTTAAACGGCATGCAACCGTAGGAGGCGGAATTATGCGGTGGGCGGTTCTCGTTCTCTGTGCGTTCCCGTTGCTTCTGGCCGCGGACGAGACGGACGACCTCGTCAGCGCCGGCGCGAAAGTGGACAAACAACGAGTCGACGCGGCCGTGAAAAAGGCCGCGGACTGGCTGAAAGGTCAGCAGCGCGACGACGGTTCCTGGCAGGGCACCGGTACCTATATGGAAATGTACCCGTTCGGCACCACCGCCCTGGCGGTCTACGCGCTGATCAAGGCCGGAGTCAATCCCAACGACGAGTGCATCCAGAAAGCGTTGAAGTGGCTGAAAAGCAAAGGCTTTCCCGGAACGTACTCGGTGAGTTGCCTGGTGCTGGCGCTCTCGGCGCTGTGCGAGCCGAAGGAGGTGGAGGAGGAGATAAAAGGGGCCGACGAGAAGAAACTGGAAAAAATAAGGACGCGCGCGTTCGAGCCGGTCGACAAACAGATGAAAAAACGGCTGCGCAGAATGCCGCCGTGGGTGAACGACTGGCTCAGACAGGCGGTGCGCTGGATCGTCAAGGCGAAAACTAAGTCGGTCTGGCGCTACCCCGGTAAGGATCCCGGAGAGGCCGGCTGCAAGAAAGGCACGGGCATCGGCGGCGGCGTGGACGCGTCCAACGCCCAGTACGCCATGCTCGCGCTGTTCGCCGCGCGACGGCTCGGCATCGACGTGCCGAAAAACCTCTTCGTCGAAGTCGCCGAGTACTATCTCAAAGAGCAGGACAAGGACGGCCCGGAAGTGAAACCGTTTCCCGTGCCGGTCGCGGACCTTCCCGTGAACAGGCTGCGCAAGATGATACGCGAACGATTGAAAGAACTGCAGAAGGAGGCTCGAAAAATCGAGCCCACGGCCGAGGGCAAAAAAGAACTGCTCAAGAAGTTGCGGACCCAGGCCGTGCTCAAGGAGAATCCCTATCGCAAGTTCGGCGTCGAACAGAAGAAGATGAAGGCGCGCGGATGGTGTTATCTGCCGCGCAGCATGCCGAAAAGCGGAAACGAACTGCAGGACATGTTCAAGACCACAGGCAGCATGACCGCAAGCGGCGTCATAGCACTCGCTCTCTGTAAGGTCGAACTCGAAGGCACCGGCTGGTACAAGAAGAAAGGCAGACTGCTCGAGCAGGCGATCCGCGACGGCGTGGCGTGGCTCGCGCACAACTGGACGATCGACAGAAACCCCAACGCGGGCGTGGGCGACGCGTGGCGCTACTACTACCTCTACGGCATCGAGCGCGTCGGCGCGCTGGGAATGCTGCGAAAGATAGGCGAGCACTTCTGGTACGAAGAGGTGGCCAATCGCATACTCGGCGAGCAGCAGGCCGACGGCTCCTGGGCCGGCGAGAGCGGACAGGCGCAGGCCAACGTCCTGCCGTTCGAGCACGGACCGCTCTGGAACACCTGCTTCGCGATGCTCATTCTCAAACGCGCCACGCCGCCGATAGTCGGCGGCGGCCGTAAAGACGTCGTCTTCTCCGGCAAGGGCATCCTCGGACGCGACAACGAACGCGCGCCGCAAAAGTAATCGGCCGACGAACGTCCTCGAACGCGCTCCGGCGGGCCGCGGAGATTGCGGCAATTTCGTTGCGAGGCGGAGCCGCTCCGCCTACCATGTCCCGCATGGAACGCATAAGAAACCCTCTGGAGGTTTGCACATGCGAAAAGCCCCGCCGCTTTCGATCCTCGCCGCACTCCTCGCGGGAGCGCTGCTCGTCTCATGCTCCTCGCAGCAGCCGCCCTCCAGCGGCGGCAAAGTCCTGCTCGGATTCAATCTCAAAAAGGGTCAGGTCTACAAGACGTACGCGACGACGCACCAGACCATCACCCAGACCGTCAACGGAAGAGAGCAGGAAATAAAACAGAGCATGGGCCAGCACATGGCCTGCAACGTGCTGGACGTCGACGCCGAGGGCACGGTCACGATGAAGGTCACTTTCGAGCGCTTCACTTTCAAGATGCAAACGCCGCAGGGCACCGTGGAGTACGACTCTTCCAATCCGCCCGCGAATGTTCCGCCGGCCGCGACCGGCTTCCACGCGCTGGTCGGACAGGGCTTCACCATGAAGATGACGCGCAGCGGAAAAGTGAAGGAGATCCAGGGCGTCAACGAGATGTTCGACCACATGATGAAGAAAATTCAACTTCCCGCCGCGCAGAAAGAAGCGATGGGGAAGATGCTGAAGGAGCAGTTCGGCGAACGCGCCATGAATGAACTGTGGGAGAAGTCGATGACGCTCTTCCCGGACAGGCCGGTCGGCGTCGGAGACTCCTGGTCGTCGAAGGTGAGTGTGACCAGAGGAATGCCGATGGTTCTGGAGAACGTGTGGCGCCTCAAGGAGATCAAAAAGGACTCCGCCGTCATAGAAATGGAGACATCCATCGATCCGAACCCCTCCGCGGAGCCGATGGTGATGGGACCGCAGAAGATCACATACGC
>CAYPNR010000023.1:0-8023 GCA_964412125.1 uncultured Planctomycetota bacterium | reverse complement strand
AAAGACGGTCGAGGAGGGTTCCGATGAACATGCGGATGATTGCGATGACGGCCGTGCTCGCGGGCGCGTCGCTCTGCGGATGCGCTTACGGCAACGCCCGCCTGGCGGATCTGCAGGACGTGGTCTCGGCCTCGGCCTTCGTCGGTCCGGGAGCGGTGGTCGACCTGCAGTGCACGAGTTGGATCAGGGTCGGCGGCGGCACCATCGCGGGAGGACGTCGCTACGGTGTGGGCTTCGGCAAGGCCTACAGTTCGGAAGACGTGCGGCTCGCCCGCGGCGGCATCGCTCCGATATTCTTCTACGACGAACTCAGCGAACGAAGATCGAAACGCCGCTTCGGCAAAGCCTACGTCCTCGCCTGGGGCATTCCTCTGGACGGCGACACAGGCGACATCATCAGTCCCCTGGCGGCGCTGCGACCCAAACGCGACGCTTCGTTCTGGGACGTCGGCTTCTGCCTGCATCTCGGCTACGCAGGCGTCTCTTTCCATTTCAAACTGGATGAGTTCCTCGACCTGCTTCTGGGTCTCGGCACGCTGGACATCCGCGGCGACGACGGCAAGAAACGCTGAGTCCGCGTCGGAACCGACACGATCGCACGCGCAGGAAGAGTTCCCGCTCATCGAGCGGCGCGGGCGCAGGGAGGCGGGCCTTCAAGCCCCGGCTTCGAAGGCAGCGTCACGTAGAAACACGTACCTTCGCCGACCCGCGACTCGACCTCCATGCAGCCGTTCAGGCCGCGAACCACCTTGTGGGATATGTACAGTCCCAGACCGGTACCCTTCTTCTTGGTGGTGAAAAACGGCTCGAAGACGCGACCGACCGCCTCCGGCGGTATTCCCGCGCCGGTGTCCTTCACGCGAATGCAGACCCAGTCCCCCTCCAGCGATCGCGCGCCGACCAGAAGAGTGCCGCCCCGGTCCATGGCGTCTATGGCGTTCATCACCAGATTCAGAACGAC
This sequence comes from uncultured Planctomycetota bacterium, assembly GCA_964412125.1. GTDB lineage: Bacteria > Planctomycetota > SKW154 > SKW154 > SKW154 > CAYPNR01. The sequence goes on along the minus strand of CAYPNR010000023.1, from coordinate 7,062 downwards.
GCCCTGCATCTGACGCCTGTCGGCCCAGATCCGCAGACCGTCTTCGAAGTCGCGCACCACCTCGATCTCTTTCTTCTTTATCTCGTAGAGCGTCATCTGTATGACGCCTTCAATCATGTCGCACGGGTCGAACGAGACGACGTCGAGCCTGGGCGGACGCGAGTACTCCAGAAGCGTGGTGACCAGTTCCTTGGCGCGCTTGAGATTGCGGGCGACGCGCTCCACCATCTCCCGCGACGCGTCCTCGCCCTCCAGCATCAACTGCACCAGTCCGTAGGCGGACGAAAGCGGATTCTTCAGTTCGTGCGCGACGCCGCCTATGAGCCTGTCTATCGCGGCCAGTCTCTCCTGCTCGACGAGTCGCTCCTGAGCGCGTTCGACCTCAATCATCTTGGACGTCAGATCGCCGCAGAGATGCATCATCTCGATGGCGAGAGCGCAAACGGAGCCGAGGGCCAGCAGGACTTCCGACTCCAACTCGCCCAAAGCGACCTTGCGGGAGTACTGAAAGGCCGCGAATCCGCAACAGCCGCTCTGCGTCGGAAACGGCACGAACACGCCGGAGCCGCCCGGCGGCGCGGAGTCCGTCAGCAGCGAGCCGCCCTTGCGGAGAACCGCCACACCGCCGCCGACGGCGAGAGCCGAAAGTTTCTCACCGGCCGAGGGCGGCGGCTCCTCCTCGCCGCGCCAGCACGCGGAATAAAAATCGTCTCCCTCGCGCAGGTAAAGCGCCGCGCACCACGGCGGCTCCTCTATCACGTCGATCATGATGTCCAGTATCAGGCGCAGAAGGGTTCCCCGGTCGAGTGAGGAGCAGGCGATTCTCAGCGCGCTGCTCACGACCGAGACGTAGCCCATGGCGCTTCGGATGCGTCCCGTGCTGCCTCCGCGCCCCATCTTCTTTCAACTCCTTCTCTTGCCCATCTGCGGCCTGACGTATGAATAAAGCGCTTTTTCAGCCTCGCCGCTGCGGCGAAGGATGCCCAGCGCGACCAGCCGCTCCAGTTCGGTACGCACCTCCTCCTCGGGACGCCCTATCCGCAGCGCGATGCCGGAAAGAGTGTCCACCGTGAAGGGATTGGCCGAAAAGAAACGGAGCAACCGCACCCGAATTTCAAGCGTTTCCCTCGGCGTCACCTACCACTCCTTTTGAGGTCCGCGGTCTCTATCCTCATATATATGAAGCCCCCGAGCATGAGCGCAAGCGAAATGTTGTAGACGGGCAGGAGCGGCCTGGTCAGCGCGCCGGACGGAAAAGCGCCGCCGACCGCCGCCGCCGCCATGTAGAGAACGAGTCCCGAGTACAAAAGACGCGCGAAAACGGCCCTGCGAAGGCGCAGATACGAGTCGAACGCGTGCGCCGTCAGTGCGAGAGTCGGCGCGACGACGAAAAACGCCTTCACGATGCGCATCTCCGCCGCGCCGCGACCGGAGCGGCACAGCCACGCGAGAACCGACAGAGCGCCCGCCATCACCGCGAGCGGCACCAGCGCCCACAACAGACGCCGCCGCGGCGAAAAAACGTACATGGCGCCGGCAAGCATTCCGCAGCACCAGACCAACTCGCCCGTCCCGAAGGAGAACGCGCATCCCACGTCATGGCGGCGCACGAGGCCGAGACCGGACAGAAAAATACCGAGAAACGAAAACGACAACCCGAGAAAGGAAACGCCCCACACGAAAGTCAGAGGATTGCCCCTGCCGGTCCCGAGCCACCTGCGCAGGAGATACGCCGCGCAGATGAGACAGAAGACCATTCCCTCCAGGCCGCCCACGAAAGCGCCGTCGCCGAGGCACGACGGAACGTGTGGGAGTACGGGTCGCGAAATCATGAGGAAGAAACCCGCGCCGACGAGCGCCGCGGCGCACACCATGATGCCGATCCCACGCATGCCCGCCTCCTACAGACGCATCTTCGACAGAAGTCTCTCCGCGATGCCGCTCCTGGTGGCGGTGCCCTGCAGGACGCCGGACAACTCGCCGACGCGTCGGCTCACCGTGATGCCCTTGGACGTGATGGTGTAGGGCACGATGTCCTTGGAGTGGCCGATGCCGCGGCTCTTCAACACGGTCAGCACCCTGTGCATGCGCGAGTTGACTTCGAGATAGCGCATCAGCACCACGGTGTCCACCACCGAAGAGATGCCGCGCGTGGTGACCTTCTGCTCGAGAAACAGTTCGAACGTCTCGTCGGTGAGTATGGAAGTGATGCCGCGGCCCTTGGTGTAGTCCATGAGGAGATACAACAGGTTGCGGAACTGATGGTCCTCCGGTATGCGGATCGAGAGCGTGGAGACCGAATCGAAAACCATTCTGCGCACGGGTCCGGCGTCTATCTCGCAACGCACGGCGCTCGACAACTCGTCGAAGTCGAGTTCGGCGGGCACGCGATAGACGAATCGAAGGAGACCTTTCTCGACCATTCCATCGACGTCCACGCCGACGCCGCGCGCGAACCGCGCGATCTCCTCGGGCCGCTCTTCGAGAGAGACGAACAGTCCCATCTCGCCGCGCGAGGCGCCTTCGGCCAGGAACTGAAGGCCGAGAAGCGTCTTGCCGAGACCGGTGGAGCCGCTGACGACGCAGCAGGTCCCCCGCGGAAGACCGCCGCCGGTCATCTCGTCCAGTCCCGCGACGCCGGTGCCCGCCCTCTCGTCGCCGCCGATGCGTTCCGCCGGCTGCGTCGGCGGCAGTCTGGGATAGACGACCAGTCCCTTTGAGGTTATCTCGAACGAGTGCTCGCCCGGCATGTGCGGCCTGCCGCGGTTCTTTATCACCTCGACCGTTCTGCGTCTGCCGCGGGTGAGCCACGGCTCGTACTTCATTCTTATGAGGCCGTCGACCAGGTGCTCGGCCGCCGTACCCGTTCCGCCCGCGTCGAGTTCGGTGGCCATCGTCGCGGTGACGCCGCAGGACTTGACCATGTTCACGAACCTGTAGATGAGTCGACGGGCCTCGCCGGGACTTCCCGCGACCGAAGCGAGATTGGTCAGCGAGTCGATATGGACTCTCTTCGCGCCGACCTCGTCGCAGACGCGACGCAGGACGCGGGCGCCGCGGTCGTCGGCGAAGACCTCCGCGGAGGTGAACAGGACCCGCAGGGAGTCGGCCGCCTCGAGTTCCTTCAGATTCCATCCGAACGCCAGAGCGTCCCTGTAGAGTTGGTCGGGGAACTGTTCGAAAGTGACCATGACGCCCGGCTCGTCGAAGAGCGCGGCGCCGGCCCACAAGAACTGAAGCCCGAATATGGTCTTGCCGGTACCCGGAGCGCCGATCACGAGATAGCAGTTGCCTCTGACGCCGCCTCCGTGGAGGAGTGTGTCGAAACCTTCCACGCCGAAAGCGACCTTGCCGTTCATGTCCATAATCCGTCCCCCTTCCGAAACCGGTACCGCCCGACCCGTCGGTCGCCCCGAGCAGCGGGCAGGCGGGAGTACGTGGCGCGGCCCCTGAGGGCCTCTCGGGCGGTCTTTTCGACTCCCGCCTCCCACTATCACGGGGCACGGAGACGGAACGCGCCAGATGCGCGTCCACATCACAACACACAAACGTATACCATTTAGAGCACGCTGTCAACTATTTTGTTGGATTTCGGGCCGAAAAAGATGATTTTCCGTCGCTCAAAGGGCGAGTTCGCGTCCTTTTCGTACGCCAAGCCCTTGACATGACGGACACTTTCCGTTACCATTAAGGTGTTGGAGGAGCGCCGTTGCGGGAGAATATACCCGACATCGCCGGGGAGGCGGCACGACGAACCGCGCCGGAGGCGGAACGTCCGCTCCGCGACCTGCTCCTGCTGTTCCAATTGAGACGGCGCTATCCGGACTTCAAAGAGCATCTCGCCTATCTTCGCAAACTGCTCGAGGATCCGCCCTGCGATCCCGCCCTGCTCCGGCGCGCGATCGCTCTCGCACTGGCGATGTTCTTCTCGGCGGAGCCGGTCGCCGACCTGATGGACGAGGTGATCGAAATACTTCAGAGATCCGAGGGCGACGACGTCTTCGACGCGCTGCCGGTCGCGGCGGCCGTCTCGGACGAAAAAGGAGCGATAACCAAGGCCAACGCCCTGTTCCGCGAGTGGTTCGGTCCGCTCGAAACCGCAGACGAACTGCTGTCGGAGACCGTTCCGGCCGGAAAGAGACGGCATCTCCTGTGGAACAGGCGGCCGTACGACGTCTTCGTCGCCGGCTACGGCGGCGGCCGGATCCTGGCGGTGGTGGAGGCGCCGACGCAGAAGCCGGAGGAGGAGTTCGTTCCGCTTCTGAAGCGGCTGCGGAAGGAGAAGGGCTGGACTCTCGCCGCGCTGGCGCGTGAGTTGCGGATCTCCCGTGGATATCTCCACGCCGTGGAGACGGGTCGCTCCACGCCGTCCTACGAGTTGATAGAGCGTCTGGCCGACCTGCTGGACGACGACGGCGCCAGGGGACTGCTGCTGGCGGGAGTGGTCGCGCGCATACCCGAGCGGTACCGCGCCAAGATCGCCGGCGCGGCCGCGAAGGGGAGAGGAACATGGACGCGGAGATACTTGGTATTGCCGCTTTCGCGGCGGCGGGCACCTTCTATGTAATGTTTTTAGTTGACACTCTGCGTCGCCTGATTCGCCGCACCGCGGGCAGACTTCGGACGACGACCGCCGCCGTGACGCTCATGATCGGCGCGCATCTTCTGGCCGTGGGCTTCCTCGTCGAGCCCCGCTATCTCGTGGTCGAGCGCCTGTCCGTGCGACTCCCGGTCGAAAAACCGCTCCGCATCGCGCACATATCCGATCTCCATCACCACCGCGACACGGACTGGCTGGACCGCGTCGCGGAAGCGGTGCTCTCGGCGCGGCCGGACGTGGTGGCGATAACCGGCGACTACTTCTCCCGCACGCGGCCGGACCGGCGGTCCGTCGAGCAGGTCCGGAGTTTTTTGAAGAGGCTGTGCGACCGCGTACCGACGGTGCTGTCGGTCGGCGGCAACTGGGACGAGCCCGCGGTCATGGAGTCGCTCATGCGGGGCCTGCCCGTTCTGCACGAGAACGTGGCGGTACGACGCGGAAACGTGGTGTTCCACTGCGTGACGTGGGGCGCGCGGCTCGACACGGCCGCCTCGCGACGACTCCTGCGCGGATACTTCGACGCGGCCGGCGGCGGAGCCGTGGTACGCGTGATGCTGTTTCACAGTCCGGAACTGGCGGACAGACCGTCGGTGCGGGAGAGAGTGGACCTGTATCTCTGCGGCCACACACACGGCGGCCAGGTACGACTTCCCTTCTGGGGCGCGCTCTTCACCGCGTCCATGACCGGCAAGCGCTACGAAACGGGTCTCTACAGGCTCGGCCGATGTCGGCTCTACGTCAACCGGGGAGTCGGCACCGCCCTGCTGCCGTTCCGTCTGAACTGTCCGCCGGAGGTGGCGATAATCGACATTCCGCCGGACGCCGCGGCGGCCGGCCGCAAGACACCGTGACCGCCTTCGCGCTACTTTTCCAACTCTTCGAGCAACCGTCTCAGGCGCTCCGAACGCGGCAGCGCGGCCAGCCCCTCCTCGGCGGCCTTTCTCGCCTTCTCCTTATCGCCCCGCTGCCTGTACGTCAGGACCAGTCCGACGTGGGCCCTTTCGAGAACGTCCTCCGGCACGCGTTCGTCGCGCGCGCGTCTCACTATCTCGGAGAACTCCTTCTCGGCGCCGGCCGGGTTCATTTTGCTCTGAAGGTAGGCCCACGCCAGCGTCAGTCGCGCGCGATGGTCCGACGGCGCCTTCTCCAGCAACTTCACCAGACACTCGTTGCCCGCCGCGGACTCGCGTCCCATCGCGGGACCGTAGGTGGAGGGGTCCTTCTCGACGAGCAACATGAACTGTCCTATCCGGGCGTAGTGCAGCACGGCCTCGTTGTAGAGGAGATCGGGATTTTCGGGCTCGCTTCGCTTCAGGGTCTCCAGCGCCTTGAAGGCGCGGTCGAGCAGGGGTTTAAGCGCGGCGGCGTCCTTCACCAGCCACGCCAACTCGGAGATCCCGCCGGCCGCCGCGCGGTCGCGCGGGTCGCGTTCGAGGCTCTCCACCAGTTCGCTTATCTTTTCGAGCGCCTCCTTCGAGAACCGCTCTGCGTGTTTGTCGTCTCCTTCGCGGTCCGGCGTCGCCGCGCCGGGCCGCGGGCCGGTTCCCGCCGGCGTCGGCGGCCTCTTCAGATCCGCCACTTCTTTTTCCAGCCTGCGCACCCGCTCGCGGAGATCGTCGTTCTCCTCTTTCAGGTTTTCGTTCTCGCCTTTCTTCTCGTCGAGCAGGCGTCCGAGTTCCCTGACGCGGCGCGTCAGGTTCTCGACCGCCGTGTCCATCACGTTTCTCGCTTTGTCGGCCACGCCCGCGCCTTTCGGCCCCTCCTTCGGCCAGAACGCGATGTAGCCGACGAGGAGTCCCGCCACGGCGCCGGCAACCGACCACACAAACGACCGAAACACGAACCGTCCCCTCAGAAGCCCAGCATCCCCGGCGGTATCGGCAGACCGGCCGTCATCTTGCCCATCTCCTCCTCGACCATCCTGCGTACCTTAGCGGTCGCGTCCCTGACCGCCGCCACGACCAGATCCTCCAGCATCTCGACGTCGTCGGGGTCGACCGCCGCGGGGTCGATCTTGATTCTCAAAAGTTCGAAACGTCCGTTAACGAAAGCCCTGACGGCGCCTCCGCCGCCGGCGCCCTCAACCACCCGCTCGTTCATGTCCTCCTTCATTCTCGCCATCTTCTGCTGCAGTTTCTGCGCCTGCCTCATCATCTCGTCGAACTGCATCCCTCACCTCCTCCAGAACCGCTCCCGGGAAGACCTTCTGAACGGGACCGCTCGGGAACTTCAACTCCGCGCTCTTCCTCGCCGCGCTCCTCAGCGTCTCGTCCGGCTCCAGGCGCACTCGTATCCGCCTGCCGAGCGCCTCCGAAAAAGCCTCCGAAATCCGTCGCTCCAGCGCTTCCTTCTCAAGGTCCCTCTCGACGTTGCCGGGATGCACGCCCACCACCAGAACGTCGTCCTCCCTGCGGAGAAGCGTCGCGCTGGCGAGAATCGCTTTGTGGCGGAGAGAGACGAGG
>CAYPNR010000022.1:12384-26652 GCA_964412125.1 uncultured Planctomycetota bacterium | reverse complement strand
GCGCGCGCGCGCGCATAGGCTTCGGCGCGGGCAGGGTGAAGGAGGCCAGCCACATATTCTATACGCGTAAGGCGCCGCTGCGCCGCGCGCCGCTGCATCGCGTGGAGCGGGCGTATCGCTTGGCGGCGGTCCTGGGCGCCGTGCGTCGCGACGAGCCGCCGCCGGTGCGCCTGAACGAGGCGGACGTCAAGTTCGTGGAGCGGTTCTTCTACGAGCAGCGCGTCCGGAGCCGTCCCGTGGTCGTGCTGCATCCGGGCACCAGTCGTTTCGGCGCGTTCAAGCGATGGGAGCCGGAGCGCTACGGAGAACTGGCGCGGCTGCTCCGGCGGCGGGCGGACGTGTTCGTCGCCGTGACGTGGGGCGGCGACGAGTGGTTCGACGCGGTACGCGTGGCGCAGGAGAGCGGCGACGCCGCGGTGGTCGCGCCGCGCTTCGCGCGCCTGGGGCAGTTGGCGGCGCTCCTGGCGCGGGCCTCGCTCGTCATCGGCGGCGACACGGGGCCGCTGCACTTGGCGGCTCTGCTGGGCCGCCCCACGGTCGCGGTGTTCGGGCCGAAGGATCCGCGGCTGCACCGGCCCTGGGGCGACGGCCATCGTGTGGTGCGCGCGGACGTCCCGTGCAGTCCGTGCCGAAGAAGACGCTGCTCCAAACGTATATGCATCCGCGCGGTCGGCGTCGGTATGGTGGAGGAGGCCGCGCTGGCGGCCCTGGCGGAGGAGGGAGTATGCGTGCGTTAGTTTCGGTCGCGCTGGCGACGCTCTGCGCGACGCTGGCGGCTCAGCAGCGGCGGACGCCGCCGGAGAAGCCCGACGGGCGCATCGAGTTGCCGTTCACCGCCGGGTCGGAGCACTGGCGCGTCAGAACCAACGTGGACGAGAAGACGGCGCGGCGCTACCTGAAGATCCTGGAGGGGGTTCTGGCGCAACTCGAAAAGACTTACATGCCGCTCGAAGGACGGTGGAAGCGGATCGACGTGCTGGTCTACGCGCGACGCGCACAGATGGAGCGGGAGTGGAAGGTGCGCAAGTCCGCCGGCGGAATGTACACCGGGCGTCACATCGTCTGCTATCACGGCATTTTCTCGGTGACCGGCAGCACGGTACAGGTGCTGGCGCACGAGGGCACGCACGCCTATCAGGACGCTTTGCTCGGCGGGTTGCGTAATCTGCCGGTCTGGCTGCTGGAGGGGATGGCGGTCGCTTCGGAGTCCGTGAAGGTCGATCGCGCCGGCAACGTCTCGTTCGGCACGCCGTTCCGCGAGCGCGTGCTTCACGTGCAGCACGACATCGACAAGCATCAGTTTCTTTCGTTGAGGACGCTCGTCTCCACGCCGGCGGGCGCGTTTGCGGCGCGGCACTACGCTTACGCCGGACTGCTGGTGTTTTTCATGCTCAAGGGCGGCGACGCTTCGCTTCGGAAGGCGCTGCTGGACTGTCTGGAGACGGCGCGCGCCGGGCGACTCGACGCGGAGACGCTGCAGAAACATCTCAAGACGCGGACCGGCGCCGATCTCTCCGCGCTGGAGAAGCGCTTCAAAAGATGGGCGAAAGGCCGTCGCGTGCCGTACTCCGGAAGGGCGGTGGGAACGCACTACACCAGTCGCGTCATGGGTTTCGACACGCGCGCGCCGGGCAAGAAGTGGCGCATAAACGTAAGCAGTCTCCTGGCCAGGAGCGAGTATGTGGTCTACTGGCGCACCGCGCCTTTCGCGCGCTTCTCGGTCTGGGCGGTCGCCAACTCGTACGCCAGCGACACCGACGAGGCCGCCGACGACAGGGCGCGTCGGCTGCGGGAGGCCGGAATCGAGGTGAATCGCTCCCGAACGACACTCGCGCGCAAGGACGCGGTCGTGCTGGAGTTCGAGTGCAGGGACGAGGAAGTGATGCGGGACGGAAAGACCTATCGTGTGAGGGAGGTGTGGCTGGCGACGGAGAAGGCGGTGCTGCGGTTGAGGTTCCAGGCGTCTCCTTCGGACTGGGGCGACGTCGTGGAGGACATGGAACGCGCGTTCGACAGATTTCGTCTGCTGAGCAGGTGATCTCGCGCGCGGAGGCGCGAAAAAGCGACGCGACGGGTTGACGCAAGGCGGTTGTCGGCTTACAATCCGGTTTTGCGAACGATCTTCAGGGAGCGGATCATGGCAAGGCGTGTGCGCCACTTTTACGAGGCGATGGGGCCCGGAGAGCCTGAAGGGGAGAAGGACGCGTCGCCCGCGCGCGCGACGCCGAAGCCGCAGAAGCCTGCCGGAGCGGCGCCGCCCGGCGGCGCGATCGGTCAGACGCCGGTGCCGCTGCCGGGACCGTCCCTCAAGGACGTACGCGCCGTGGAGAACACCGTGGTGCTCCGGCGCGACACGTTTTTCGCCGGGCTGCTCTTCGTGGTGGTGCTGATAGTGGTCGCGTTCGTGGTCGGACGCGCGTCGGTCGGCCGCGGAGAGTCTCGTCGGACCTCCGGACCGCCGGAGCCGACGTTGCAGGTGGGCAGATACGCCGTTCTGGTCGCGGAGTACGGAACCCTGGACGAAGCCCGGCGCGCGAGGCGGCTCGTCGAGCGGCTGGGCTGGCGCAGCGCGAAGGTGCTGCAGGCGGGCGCGCGGTTCCGGATCGTCCTGGGAGAGTACAAACGCAGGTCCGACGCGGAGGAGGCCGCCGCGAAACTGCGCGGAGTGACCGTGGGCGAAAGTCGTCCGTTCGCCGACGCGAAGTGTTACGAGGAGCGTTGATGCAGGCGAAACCCGAGTGCTTTCCGTGCATACTGGCCGCGCTGCTGCACAGCGCGCGGATGGCCACCGACGACGAGTGGCTGCTGCGCAAGGTGCTCGGCGAGACCATGGACGTGCTTCGCGACGCGGACGCGACGCGGACGCCTCCGGAGATAGCGACGGAAGCGCTCCAGCACATAGGTCGCGTGCTGGGCAGACGCGACGTCTACGAAGAGGAGCGACGGCGCGTGAACGCGCTCGCCGGACGCGTGGCGGATCAGGCGAAGCGCAAAATAGAGCACGCGGCGGATCCGCTTTACGCCGCGCTCAAGATGGCGGCGGTCGCCAATACGATCGACTCGCTGGTCGACGAGAACGCCGAGCCGGAGGAGGTCGTCGCCGCGTTCGAGCGGGTCTCGTTCGTCGCCGAGGACTACGACGCGTTTCGCAGGGAACTCTCCGCCGCGGAGCGGATGCTGTACATTTTCGACAACGCCGGCGAGATATTCTTCGACGCTCTGCTTGTGGAGCGGCTGCTGGCGCGGCGGCCCGGTCCGGAGATAAAAGGCGTGGTGCGAAGCGCGCCCGTCTTCAACGACGCCACGCTGGAGGACGCGCGCGCGGCGGGTCTCGACGGTAAAATTCCGCTGGTGGACTGCGGCGTCGAAACCGTCGGAACGCCGCTGCACTCCTGCTCCAAAGAGTTTCAGGAGACGTTCATGGAGACCGACCTGATCCTCGCCAAGGGGCAGGGCAATTACGAGACTCTCGAGAGCGAGATCTCGCCGGGCCGACCGTTCTCCGGAAAGTCGGTCTATTTTCTGCTGACGGTGAAATGCGAGGTGGTGTCGGACGCGCTGGGACACCCGGTGGGCACCGCCCTGCTGGTTAAGGAGGTGTGAGGATGTCGATTCATCCGAGCCTGCGACCGCACAAGGCGGGCGCGGCCAGGCGCAGCGTCCTGAGCCGCCACGAGCGTATAGCGAGACTCCTGCGCGACGGCAGGTTCGACATGGAGAAAGACTCGCCGTTCGGTCTGCCCAAGTTGCGGGTCTACGTGGCGAAGAGGCGGCGCAGAGGCGGGACCAAGAAAAAGGAGACGGCCGAGTGAGGCGCGTCTTTTTCCTTTCCGACTTCGGCTCCGACTCGCTTTACACGGCCGCGGTCAGGGCCGTCCTGGCGCGTAAGGCGCCGGACCTCGTCGTCGAGGACGTCACGCATTCGGTGCCGCCGCAGAACGTGCGTCACGCCGCCCTGCTGCTGGAGGATTTCGCGCCTTATCTTCCGGGCGACGCGCTCCTGCTGGCGGTGGTCGATCCCGGCGTGGGCACCTCGCGACGCGTCATCGCGGTTCGAACGGAGTCGCTGACCGCGGTCGCTCCCGACAACGGCCTGCTCGAGACGTTCCTGTCCGGGGCGAAAGCGATTCACGCGGTGACGTCTCAAGAGATCTTTCTCAAGCCGGTCTCCGCGACGTTCCACGCCCGCGACGTCATGGCGCCGGCGCTCGCGCATCTCGCCTCCGGCGGCGAAATGGAGAGTCTCGGGCCGGCGGTCTCCGATCCCGTTCGTCTGGAACTTCCCCGACCCGTCGTCAAGCCGGGTCGCGTGGACGGCTCGGTGGTCGCGGTGGACGGTTTCGGAAACGTGGCGACCGACATACGAGCCGAGCATCTTTTTGAAGCGTTCGAGACCGACGATCCGCTTCCCTTAGCCGGAATGGCGGTTCTGATGGTGGGCGACGTGCAGGTGTACACGTTCGCGCGCTGCTACGCCGAGGCGCCGAAAGGCGTTCCGTTCGCCCTCGTCGGCTCGTTCGGTCGCGTCGAGATCTCCTTGCGCGAGGGCTCCGCCGCCGGCGTTCTTCCGTCGACTCCCGGCACGCCGGTCACCATTCGTGTTCCGCAGGCGACCGCGCGTTTCTATCGCGAGCCCTGATCCGGCGGCCGCCCGGGCTCGAGTCGCGTCGACCGCGGCGTCGCGGACGACGGACGCGCGGCGCGTTGCTGAAAAGGAAGGTCATGACGGACGGAGAGACGATCAAACGCGTCCTGAGCGGCGATGTCGAAGCGTTCCGCCACATCGTGGAGCGCTACTGGCGACACGTACTCGCGCTGGTTCGACAGCGGCTCGGCGCCAGCGCGGACGTGGAGGACGTCCTTCAGGAGACGTTCATAAAAGCGTACAGGAAATTGGGACAGTTACGCGATCCGGCGCGTCTGCGGATGTGGCTGATGAGCATCGCGCAGAAGGCGTGCGTCGACCACGTACGCAAGCGTCGCGGCTCGGTCCTCGGCGAAGAAGGAGCGGCTCTCGCGGCCGCCGACGGAGCGTCGGAGGGCGGATTGAGCGAGGAAGTGAGACGAGTGGTCGAATCGCTGCCGGCGCTGTATAGAGAAGTGGTGATGCTTCGATTCGCAGGCGGAATGAGTTGCAAGGAGATAGCGGACTATCTGGGCGAGCCGGCCGGCACCGTGCGCAACAGACTGTTCAGGGCCAACGAGATGCTGAGGCGACGACTGAAACGCGCCGTCGAGAGGGGATCCTGATGAGATGCCGTGAGGCGAGACGCCTGATAAGAGGATATCTGGCGGGCGAACTCACCGGGGCGGCGCTCGGCGAGGTCGAGCGCCACGCGCGGGACTGCGACCGCTGCAGGCGTTTCTACGAGGAAGCGAAGCGGTACGAAGCGCTGATGGAGAAGGCCCTCGTCGGGTCCACGCCGGTCGAGCGGGTGATGATGCGTATAAGGCGCATGGCGCCGCGCACCGCGCGGCTCCGTCGCAGCGTCATCTGGATGGTGCTCATCGCGGTCTGCGGAATGCTGTTCATAGCGCTCGCCTACGTGGGACTGGCCGTTCACAGAAGCGCGCTGGCGTGGTCGGAGATGAAGCGGATCGGCGAGACCGCGTCGCGTTCGGCGGTGGAGTTGCCGGAGGACGCGGAACGCGCGGTGGGCGCGCTTCTCGTCGGCGCGGAGTGGCCGGACGAACATCGGCGCTCCGGCGGCGCCTACGCGGATCCGTGGGGCACGCCTTACAGACTCGTGCGCGGGCCCGAACAGTGGCGTGTCGACTCGGCCGGTCCGGACCGCGTCTTCGGTACGGAAGACGACCTGCGTTTCAGATTCGCTCCACCGCCGCCGCCGCCGAAATGAGCCTGCCGTAGAGATCGTCGCGGTGGTAACGCGTGCCCAGCACGTGCATCTCGCCGTCCGGCTCGAGACACGGCGCGAGCACTTTGTGGAACCATGTGAAGAGCCGCTCGCGCATGTGTTGCGAAAATGCGGTCTCCTCGTCCACCACGTCGTCGAGCACTATCAGGTCGTAATGTCGGGTGATGACCGGGCCGAAGACGCCGGTCGCGGTGACGGAGGCCTCCTTGGAGAGGCGACGCAGGTCCGGCAGATACAGTTGATTGGAGCGCCACAGCGGTCCTTTGCGCGGCGCGAGATGCATCTGCAACGCCGGATTGCGTTCGAGATGCTGGCGTATCTCCCTCATTATCGCCTCGGCCTGCTCCGCCGTCGAGGAGACGATGAACACGCGCCTTTCGCGGTCGTCGAGGAGTCTCCAGAGCGAGTACGCTATGTTGCAGACGGTGGTCTTGCCGTGGCCCCGCGGCGCGAGGATGAGCGTCCGTTTGTGACTCTTCTGGAACTCGAACCATCGTCTGTGGAAGGGCTTCATGTCGTAGCCGAGCATACGTGTGAGGAAGTATTCGGGGTCATTCAGCGCCGTCTTTCGTTCGCGCTCCGTCAAGACGTTCCACAAGCGCTTCGATCTGTCGTCGCGTCCGCTCATCTTCCTCCCCTTCCTCGACGACGCATGTCTCGTCCATCAGGCGCATCTGTCTGTCGAGCACCGCCAGCAGCAGTTTCAGGGCGCCGGCCTGCTCCGAGGGACTTTCAGCCCTGTGGGCCAGCATCCAGAGCCGGTGTCGCATAAACCGTAACTCTGCGACCATGCGCGCCCGCTCCTGTTCGGACTCCGTCAGTCGCTTCCTCCAGCGTCGCTTCACCCTTCTCGCCGCCGCCGCCACGCGTCGCCCGCTGACGCCGAGAACACGCGCTATCGCCTTGTCGTTTTCCATGCCCTGCAGGAGCAGCAGTTCGACGCGTTCGTCGAGACTTTCGTCCTCCTGCACGGGTGCCTCCTTCGATGCGGGCGCTTCGCATTCTGAGCGGGCGATACACGTCCGCGTCGAATGTTAGGCCGGGGACGAAAGTCTCCCCGGTCGTTCTTGGAGAGGCCGTGATGGAGCCGTTTGCGCGGAACGTGGGGCGCAACTTCGCCTGGATAGTCGCCGTGGCGTGCGTCGTGGCGCTTCTCATCGGCGTCTCCGGCCCGGGCGGAAAAGGGCCCGAACGGATGCCGGAGTTGGCCGTGGTCAGGGTGCCGACGTTCGGCGTGAGAGCGCAGGTGAGGGCCGAAGTGGCTCAGGCCAGGCGCGAACTCGAGCGTCTCAAACGTGAACTCGACAGGACGCGTTTCGACGCTCCTCGACTGATCGAGCAGTTGAACAGGCAGTTGCACTCGGTACGCGCCCTGAATCGTCGGCTCGAGCGTTTTCTTGCGGAGAGACGCCAGTGAGCGAGGAGACGGTCGAGCGGCGCGGGGGAAGCGGCGGCGCGGGACGTTTTCTGGGCCGCCGCGGCGCGTGGGTGCTCGCCGCGGCTCTTGCGCTGGTCGCGTATCATCTTTTCGCCGTTTCGTGGGCCCGTTCCGACTCGGCGCTCGTGCTCGGCGAGAGTGCCGCGCGGGTCTCGCGACAGGCGGACGCGACGGCGGCCGCCGTCGGGGAAGCGTCCGGGGTACTGGAGAAGCGCATGAAAGACCTGGACGAGACGAGAAACGAGATATCCGCCCTTGAGCGGCAGGCCGGGGCGCTGGAGGAGCGACTGAGACGGGCCGAGTCGGCGGCGGATTTGATAAGGGAACTCCGACGCGAGGTCGGCCGCGCCGAGAGCCTCATGGATCGTCTGGAGGAGCGCAGGTGATCAGGGTGGTCGTGCTCGGCGTCGCGCTTGCGGCGCTGGCGTTCGCCGCCGCCTCCTATCGCAGGAGCGCGGCCGCGCTCGTCTCCTCACGCGCGACGCTGGCCGCGGCGGAATCGCGACTGGCCGCGCAGAACAAAGCGTTGCGACTCCTGCAGAAGGAGGCGGACGACCTGGCCGAGAGCGAACGCGCGCTCGGCAAACGCAGTCTCGCGCTCCTGGAGAAGGTTCACTCGATGACCGCGCGCTGGGACCGCATTCGTCCGCTGGTGGAGGAGAGAACGGACTTGAGCGAGCGGCTCGCACGTCTTCTGCGCCGCGCGCGCGCGCTTTCGCTGCCGTAGCGGACTCACCACATGAGGGTGCTCTTCCACGCGGCGCGGAGGTTGGCCGGTGCCTCCTCGATAACGACGCGTCCGTCGAGACCCGTGACTCTGAAGACGGGGGCGGCGATGGCGCGTCCTATTTGCGCGTGAGTCGTTCCGCTCATGAGGCGCTCGAACTCCGCCGCCGCGTCCGCGGCCACCTGCGCCAGTATTCTGCCGGTGGACTCCGAGAAGAGCACGAAGTCGTCGCGTCTCTTTCCGTCGAACGGCACCTCCGCCAGCGAGACCTCCAGGCCCGCTCCGCCGCCGAACGCCATCTCCGCCGCCGCCACGGCCAGTCCGCCTTCGGAGCAGTCGTGCGCGGCCAGCACCAGTCCGTCTCCGACGGCGGCGTGCAGCCGCAGATAGATGTCGCGCGCGGCGCGCGCGTCGGTCTTCGGCACACTCGCGCCGGTCTCGCCGTGGAGGTGGTGGTACTCCGAGCCGCCGAGTTCGGCGCGCGTCGCGCCGAGAATGTAGAGGAAACTTTCGCCGGCCTTCAGATCGGAGGTCACGCTCCTGCGGACGTCCGGCACGACGCCGAGCGCGGATACGAGCAGCGTGTGCGGAACGGTTATGACGCGTCCGTCGGCGACGAACTCGTTGTTGAGACTGTCCTTGCCGGAGATGAACGGCGTCTTGTAGGCGGTTGCGAAGTCGTAACATGCGCGACAGGCGCGGACCAGCGCGCCGAGTATCTCCGGACGGGCGACGCGCCCCCACGAAAAATTGTCCAGCAAAGCGATCCTGTCGGGATCGGCGCCGAGACAGACGGCGTTGCGCACCGCCTCGTCGATGGCGGCGGCGGCCATCCAGTACGGATCGATGTCGGCGTAGCGCGGACAGATGCCGCATGTGAGCGTCACGCCGCGTGTCGAGTCGAGTCGCGGCAGAAGAACCGCGCCGTCCGCCGGGCCGTCGGTGCGGGGGCCGACCAGCGGTTTGACGACGGTCCGCGCCTGGACCTCGTGATCGTACTGGCGCACGACCCATTCCTTGCTGCAGACGTTGTGCGCGCCCAGCATCTTCAGCAGCACCGGCGTGTAGTCGCGCCGCTCCGGTATCTCCGGCTCCGCGAGGTCCGGCGGCTCCCATACCGCCTCGCGCACCACCCGCGGCACGCCGCCGTGCAGGAACTCCATGTCGATGTCGGCGACCCGCCGGCCTTCGTAGTTGAGCCGCAGACGCTTCTCGCCGGTGAAGCGGCCGATGACCGTCGCCTCGACGTCCTCGGCGGCGAAGAGCGAAAGCAGCCGCTCCAGGTTCTCCGGTGGAACGGCCAGAACCATGCGTTCCTGGGCCTCGGAGATCCAGATCTCGGTGTATGACAGACCCGAGTACTTGAGCGGAACGCGTTCGAGGTCCACTTCGACCCCCAGTTCGGCGCCCATCTCGCCGACGGCGCTCGACAGGCCGCCGCCGCCGCAGTCGGTCACCGCGGTGTACAGCCCCTCGTCGCGCGCGCGTATCAGCACGTCCACCAGCGCCTTCTCGACCACAGGGTTTCCTATCTGAACGGCGCCTCCGGAGACCTGTTCGCTGTCGGAGGTCAACTCCAGCGACGCGAAAGTGACGCCGTGTATGCCGTCGCGGCCGGTGCGTCCGCCGACCAGCACCACGGCGTCGCCGACGCGCGGCGCCTTGAACGACTTCTCCCGCGGTATGAGACCGAGATTGCCGCAGTAGACGAGCGGATTGCCGACGTAGCGCTCGTCGAACAGCACCGCGCCGTTGACCGTGGGAATGCCCATGCGGTTGCCGTAGTCGCGTACGCCCGCGACCACGCCTTTCATCACGCGTTTCGGATGCAGGCATCCCTCCGGCACCCGCTCGTGCGGCATCTCCGGCGGCCCGAAGCAGAACACGTCGGTGTTGGCGATGGGCAGCGCGCCGAGCCCCGTGCCGAGCGGGTCGCGTATGACGCCGCCGATGCCCGTCGCCGCGCCGCCGTACGGCTCTATCGCGCTCGGATGGTTGTGCGTCTCCACCTTGAAGCACAGGTTGAAGCGCTCGTCGAACTCGATTATGCCGGCGTTGTCGCGGAAGACGAGCACGCACCACGGCGCGGCGATCTCCTCGGTCGCGCGCATAATCGTGCTCTTCAGAAGGTCGTCCACCATCTCGGGCTCGCCGGCGCCCGCCTCCCTGTAGCGGATGAGGCCGCGGAAAGTCTTGTGCACGCAGTGCTCGCTCCAGGTCTGCGCGAAGGTTTCGAGTTCGCAGTCGGTCGGCGGACGTCCTTCCCGCGCGAAGTACGCGCGGATCTCCCGCATCTCCTCCAGAGAGAGCGAAAGCATGCCCTGACGGCTTATCCTCTCCAGTCCCTCGTCGTCCTCCTCGAGGAGAGGAACGGTGGTGAGGCTGAACTCGTACGCCGGCGGCTGCGGGGGTATGCCGAGAGGCTCGCCGCCGATCCGCACCTCCTCGATCACCTCGTTGGCGAGGACCTTTCTCGTCAGGAGGGCGGTTTCGGCCTGCGAGGGATTTCCGAAGAGCAGGTATTTGACGGCTGTCCGCACAGCCGCTGCGCGGACGCCGGCCTCGTTCAGCGCCTTGCTCACGGTGAGCGCCACGGGGTCCATCACGCCGGCCTTCTTGGCGACCTGCACCACGACCGCCGCGCCGCTCTCGTCCAGCACCGGCGCGTCCGCCGCGCAGACGTCGATCACCGGATCGGCGAGAACGGTCGAGGCGAGACGCAGAGCCGTCTCGTTCAGTTCGCCCGAGAGGAGATAGACGCGGACGAGGCGCACCCGCCGCACCGTCGTCACGCCGAGGTCGCGTATCGAGTCGAGGAGGTCGGCGGCCCGCGCGTCGAATACGCCTTCCGCAAGCGCCACTTCTATTCTGTGCTCCATTCACGCGTCTCCAGACGGTCCTGTCCGATTATATTGCGTCCGCGTCGGAGGCGAAGCGGCAAGCGGGATTCTCTTCGCGGCGCCGGCCGTCATCGATTTTTGTTACGCTGCTCCGCGCGGCGGCGCTCGAAGAAGCGCCGGAGCAGGGCGGCGCAGTCCGCCGCCAGTACGCCTGCGGTCAGGTCGCAACGGTGATTGAGCCGCGCGTCGCTCAGGACGCGGTACAGGGAGCCCGCGGCGCCGAACTTCGGCTCGGCGCATCCGTACACCACGCGCGCGACGCGCGCCAGCACGAGCGCGCCCGCGCACATCACGCACGGCTCGGCCGTGGCGTAGACGGTGCAGCCGTCGAGACGCTCGTATCCGAGCGCGGCCGCGGCCTGCGTAATGGCGATCATCTCGGCGTGCGCCGTCGGATCGTGAAGGGTGCGTGTCTGGTTGTGCGCGCGCGCCAGAAGGCGGTCGCCTTTCACGATTACGCAGCCCGCCGGCACCTCGTTTTCTGAGAGGGCGGCCTCCGCTTCTTTGAGGGCGACGGACATCCAGCGTTCGTCCGCCTCCGTCACTCCTTCGGAAGATGCTCCGCGACCCATTCGACCAACTCCTCGGCGCCGACGGCGTCGGACCGGCGACACACCTCCTTCCCCTTCACGAAGAGGATGAAGGTCGGCGGCGAAGAGACGCGATGCTCGGCGAAAGCGGAACGCGCCTCGGCCAGCCTGAGTATTATGCAACGCGCGCGTCCGCGCAGCGCGCGCGCCGCTCCCTCCATCGCGGCCACGCCTTCGTAACTCACCGTGAACAGAACCAGATACGGTCGGCCGCTCTCGATGTCCTCTTTGAAGCGCTCCTCGCTCACCGGCACCGCCTGTCCGCTGCCGGAGGCGCAGCCCGCCGCGACGAGCGCGAGCAGAAGCAGAACCGAACGCATCTCCTCCTCCTTAAATCCGCCACCTGCCGGAAAAGGATACGCCGCCGGGGCGGTCCCGTCCAGCGGCGTCCGTCTCCGTCGTCCGCCGAAGAAGACTCCGCGAGCGCGGCACGCTCATCGACGGACCCATTTCCGCATCTCCCTTCTCGCTTCTTTCTTCTTTATGATCTCCCGCCTGTCGTACTTCGGTCGTCCTCTGGCCAGCGCCATCTCCGCTTTCAGGATGCCGCGGCGGTTGAAGTACAACCGCAGCGGCACCAGCGTCGTGCCTTTCCGGCGCAGCGCCGCGGACAACTTCAGTATCTGACGCCGGTGCAGCAGTAGTTTGCGCTTCCGCTGCGGGTCGTGCTGCGCCTTGCCCGCCGGCGGATACTCGCCGAAGTAGGCGTTCATCAGCCACGCTTCGCCGTCTTTTATCCTGCCGTAGGCCTCTTTGATGGAGACGCGTCCTATGCGGGCGGCCTTCACTTCCGTCCCGAGCAACGCCAGTCCCGCCTCCATCCTGTCGAGGATGACGTAGTCGCGGTGCGCCCTCGGGTGCTTCGCCACCGGCTTCATTTGCGCTTCTCGACGATCTGCCCGATTATACGTACGTTGTCGAAATAGACCGTCGAGCCCGCCGCGAAGAGTCCTACGTGTCCGTCCTTGTATGCGCGCGCGCGGGCCCTCAGTATCTCTTTGCCGTCCAGAAAGAATCTCAGTATGTTGCCCTTCCGCTCCACTTTGATGTGGTAGCGCTGCATCGAGCGGACGCGACTCGGTCGCTTCGCCATGCTCTGCGGCATGCCGCGCGGCTGGTTGAAGCGGATCACGTCCTGTCCCGGGCCCAACTCCACCAGGCCCGCGCCGAACAGAAAGTTGCGCCCCTTGCCGTCGTCGCATATCGTCACCTGTATGTTCTGCTGTGTGTGGCCGGTGGAGTACGCGTCGAACTCGACCGTCACGTCGCCTTTGATGTAGCCGCGCCACAGATAGCCGTGACTGCCGGAGCCGCGCAGCCATCCTCCCTCCAGACGCCATATCGAGTTGTGCAGATCGAAAATCGAGTACCAGTTGTACTCCCGCCAGTCGTTCAACTGCGAGGCGTCCTCGAAGTCGTAAAACACCTCGCGGACGCGCCTGCCGAGATCGTCGCGCTTCAGCAGTTTCACCGCGAACGGGTTGCGGCTCACCGCCAGCCGCTTCTCGCAGCGGGCGAGGAGCGAGTCTATCCTGGCGAGGAGCGCTTTCTCGGCCGTCTCCGTCCGCGCCCGGCGCAGCAGGGAGAGCGCCTCCAGGTGCTTGCCCCTGCCGATGAGCGCCTCCGCCCGACGAAGCAACTCCTGCACCTCCGCCGAGCCCTTCCGCGCCGAGGGGCCCTCCACGCGGGTCAGCAGAGGCTCGACTTCGCTTTTCTTCGCGCCGGCCGCGAGCGCCGCTTTGAGAGCGGCGTCCGCGCCTTTCGCGTCTCCGCGCTCGAGATACAGGTGCGCCGCGCCGAGCAGAAACTCCGCGTCTTCGCCGCCCGACGCCTCCAGCGCCGTCCTGCGTACGAACGCCGCCTGCGCCTCCGTCAGCGGAACGCGGACCTCTCCGCCCGCTTCGTCGGTGCCGATCAGCGTTATTCCGAGCACCTCCTTGAGACGAAGCGCGATTCTGCCGGTCGGAAAGAGGGGCACCTCCACACTTTCGCCCTGCATCTCCCGCAGGCGTCGCGCCGCGGCGCGATACACGCGCAGCAGCAGCGTCAGCGTCCGCCAGCGCTCCTTCGCCTCGGGGTGCGCCTTCACGAACGAGGCGGAGGTCATGAGCGGTCCCAGCAGGCGCTCCGCCTCCGGATACAGTTTGTGGCGCATGAGCGTCAGCGCGCGTTCGTAACGCTTCTCCGGCGGGCCCGTCTCCGGCTTCACTCCCGCGCCGGGCGACGCCTCCTTCATGCGCTGACGCACTTCCCTGACCACCTCCGGCGCCGCGTAGGTCTCCATCGTCGAAACCACGCTGCGCGCCTCCTCCAGTCTGCCCATCGCCAGCGCGCGGTTCAGCCGCTCCACGTCCAGTGCGTATCGCCTGCCCAGTTCCGCCTGGAGACGGTCCGCTTCCCCGCGCGCTTTCCTGCCGTAGTCGGTCTCCGCGTACTTCTTCGGAAAGTCGCGCAACTCCTTCAGCGCCTTCCACAACTTCTGTTGCGTCTTCGCCTCCAGTACGCGGCCCATCATCGCCACGTACGCGCTGCAGGCCTCCTGCTCCAGTTTCGCCTTCTCCAGATCCGCGCGGCTCTCCAGTCCGGCCAGGAGCCGTCGCGCCTCCGCCGCCGCCGGCGTTTCGCCGTGCTCCTTCAAAAACTTCTTGCACTCGGCGATCTTCTCCCCGGAGGTGTGTCGGCCGTTCACGAACTCCTTGAGCGCGTCCAGCGCCTTGCGATACGCCGGCACCTCCGG
>CAYPNR010000022.1:0-12284 GCA_964412125.1 uncultured Planctomycetota bacterium | reverse complement strand
CGTTCACGAACTCCTTGAGCGCGTCCAGCGCCTTGCGATACGCCGGCACCTCCGGCGTGACGGGCGGATGGGGCGTGACGGGCTGCGCCGGCGTCGCGGGCCGCGCCGGGGACACGGGCCGCGCCGGTCTCGCCGGCCGCGGTCTCGCGGCCGGGCGCTTCCTGTGCGGCTGCATCAGGCGCAGCGCCACCAGCGCCGTCACTATCACCGCTCCGGCCGACGCGAGACCGATGAGGCCTTTGAGCCACGGCGGATCGCCTATTCGTCCGCGACGCCGCACCGTTTCCGGCTCGGGCTCCTCTTCCTCGTCCTCGTAGATCTCCTCTTCCGGCGGCTCCGCGGCCGCCCTTCTCGACGGTCTCGCCGCGTTCTGCTCGTCGAGCAACCGCTGCAGCGTCTCTTTGTCCATCATTCCCTTCTCGACCGCTATCTCGCCCAGCGGCGGCGGCTTCACGCCGAAGCGGCCTATCTTCACCTGCGCTTCGAGACACTCGTTCACCTGTTTCGGTGTGAGAAGCCCGCGTTTTATCGCCAGCGAGCCGAATCGCAACTGCTCGCTCAACGCCGGTCCTCCGCAAACGTCCTCTCCTCCAATTCTACCCGCCGACCGACTCGCCCGCAACAACTCCGTGCTCCGTCGCGCTTCGCCTGCCGGTTCCGCTTGCGCGGGGAGCGGCCTTGCGGGTAAACTGCGCGCGACGGACTTCCAGATTTGAGGTTTCCGGCATGGAGTACGACCTGACCGAGGAGCAGGCCGCCGTCAGGCGACGCGCGCGCCGCTTCGCGCTCGAGCGCGTCGCGCCGTTCGCGGCCGAGCGCGACAGGGCCGGAGAGTATCCGAGGGAACTGCTGCGGCAACTCGGAGAGGAAGGTTTCCTGGGATATCCGTTTCCGGAGACCTACGGCGGCGGCGGCGGCTCGTTCCTGGGATTCTGCACCATAGCGGAGGAATTGGCGAGAGAGGACGCGTCCGCCTCGGTCATCATGCTTCTGAATCCGACGCTCGTGGCGACTCCCATAATGCTGGCGGGCGACGAAGAGAGGAGACGACGACTGCTGCCGGAACTCTTTTCCGGCCGGCTGCTGGGCTGTTTCTGTCTGACCGAGCCGGAGGCCGGCTCGGACGCGGCGGCGATAAAGACGGTCGCGGACGCCGTCGACGACGGGTTCGTCTTAAACGGCGAAAAGATTTTCATTCAGCAGGGCGACGTGGCGGACCTGGCGCTGGTGGTATGCCGCGTGCGCGGCGTCGACGAGCGGCCGCGGACGAGTCTGCTTCTGGTCGAGGACCTCGCGACGAAGGAAGGCGTCAGCAGACGCCGCTTGCGCGGAAAGATAGGGATACGCGCGGCCACCACCGGCAGACTGCGTTTCGAGAACGTACGTGTGGGGCGCGACGCGCTGGTGGGCGAGGTCGGAAGCGGCTTTCGAATCGTGTTCGAGACGCTGGACGGCGGGCGTCTGGGGATAGCGGCGCAGGCGCTGGGCATAGCGCAGGGGGCGTTCGAGCGCGCGTTCGAGCGCGCGTGCGCGCGCGTGCAGTTCGGCAGACCGATAATCGAGATGGGCGCGATAGAGGCGATGCTGGCGCGGATGGCCACCGAAATCGAGGCCGCGCGCTCGCTCCTCTACCGCGCGGCGGTCGCGAAGGACGCGGGACGGCCTTACGGAACGCTCGCGGCCATGGCCAAACTCCACGCCTCCCGGGTCGCCAACCGCGTCGCCTACGACGCGCTGCAGATCTACGGCGGCCGGGGCTTCGTGGGCGAGTTGAGCGACGTCGGTCGTTTCTGGCGCGACGCCAGAATAACCGAGATATACGAAGGCACCAGTCAGATTCAGCAGTTGCTGATAACCCGCCGCCTCCGCGAGGAGCGCGACGCTTAGCCGGAGGCGTCCGGAACGAGACTCTTGCGACGAGTGTAGTCCGCCAGCCAGGCGAAATAGCGTCTGTGGTGCTCCGCGAGAAGTCGTGTGGTGCGGCGGTACGCCAGATTCATTCCGAGATACATCATGGGCCGCACATGCAGTTGCGCGGGCAGTCGCTTGGCGATCGACCGCAGCGAGAACAGCCCGCGACGGAAGCGGATGTAGTTGTCGGCGAGTTGGCGCAGCGACATCCGCGCCGGGCGGAAGACGGGAGTCGTGTGATCGTAATACGCCCAGTTGGTGTGCACGATACGGCCTTCGCGCAGAAGACGGTCGTAAAGCGCGGTGCCGGGATACGGAGTGAGAACGTTCGCGCTGGCCGAAGGAACGTTGTGTGTCATCAAAAAGTCGAGAGTGTGGTCGAAGACGGAAGGCCCCTGCTCGTCGAGGCCGAAGATCAGGGACGCGTGGAAGGCGACGCCCGCGCGGTTGCAACGGCGGATCGCGCGGACGAGGTCGTCGAGGGAGGTGGACTTGCGAAGGGCGCGCATGGCTTCGGGCTGGACGCTTTCCACGCCGACGAAGATGCCGGCGAGACCGGCGCGCCGCGCGGCGGCGAAGAGCGGCTCGTCCAGGACGAATCGGACCGACACCTGCGCGAGAAACTGGATGCGGAGCGGCCGGAGCGCGGAGAACAGGCGCATCGCGTAACGGCGGTTCCCGCCGAGGTTGTCGTCGAGGAACATTATCTGGTCGGTGTGGGTGCTCCTTATCTGCTCCACGACCCGCTCGATGGGCATGTAACGGACGCGATGGCCGTAGAGTTGATGGACGCAGCAGAACTCGCAGTCGTTGGGGCAGCCGCGTGTGGTCATGACCGGTGTCACGCTGGTGTTGATTCCGAATATCTTGCGGGGTCTGGGCCACTTCACCACCGGCGTGTGCTCGATGGGCGGCCTCATGTTGCGGTAGATGCGCCGCAGTTCGCCCCGACGGGCGTCCTCGACCACGCGTTCCCAGACGCCTTCCGCCTCGCCTACCACCACGGCGTCGGCGTGCTCGATCGCCTCCTCCGGCAGCATCGAAACATGAACGCCGCCGAGGACGACTTTGCCGCCGCGCTCGCGGAACCGACGGGCCAGTTCGTACGCGCGCTGCGCGGTCGCCGTCATCGTCGTTATGCCGATCAGGTCCCAGTGCTCGTCCAGCGGCAGAGGCTCGAACTCCTCCTCCACCACCCGCACCTCATGGCCTTCCGGCGTCAGCGCCTCGAGAACGGCGAGCGCGAGTTGCGGTATCCGCAGCCAGCCGGGCGTCGGTTCCGGAAAGTTTGAACGCGGCGCCAGAATAAGGATTCTCATTCTTCCGTACCCCTTAGAGCAGACGGTTTGATGAAGCGGGTCGGCGTCCGCCGGGCGCGGTCGTCATTGCGTGACGCTCAGGAAGACGTCTTCAATGGTCCGCCGTTCCTCACAGACACCGGTTATGTTGACACCGGAACGCACCAGTTTCTCGTTCAGTTCGGCGACGCGCCGCGCGTCGCCCGTGTAACGGAGCGAGACGAGGTTCCCCTCGATGGTGAACGAACGCACGGCGTCGTCCGAAGCAAGTACCTCCTCGATCTTTTCTATTCCGGAGACCACGACGATGCGCAGCATCCTGTCGCGGCAGTAGGTTTCGGCCAGTTCGTCGAGCGAGCCCCGCGCCACCAGCACTCCCCGGTTCATTATCCCCAGCGAGTCGCAGAACGCCGACAGGTCGTAAAGAATGTTGGACGCCACCAGCATCGTCTTTCCCGCGCGCGCAAGATGCTGAAGCACCTCCACCACTTCGGCGCGCGAACGCGGGTCCAGCCCGCTCGTCGGCTCGTCGAGCAGCAAAACGTCGGGATTCGGCAGCAGCGTGCGCGCGATCATCAAGCGCTGGCGCATCCCGCGGGAGAGACGGCCGACCAACTCGTCGCGTCGGGAGCCGAGCCGCACCAGCGAAAGCAGATGTTCCATGCGGTCGAGGCGACGCGCCTTCTTCAGGCGGTGAAGCCGGCCGTAGAAGTCCAGATACTCCCAGACGCGGAGATTGTCGTACATGCCGTACTCGTCGGGCAGGTATCCTATCCGCGGCATGACCTTCTCCGGCGCCTCGGTTATGTCCGCGCCGAGAATGCGAACGCGGCCCCGCGTCGGTGCCAACAGGCCCGCGAGCATGCGGATGGTGGTGGTCTTGCCGGCGCCGTTGGGGCCCACCAGTCCGAAACTGCGGCCGCTCCCAACCTCCAGATTCAGTCCGCGGACCGCTTCCACTCCTCCGGGATAGACCTGCCACAGGTCCTCGGTCGCTATCATCGACCCTCTCCACAACGTCGCATATTATATCGTCCGCTCGCCGTTCTTCCAGTAAAATCGCCGCGCCCGCACTTCCGCGCGCAGGCCCGCGGAAGACGCTTCAGACACGGAATCCCCCCGCTGAACCGCTTCCGTTCGCGGCCCCGTGAGGGATGCTTCGGACACGAAATCCCTGTAACGGGGCGGTCGGCCGCCCCGTTCCGCCGCCCGCGACGCCTACGGTACTATGTAGTTGCCTTCGTACCAGACGTCCACGCCGCGGGTGCCGTTGACGTTGGTCAGGTCGAGTTGGCCCTCGTTGCCGGCGGTGGTGTTGAACGCATAGATGTTGTCCTCGTTGCCGCCGGTTTTCTTGTGGTCCGTCCCTATAACATAATACTTGACGTAGCCGTTGGCGTCCGCCCCGGTCTTGTACTCGTAAGTGTCCCACTGCGTCGTCTCGGTCGTGGCGTCCCACATCTCGTCCTCCAGCGACGGTACCAGCCGCCGGGGAACGTTCTTGGTCAGGCAGTCCTTGAAGTTCGCCTCCGAGGTGTCCACGGGCAGATAGCCCGTCTCCGCGTAGTAGGCCTCCACAGCGTTGCGCACCGTGTGGATGTCGGCCTTCACGCGTTCGATCTCTCCTTTGTCGCGCCAGTCCACCAGCGTCGGCAGAAGAAGTCCGATCAGCACCGCCAGTATCGCCAGCACCAGCAGCAACTCGATCAGCGTGAAACCTCTCTTCATCGACGGTCCTCCAGAATCCGCTCCTCTCAAATTATAAAACTCCCGCCCGGCGGACGCAAACAAGGAATGTAAAAAGCGAACGCCCGTCCGGCGGCCCCGGACGGGCGTCTCAGTCGTTTTCCGGTCTTGTTCGCGACTTACTCTTTGTAACTGCCTTCGTACCAGACGTCGGTGCCGGGCGTGCCGTTGATGTCGGTCGTGTCGAGTGTGCCGTCCGCATTAACAGCGTAATCGTTGTTGGTGTTGCCGCCGGATGTGTTCTGGTCGGTTCCGATCACGTAGAAGTTGCCGTTCACCGCGAACTCGTAGGTGTCCCACTGAGTCGTTCCGTCGTTGGCGTCCCAGGGGTCGTCCTTGAGGCGCGCCAGCAGCAGGTTGGGCGCGTTTGTCACGTCCGTCTTGAAGTTCGCCTCGTTGTCGGAGCGCGGCAGAGACCCCTTGTCGATGTAGTAGGATTCCACGGCGACCCGCAGTGTGTGCACGTCCGACTTGATCGCTTCCAGGTCCCCGCGGCCGGCCCAGCCGACCAGCGTCGGCAGAAGGATTCCGACGAGCGCCGCCAGTATGGCCAGTACCAGCAGCAACTCAATCAACGTGAAACCTCGTCTCATAAGCGGTCCTCCCAAACAGCCCCTCTGAACATCCGCATCCTAATATACCCCGTTTTTCCGCGCTTTGCAACCGTCGTCGCTCTCGAAGCGCCGACGGAGCCGCGTTCGCGGCTTCCCGTCGCCGGGCTTTGTTTCTCCGTCCGCCGCCGGCTATAATGGAAGACGGTAGTCGTTGGGGGAATCCGAATGAGAATCGGGTTGGCGTGCGCGATTCTGGTCGCCTGCGCGGGGCTTGCGGCGCAGGACCTCGACAAAGACGTGGCCAAGTACCTGGCCGCGGAGGGGAAGGAACGGAGAGCCGAACTCCTGAAGAAACTCGTCGGCGCGAACGTTCCCCTGCGGGACGTGATGGCCGCGATAGCGAAAGGACCGACGCGACCCGAAGAGCCGAAGAAGGGATGGGTCACGTTCAAGGCGGGCGAGGCGCCCGTCGTGCTGTGGGTGCCGGACGACTACGACGCGACGAAAAAATACACGTTGCTGGTCGACCTGCACGGCGGCGTGTCGCGGCCGCGGTTCGTTCCGGAGGAGGGACTGAAGCGCCGGGGCGGCCTCTACGGCGACGTCTGCAAGGAACAGGGATGGCTGATGATGCTGCCGGCGGCCAGGAAGGGCTGCGTGTGGTGGGAGCCTGCGGGGACGCGTAACGTGGTGGAGGCGGTCAGGTGGGTGATCCGCCGTTACAATGTGGATCCGGACCGGGTGTATCTGACCGGCTTCTCCGACGGCGCTTCGGGGGCGATTCACATGTGCGCGCACAATCCCACGCCGTTCGCGGCTTTCGTTCCGCTCAACGGCAATCCGCTGGTGGCGAACATGGCCGGCGCGGTCTTCGCGCAGAACATGCGCAGCCGACCGACCTACGCGGTGAACACCACCACCGATCCGCTCTATCCGTCGGAGCGGATGAAACCGCTTATGGAGGTGTTCAAGAAGGCCGGCGCGGACCTGACCTGGCGTTCCATCGAGGGGCACGGACACAGGCCGTCGTACATGCCGGACGAGGCGCCGCACATCGTGGAGTTCATCAAGAAGCACGTCAGAACGCTGCCGAAAAAAATCATCTGGCTGACCGACGACGTGGAGAAGCGCGGCCGCTGCGACTGGCTCGTCATAGAAAAAATGGGCGAGTGCGGCGAGCCGTTCGAGGTGCCGAACTGCGAGGTGAAGTCGAAAAAGGCGCTGCTCGGCGTGCAGATAGGGCCGGACGGAAAGGTCGTCCGCGTGGTGGAGGGCTACACGGCCGACAAACTCGGCTTGAAGGCCGGCGACAAGATAGTGGAGGTGGACGGCAGGAAGATAGAGAGCCGCGGCGACATCGCCGCGGCGATAAAAGGCAAGAAGTCGGGCGACGAAACCAAGGTGATCGTGGAGCGGATGGGCGAGCAGGTCGAGTTGAGCGGGAAATGGAGTCTGCCCGCCCCGCGTAAAGCGTTTCCGATGCCGGAGAAGTACTGCGGGGTGGAGTTGAGCGTCGAAGGCAACCGCGTGAACGTCCGCGCCTACAACGTGGCGCGCTACCGGCTGCTTCTGGCCGAGCCGCTGTTCGCGCCCGGCGCCGAAATAGAGGTCTACACCAACGGTCGACTCTCCTTCAAAGGCGTGCCGCGTCCCGACGTCGGACTGATGTTGCGGTACGCGGCCGAGGACCTCAGTCCGTCGCGGATCTTCTGGGGCGGCGTCGTGGTCGAGGTGCCGCAGAAGGAGCGGGAGAAGCAGGACGAAGGTGCGGAACGGGAGAAATGATGGCGGCGAAGGAAGCGACGGGCGGCAGGGACTTCATACGCCAGGCGATCGACGAGGACTTGAGGACGGGCAGGTGCGGCGGCCGCGTGCATACGCGGTTTCCGCCGGAGCCGAACGGCTATCTGCACATCGGGCACGCCAAGTCGGTCTGTCTGAATTTCGGTCTCGCCGAGGAGTACGGCGGACTTTGCAATCTGCGTTTCGACGACACCAATCCGCTGACGGAGGCCGGGGAGTACGTCGAGGCGATAATCGAGGACGTCAGATGGCTCGGCTTCGACTGGGGCGACAGACTCTACTTCGCGTCGGACTACTTCGAGCGGATGTACGAGTACGCCGTGCGACTGGTCAAGGCGGGCAAGGCTTACGTGGACGACCTGAGCGCCGAGCAGATGAGCGCCCATCGCGGCACATGGACGGAGCCGGGCGTGAACAGTCCCTATCGGGACCGCTCCGTGCGGGAGAATCTGGAGTTGCTGGAGCGGATGCGGGCCGGCGAGTTCGGAGACGGCGAGAAGGTGTTGCGCGCCAAAATAGACATGGCCCATCCCAACATGAACATGCGCGATCCGGTCATGTACCGCATCCTCCACGCCGCTCACCACCGTACCGGCGACAAGTGGTGCATCTATCCGACCTACGACTGGGCTCACGGACTGGAGGACTCCATCGAGGGGATAACGCATTCCGTCTGCACGCTGGAGTTCGAGGACCATCGTCCCCTCTACGACTGGTTTCTCGACCAACTCGGAGTCCATCATCCGCGGCAGATAGAGTTCGCGCGGCTGAATCTCGCCTACACCGTGATGAGCAAGAGGATGCTTTCCAGACTCGTCCGCGAGGGACACGTCCGCGGATGGGACGATCCCCGCCTGCCCACGATCAGGGGCATGCGCAGGCGCGGCTATCCGCCCGAGGCCATCCGCGACTTCTGCGCCCGCATCGGCGTCTCGAAGGTCAACAGCACCGTTTCGTTGGAGTTGCTGGAGCACTGCGTACGGGAGCGTCTCAACAAGACCTCGCCCCGCTTCATGGGCGTTCTTCGTCCGCTGCGCATGGTGATAGAAAACTACCCGGAGGGGCTCGTCGAGGAGATGGATGCGGTCAACAATCCCGAGGACGCCTCGGCGGGCACGCGTAAGGTTCCGTTCTCGAAGGTGCTCTACATCGAGCGCGACGACTTCATGGAGGAGCCGCCGAAGAAGTTCTACCGGCTCGCGCCGGGACGCGAGGTGAGACTCCGATACGCGTACTTCGTGAGATGCGTCGGCGCGGTGAAGAACGACCGCGGCGAGGTGACGGAGATACGCTGCACTTACGATCCCGCGACGCGCGGCGGAGACGCGCCGGACGGCCGCAAAGTGAAAGCGACGCTGCACTGGGTCTCGGCCGCGCACGCGGTGGACGCGGAAGTGCGGCTCTACGGAAGACTGTTCACCGTGGAGGACCCGGCGGGACGCAAGGACGCGGACTTCACGGAGTTTCTGAATCCCGACTCGCTTCGGGTGCTGAGCGGCTGCAAGATGGAGCCGGCCGTCCGGCGCCTGAAGCCGCTGGACAGGATACAGTTCGAGCGGACGGGCTACTTCTGCGTCGACCCGGACGGAAGCGAGGAGAGACCGGTGTTCAACCTGACGGTGGGCTTGAGGGACGCCTGGTCCAGGATACGCGCGAGGCGGCGTCGGGAAGGGAAATGACGTTGTCCGGGCGTGCGGCGACGCGTCTCTCTCGTCGGCGTCCGCCGTCTGTGCGTTCCGATTCGACGGAACGCGGCGGCGCATACCTGTGCGTTTCGACGGCGTTCCTGCACGGAAAACGCCTTTTCCGGGCAAATGACAGTGGAAGAGCGACCTGAAACGTCGTCATTAATGAGGGGGAAGATATCGTCTTGATTGGAAGCGAATTCGGAGGCGAGTGAGATGCGGAAGCCGTCCGGTTTGTTGGCCTTGCTGGTTCTGTTGACGTTTTTATGCGGCTGCGGCAGCGCGGTCGTCGGCGCCGTTCTCATGCTTCAGCCGAAGAACAAGAAGCGCTCGGCCGCCCAGGCGGTCAACACGCCGCCCACCGTCTACATCGTGCCGATCTCCGGCACGCAGTCCGGCGACGTGACGATCACCTACATTCTGATCGACCAGGACAGCAACTCCGCCGCCGTGACGGTGGAGTTCTCGCGGGACGGAGGCGCCGGTTATTCCACGGCGACCGAGTCCTCGTCTCCGTTCAGCGAAGGAGTCACCGGACTTTCCACTTCTCCGAGCGGCGTGCCTCACGTTTTCGTCTGGGACTCGGACGCCGCCGGCGACCTCGACGGAGTGGTCAGCGGCGACATTCGCGTCCGGATCACTCCGCGGGACGTGGACGGCACGGGAACGGCCGAGGAGATAACGTTGAGTCTGGACAACAACGATCCGCCGTCGGCGAGTGTGGCCACGCCCGGCAGTCCCGCCGGCGGAGCGGTCAGCGTCTCATACACACTGACGGACACCGAAGGCGACCTCTGCTCGATAATGGTGGAGTACTCGACGGACGGCGGGAGCGTCTGGAGCGCCGCGACGGAGGGCACAGGCGGCGACGGGACGACGGATCTATCGTCCTCCGCCGGCGGCACGGCTCACACCTACGTCTGGGACTCGTTCGCGGACCTGGGGTACGCGCGCTACGCCGCGGTGATGGTGAGGATAACGCCGGGCGACACCAAGTCCGGAACGGCGGGCGAGACGGCTTCGTTCGAGGTGGACAACAACGAAGCGCCGATCGCGCAGGTGAACACGCCGACGACCGAGCAGGCGGGCGACACTTTCATCACTTACCGGCTTCTGGACTCGAATTCGGACCTTGTGGACATCGAAGTGGAGTGGTGGGACCCGTTCGACGCGACGCCGCAGTGGAAGCCGGCGACCGAGGTGTCCGGCGCGCCGAGCGAGGGGACCGTCGGTCTTTCGTCCTCTCCCGGCGGCACGTCGCACATATTCGTCTGGGACTCGACGACGGACCTCGGCGCGAAGTACAGCGATCAAATAAAGATCCGCATCCGGCCGAGCGACGATCTGGCGCAGGGCACCTGGTCCGAGAGCGGTGCGTTTGCGGTCTCGAACAACGAAGCGCCGACGGCGATGGCGCAGACGCCTTCGGGAGTGCAGACCTCCAATGTGCTGATAACCTATTATCTGTCGGACGCCGAGTCGGACACCTGCGGCATCACCGTCTACTACTCCGACGACGGAGGAGTGAGTTGGTATCCCGCCACGGAGGTCTCCGGCGGCGGCGCCGGCGACGGCACGAGCGCTCTTTCGTCCTCGCCCGCGCCCGGAACCGCGCACCACTTCGACTGGGACGCCCAGCAGGACCTTTCGGGTCGCTATGAAACGGACGTGCAGATAAGAATCCTTCCGAGCGACCTGTATCGTGAGGGCACCGCTTATTCCACCAGCAACTTCACCGTCGACGCGACCACCGCTCCCGTCGTCTCGGACGTCATCGTTCCGGCCGGCACGCAGTCCGGCGACGTCTCGGTTGGCTACACGCTCACGGACGCGGAGAGCCAGGACTGCTCGATAACGGTGGAGTACACCGACGACGGCGGCGCGAACTGGTATCCCGCGACGGAGGGCGCCGGCGGCGACGGAACGACGGGTCTCGTCTCGTCGCCGACGGGCGTGACCCACGCGTTCGTCTGGGACACGGTCGCCGACAACATAGGTCTGCTCGGCGTGGAGACGGTACGAGTGCGTATCACGCCGAGCGACACCAAGACGGGCGTCGCCGCCGAGAGCGCGGACTTCGACGTCGACAACAGCGCCGTCTCCGAGAAGCCGTGGATCGTGATAACGACGCCGTCGTCGCCGCAGAGCGGTGCTTTTCCGATATCCTACGACCTCTACGACAATCAGGGAGACCCCTGCGACATAGAAGTCGAGTACTCGACGGACGGCGGCGGAACGTGGAACTCCTGCACGGGCAGTCCGATACTGAACGAGCCGACCGGAACGGGCAAGGCTTTCAACTGGGACTCGTCGGCGGACATCGGAAGCGTCTACGAGGAGGACGTGAAGATAAGGATGCGGCCGACGGACACCCCCGGCGGCAACGTGGGCAACTGGGCGGTGACGGGCAACTTCACGGTGGACAACAACGCCGCGCCTTCGGTCGCCGTGACCACGCCCGCGGGTCCGCAGTCGGGAGACGTGACGATAAACTACACGCTTTCGGACGCCGAGAGCGACGTCTGCGGCATATACGTCGAGTACTCGGAGGACGGCGGGAGCACCTGGAGCGCCGCGACGGAGGGCGCCGGCGGCGACGGAACGACGGGGCTCTCGTCCTCCGGCGGCGGCACGCCGCACACCTACGTCTGGAACTCGCTGGCGGACGTCGGCGCCACTTCGCAGAACGACCTACGAATACGTATAACGCCCAACGACGGATATCGCGACGGCTCCCCCGGAGCGACGAACGACTTCACGGTGAACAACATAACCAGCACCACCTGGACGGGCGACGTGGACGACAACTGGGAGGTGAGCGGCAACTGGGCCGGCGGCGTTCCGACTCCGGCGAGCAGCGTCACTATTCCGTCGGGACGGCCGCACTATCCGCGACTCACGCGGTCCACGCGCGTTCTTTCGCTGACGCTGGACAGCGGCGCCGCGCTCACGCTGAAAGGCGACATAACGCTGGCCGTCTCGGATGACGCGAACGTATCCGGAACTCTTGTGATGGACAGTGCGTGGACGCACACCACTCTGGCGGTGGAAGG
Source organism: uncultured Planctomycetota bacterium (assembly GCA_964412125.1). GTDB lineage: Bacteria > Planctomycetota > SKW154 > SKW154 > SKW154 > CAYPNR01. The sequence goes on along the minus strand of CAYPNR010000022.1, from coordinate 234 downwards.
CGATCTGACGGTGGAGTCGTCGGGCGTGGTGACGGCCGACGGCAGGGGCTTCGCTTCGGGAAGCGGTTTCGCGCCGGGCCGGAACGACGACGACGGCGGCGGCGGCGGCGGTCACGGCGGCTACGGCGGCTGGGGCGAGGGATGGTCGCAGCCCGGCGGCGTATACGACTCGGTCGTGAAGCCGTCGCTGGCGGGCTCCGGCGGCGGCACCGGCAACTACGGCGCCTCGCCCGG
>CAYPNR010000021.1:25580-27494 GCA_964412125.1 uncultured Planctomycetota bacterium | reverse complement strand
GCTCTTCCGCACGCGGGCCTTTTGTGTGAAGCGCTTTTCTCTTGCGCCGTCGTCGGCGGCGCGTATCATCGGTTCCCGCGCGCGGGCGCTTGAGGAGGACCGTGAGTTGAGTATTCTGGTGGACGAGAGCGTCAGGGTTCTGGTTCAGGGCGTCACCGGCTCCCACGGTCGGTTCCACACACGTCTGATGCTCGACTACGGCACGAACGTCGTGGCGGGTGTCACGCCCGGCAAGGGCGGACAGGAGGTGTTGGGAGTGCCGGTTTTCGACACGGTCGAGCAGGCGGTACGCGAGAGAGGCGCGGACGCCTCCGTCGTTTTCGTGCCGCCGGCGTTCGCCGCCGACGCCGTGATGGAGGCCGCCGCGGCCGGTCTGCGACTGATAGTTGTGATAACGGAAGGCATTCCGACGATGGACGTGATACGTGCCAAGCGTTTCGCCGGGTCGCGCGGCGCGCGTATGATCGGTCCCAACACTCCGGGCGTGATCACTCCCGGCGCGACCAAACTGGGCATAATGCCGGCCGACGCGTTCGTGTCGGGCCCGCTCGGCGTGCTTTCGCGTTCGGGCACACTCACTTATGAGGCCACGTCGCAGTGCTCGGCGCGCGGCGTCGGTCAGTCCACGGCGATCGGCCTCGGCGGCGATCCCGTGGTCGGCACCACTTTTCTCGACGGACTGCGTCTCTTCGCGGACGATCCCGACACCGAAGCGGTGCTCCTGATAGGCGAGATAGGCGGAACGGCGGAGCAGGAGGCCGCGGAGTTCATAAGACGCGGGTTCCGCAAGCCCGTTTTCGCGTTCGTGGCGGGACGAACGGCGCCGCCGGGCAAGCGAATGGGACACGCCGGCGCGATCATCGCCGGCTCCGGAGGAACCGCGAAGGAGAAGGTCGAGGCGCTTCGCTCGGCGGGCGTGTTCGTCGCGGACTCTCCGGCGGAGATCGGCTCGCTGGTCGCCGGGAAGATTTGAGAGAGGAGACGCTTTCCGTGGAATTCGCGCCGTGGGAGCGGGTGCGACGCGAGGCGGCCGAAAAAGGCGTTCCGATGGTCGAGCACGAGACCGCGCTCGTCGCCGAAGGCGTGCTGCCGTTGCGGCTGGAGAGATTCGCACCGACGGTCGGCGCAGAAGGCGTCAAACGACTGATGGCGGCGAGGGTCGGCGTTTTCGGATGCGGCGCGATCGGCGGCGCGGCCGCGGAGGTGCTGGCGCGATGCGGCGTCGCACGCTTCTCGCTCCTGGACCGCGATCGTTTCGAGGAGACCAATCTCAACCGCCAGATCGGCGCTCTCGTCGACACGCTCGGACGCTCCAAGGTGGACGTTCTCGCCGAGCGACTCGCGGCCGTGAATCCCGCCGCGAGCGTCATACGACACGAGGTCCGCTTCGACGAAAGAAACGCGGGAAGGTTTTTCAGGGACATCGACGTCGCCGTGGACGCTTTCGACAACTTCCGCGCGAGACGTCTTTTGCACGAGACGGCGCTCGAGAAGGGTGTGTTTCTGGTTTCGGCGCAGGTCGCGGGCTTCTGCGGCATGGTGGGCGTCGTCTGCGACGGTCGCGACCCGTTCGAGCCTCTGTGGAGAGGCGTCGACAGGGGCGCGGAGTCGGTGGCGGGCATCTCGGCCGCGGCCGCCATGGCGGCCGGCGTCTTCGCGGCTCAACTCGTTCTCAACCGGCTCCTGCGGGCGGAGACGCACGAACGCGTGCTGTTCTTCGATCTGGAGACGTTCGACTTCCGCTGGATCCGAACCTGATTCGAGAGAATCCGTTTTCCGCCGTCGCGTTTAGCCGGGCGGCGCGCCTCCCTCAGGTGTTTTCTCCGGCGTCTCCGGCGCCTTCTTGTCGGGCGGAGTTTTCTCTTCAGGCGGGGTCTTCTTTTCAGGCTCGGGCGGTGTTTTCTCTTCAGGCTG
>CAYPNR010000021.1:2717-25480 GCA_964412125.1 uncultured Planctomycetota bacterium | reverse complement strand
TCGAAGCCTTCCTTCATGGACTGCGCCGCGCCGCTGAACGCCTCCTCTATCTTCTTGCCGCCGGGCAGGTCGCCCCAGACCCACAGGACGAGCGCCGCGGGTATGAGCGTCAGCGCGGTCATCAACACCAGCAGTCCCTTGTTTTCCGGAGTCCCCAGCGACGCGGCCAGTTTTTTGCCGCGTTCGAGATACTTTTGCGTCACGCGCAGTCGCGGCACGGGCTTCTTTTCGCCCTCCGCGGCGTCGCCGCCGCGGCGTCGCGGGACGCGAGGCCGTCTGGCCGCCGCGGCGCGAGGGCTGCGCACGGTGGGCGCCTCGCGACGCTCCGGCGGCTTTTCGTGTCCCATCTCCAGCATCTGATCCAGTTCCTTGCGCTCGAATCCTGCGTCGCCCCCCGGCGGACGTTGCGGCGGCGCGACCGGCGCCTTGGGCGGAGCGGCTCCCGTCCGGTGCGGCTCCACCGTTCCGTCGGGATTCACCAGCAGTACGGTCTTGCACTGCGGACACGATACACGCGAGACGCGATCTATTATCGGCGTGGAGAGAAGCGCGCCGCAGCCGAGACAGCGAAACCGCAACTTCTCCTCCACAGGACCGGCGGTGTCCTTGATGCCGACGCTCTCGATCGGCTCGTGCGAGATCACGCTTCCCGCGTCTCCGCCGTCGCCCATCTCGCTCATCTCGCTCATGTCGCTGGTCTCGTCGGGAGCGCTCTCCTGCGGACTTTCGTCGACGGGCTGTCCGCCGCCGAGTCGGGCCGCGCACTCGCTGCAGTAGAAACGACCGTCTATGACCAGCGGTCGCTCGGTGACGGAGCCGCACAACTCACAGAATCTTGCTTCTTCCATCTCGTCTCACCCCAGAAACGCGAAGCCGACAGCGCCGCCCGCGCCCAGCAGCGCGACGATACCCGGTGCCGCGATCGCCCATCGTCTGTCGCCGCCGAAAATGAGAAACGCCAGCACGCCTATGAGTTGACAGGCCAACTGCGCCAGCAGAAAAAGCGCCAGCAGACTGCTCATGACGTGCGTCAGCGCGTAGAGCAACGACAGCCCCAGGAGGAGACCGTTTATGAGGAGGAGCGACTCGAAACGTCCCTTCTTCTTCCACTGCGCGAATCCGACGGCGGTCGCGAAGAATATGGCCGCCCCCGCCGCCAGAAGCGCCAGTCCGCTCACCGGCAGATTCTCCCACCAGTTTCGAAAGCCGCCGCTGGCCGCGCCCGCCGCGTAGCACACCGCCGCCGATATCGCGAACAGCACCTGACGCATGCCGCTCTCCCCTTCAACGAAAAAATCCGTCGCCTTAAGGATACACAAACCGCTCCGCTTGTGCAAGTGGCGATCTCTTCGACGGGATCGCGTTCAGAGGACGGCGTCGTCCGCTCCGTCGGTCGTTTCGTCCGTCATATCGTCCGACTCGTCCATCTCTTCCGGCTCGGCCATCGTTTCGTCGCGTATCCAGTCCACCAGTTCCTCGAAACGCCAGACCTCTTTGGGCCGGTTTCCGGCCTCGCGGATGTGCTCCTGTTCGCGTCTGTAAGCCGCCATGACGACGTTGTGCACCATCTGACGGCAGCGCTGGTTGATCGGATGAGCGATGTCGCAATGGAGTTTCGGTCTGCCGCGGGAGTCGCTTTCGCCGCGCTCCTCGCTCAGTCGTGCGCCGCAGTTGTTGCAGTATCTCGCCCGCAGATGGTTCTTCGAACTGCAACGCGGACAGTGATCCTGCAGTTTCTTGGAAGGCATGGCCAGAAAGTAGCCGTGCGCACCCTGTATCAGTCTCAGTTCGCGGACCACGAACATCTCGTCGAAGGTGATCGTGCAGTACGCGCGCAGTTTGCCGGGCCCCCGCGTCATCTTGATACGCACCTCGCTCACCCGCATGTTCCCTTCCCCCAATCGGCCGCGGTCCCGCCCGCTTCGTAAGGCTTCAGGGTGTACACTCTCGCCGACTCACCCAGCGCCGCGTATATGCTCGACTGGATCCCCGCGTCGACGGTCCAGAACGCGCTGCCCGAACCGCTCATGCTGAATCGGCCGACGTCGCGTAACGCTTCCGCAAACTCCTCCATCTCCACGTAAAGCCCCCTCGCCGCTGCCTCCAGCCTGTTGAACGCCAGTCGACGCAGGTCGCCAACTGTAATTCTACTTTTACCTTCCAGATGAAGTTTAGCGTCTCGCCGCCGCCCTGTCAAGTCCACTTTTTCGTAAACTCGTGCGGTCGAACATTTAATGGGAGGGACGACGACGGTAATCTCCATTCGTTCCGCAGTTAGAGACGCAAGCGGTCTTTCGCCGACGCCGCCCATCAACGCGGGACGGCGGAGCAGGAAGAAAGGGCAGTCCGCGCCCACTTTCAACGCCGCTTCCGTCGCCTTCCGCGGCGGGAGTCGAACGCCGAGGAGCCGCTGCATCGCGACCAGCGTCGCCGCGGCGTCGGAGGAGCCGCCGCCGAGGCCGGCGCCGGACGGAATTCTCTTGCGCAGCAGAATCTCGACGTTCGGCTCGTCCGCGCCCGTGGACTCGCAGAACGCCTGAATCGCGCGCAGCACGGTGTTGCTGCGGTCGGCCGGCGCGTCGCCCTCCACCGTCAGTCTCGCTCCGCCGCTCTCCCGCGGCCGAAACAGAAGCGTGTCGAACAGGGAGACGGGCAACATCAGGGTCTCTATCTCGTGGTAGCCGTCGGCGCGTCGGCCGAGCACCTCAAGAAAGATGTTCAGTTTCGCGGGAGTCCGGATGACGAACCCTTCGGGCGTGAGTCTCGTCCTCAAGTTTCGCGTCCCCCTTCGATGAAGACAGTCCGTACTCCTTGAGTTTGCGGAACAACGTCCGCTTGCCGATGCCGAGGACCCTGGCGGCCTGCGTCTTGTTGCCGCCTGTGTGGCGCAACGTCGCCTCGATGAGTCGCCGTTCCGCCTCATCCAGCGTCACTCCGACCGGAACGACCAGTCTGTCGACCGGCTCCGCGGCGCTGCGGACCTCCTCCGGCAGCAGATCGACCGTGATCGTGTCGCCGCGACAGAAGACGACCGCGCTCTCGATTATGTTCTCCAGTTCCCTGACGTTTCCGGGAAAGTCGTATCGCAGCAGCGCCGCCATCGCCTCTTCGTCGACGCCGTCGATCTTCTTGTCGTTGCGCGCGGCGCGCTCGACCAGAAACGTGTGAACCAGTTCCGGAATGTCTTCGCGTCGCTCCCTGAGCGGCGCGACGTGGATGTGCACGACGTTTATGCGCCAGAACAGATCCTCACGGAAGCGGCCCTCCTTCACCTCCTGTCGCAGTTCGGCGTTCGTCGCCGAGATGAGTCGCACGTCCACCTCGATGGTGCGGCTTCCGCCGACGCGTTCGAATCTTCCGTCCTGCAGGACGCGCAGCAGTTTCACCTGCATCGCGGGACTGAGAGTCGCTATTTCATCCAAGAAGAGCGTGCCTTCGTCGGCCGCCTCGAAGCGACCGATTCTGGAGCGGTGCGCTCCCGTGAAGGCGCCTTTCTCGTGGCCGAAGAGTTCGCTCTCCAGAAGCGTCTCCGGTATCGCGCCGCAGTTGACCTTGATGAACGGACCGCTCTTGCGCGTCGAGTTGGTGTGTATCGCGTTCGCTATCACTTCCTTGCCGGTGCCGCTCTCGCCGGTGATGAGGACGCTCGCCCTGGTCGGCGCGACCTGTCTGACCGTCTCCAGCACGCGTTGCATCTGGAGGCTGCGCGCGACTATGTTCTCGAAGGCGAAACGCTCGTTCAGGCGCTTTTTCAGTTGCGCGTTCTCCAGTATGAGCCGCCGCTTTTCGGCGGCCTTCGCCACGCGCGCGCGCAACTGCGCTATGTTGAGACGACCTTCGCTCTCCTTTTCGAGAAAGTCGTAAGCGCCCTGCTTCATCGCTTCGACCGCCTGCGGCACGTCGCCGTAGGCGGTTATCAGTATCACCTGAACCGACGGGAAACGACGATGGATTTCGCTCAGCAACTCCATTCCGTTCATACGCGGCATACGAATGTCGCTGACGACGACGTCCACGTCGTTTTCGGCGACCGTCTCGATCGCTTCGCGACCGTCTGCGGCTTCGAGCACGGTGTGTCGCTCGCGCTCCAGCGCCTTGGCCACGAGTTTCCTCAAAGGCTTGTGGTCCTCCGCCACAAGCACCGTTCCCATCGTCGCTCCTCCATCAACGTGAAACTATCTTGGTCGGCAGAAAAATTCCGACGGAAGTGCCGACGCCCTTGCGGGAGTGGATGCGTATGTGTCCGTGATGCGCCTCCACTATCCGTAACGCGATCGGCAGACCGAGTCCCGTGCCCTCCGGCTTCGTGGAGAAAAAGATGTCGAAGACGCGTCGCAGTTGCTCTTCGTCCATTCCGCAGCCGTCGTCGCGGAACTCGACCACGGCCCAGTCGCCTTCCAGTCGCGTCAGCACTTCGAGACGACCGCCTTCGTCCAGGGCGTCCACCGCGTTCCGGGCGACGTTCACCAGGGCCTGCATCAGTCGCTCCTCGTCGGCGAGCACTCTCGGATCCGCGCCGAACTCGACGACCACGTTTATGTTCTTCGCCTGCGCCGCCGCCTTCAACGAGCGCAGCGTGCGGGTCGTGACGTCGTTGAGCCTCACGAACTGCATCCGCATCGGTATCGGTCTGGCGAACTGCGAGAACTCCTTGACGATCCGCTCCAGTCGCGCCGACTCCTCAGAGAGAGTGTCCAGTATCTCGCCGATCTGCTCGGGCGCGGTGCGTCCCGCCTCCACGTCCTCGCGCAGCAGTTGCACCGACAGCGAGACGGCGTAGAGGGGATTGCGAATCTCGTGCGCCAGTGCGCTGGCGAGATCGGACAGCGAAGAGACACGCGCATCGATACGCAGTTGCTCTTCGAGTTCCAGTTGATGACGCACGTTGATCGCCAGCAGCATCGCGCCGATCAGATTCTCGTCGGCGTCGAGCACCGGCGTCGCCGTGATGTCGAACGGATCCGACACGCCTTCCCTCACGCTCAACATGAAACGAGGACTGTGTATCGGTCGCTTCTCCGCCAGTACGGTGTCGCGCAGAAGATCGCACCACGCCGTTCCGCCGCTCTTCTCGGCCAGCGCGGGAACCGCCTCCTCGAGCGTTTTGCCCAGCGCGTCCTGGCCGACGCCGAACTGCATCTCGAAAGCGTGATTGACGAGTCTGAGACGGGTATCGGTGTCGACGATGATCAGCGGAAACGGAAGAGTGGAGAGCGCCTGACGCAGGAGTCGTTCCAACCTCATGCCTCCTCGAAGACGCGGACCTCGTGTTCGTCGCCGGCCCTTTCGGTTATGAGGCGCCGGAGTTTTTCGCGGGGCAGCAGTCCGTCTTTCGCGCCGAAGTGCTCCGTGACGCTCGCGCCCATCGCGGCGCCCCACAGAAGCGCCTCCTCGAGCGGGCGTCCCAAAAGACGCGCGCCCAGAAAACCGCTGCAGAAGCCGTCGCCGGCGCCCAGCATGTCCACCACGTCCGCCGCTATCGCCGGCAGCGCGTAAAAGCGTCGGCCGTCGTGGGCCTGCACCCCCCGCGCGCCGTCCGTCAGTACGACCACTCCGACGCCGCTTTCTTTCAGGTCGCGCATGATCCGCCGCAGATTCAGCCCCCACGGCTCCACCAGCACCGCGCCCACGGGACAGACCTTCACACACAGACCGCAGCGGATGCAGCGCTCCTCGTTGTGCGTGGTGACGGCTCCGTCGGCGATCCTGAATATGTGCTGCGGACATGCCGCCACGCAGGCTCCGCAGAGCGTGCAGAGACTCTCGTCGACGCGTTTGCGCTGCGCCGCCGCGCCGGTGAGTTTTTCGGCCTCTCGTCGGTTGAGCACCAGTGTGTCGCAGCGGGCGAGCAGCGGCCGCATCGCGTCCAGGCCCGCGCCGACCTGCGCGCCGCCGGGATTCCAGCACAGTACGCCGTCCCAGCGCTCCAGTCGCTTCGGCAACTCCGTGAGGAGTCTGGCGGCCGCGCCGTGCAGCGAGCCGAGATAGAGAGCGGCGGCTCCGTCCAGCGCGTCCCATGGAAACGTCTTCGGATCGAATCGGCTGTTCGCGCCGCGGCAGACCAGCACGCTTCTTTCGCCGTCGGGGCCGCCGACTATCACCGACAGGCCGGTCTTCTCTCCTTTCAGACGTACCACGTGCTCGGTCGAGACGCCTTCGCGGCCCAGCGCGTCCGTGACGCGATCGGCTCGTTCGTCGTCACCCAGGGCGCCGACGAATTCGACGTCTATGCCGAGTCGCGCGAGTCCGACGGCGATGTTCGTGCCGCCGCCGCCGGTCTCCTCCACGAAGAACGGCACGTTCAACTTGCCGCCGTACTCCAGCATCATGTAACGTCTCTCTTCCACCGGGCCGTGCCAGTCCAGCACCACGGCGCGGTTCGCCCGTACGTAGACGTCTATCGTCGCCGAGCCGACCGCGACGGCGCGCATCACTTCGATACCTTACCGAGACCGAAGCGACGCACGTGCTCGAGCGCGCCGGAAAGCACGCCGCGGGCCTCGGAGAGACCCTTCTGAAACGCCGCCTTCGCCAGTTTGTCCATCTCGTAACGATAGTACCAGGAGTCGAACCGACTGTCGCCTTCGTAGGCGTAACGTATCTCCTGAAAGTGCCTGTAGAAGTCCGAGTCCTCGCCGAAGACCTGCTTCAGCAGCGCTTTGGTGGTCAGCAGCCAGCGTGTGTGCTCCTCGCCTCCGGGCTGGGACTCTTCCAGTCGTTTCGCGTCGTCCAGCGCCTCCTGCAGGTATCCGAGCACTTCTTCCTTCTTCATTTTCAGCGGTCTCCTAACTCGCGCGGGGTGCCATAATTATACCGCCCGTGCCGCAATGACACCATAATCTTCCGCTTTCCGGCCGTCGAAGGCCGAAAACGGGTCTCGGAACGCGACTCGTTTGCGCGCCGTCGTAAAAACTGTACGCCGGGCGCCCCTCCATGCGCTAAAATCTCCCCGGCGTCCGTCGAGTTCGTCGTTTGCGGGAGTGGACTCGTGGAGCGGATCAGTTGGCGTAGTTTTCCGTGCGTGGAGGAGCCCGGAACGAGCGCTTTCGTGTTCGTGGTGATCGCCGGCTTTCTCTACATCGTCTGGGACTGGACGCGACAGTGGTACATGGTGGCGTTGTGCGCGGCGGTGCTTTTCGCGGCGCTTCTGCGCTTCTTCGTTCCGTCGCGCTACACACTGGACGAGGACGGCGTGAGCGTGCGCACGGGACCTTTCGTCAAGCGCCGGCCGTGGCGCGCGTTCCGAAACGCTTACTTCCACAGGGTGGGCGTCCATCTGAGTCCGTTCGAGAAGCCTTCCTGGAAGGACTCGTTTTTCGGCGTGTTTCTGCGCTACAGCGGCAATCGCGAGCGGGTCGAGACGTTCGTGAAGGAGAGGCTGGAATGTTCTGGCGGAGAGTGAAGAGTTTTCTCTCGCACGCGTTCGCGGTGGAGCCCGAAAGCGGGCTGAGCGATGAGGACGTGGCGCTGCTCGAGCGGCTCGCGGAGTGGATAACGAAACGCAAACTCGGCACGCCGGCCGTTCTGTTCCTTCAGGCGTGCGAGCCGCTGAACTTCGTAGGCTCGCAATTTTTGACCTTCCTGCGGCCGTTCGCGCAGATGGTGTTCGACCCCGCGGAGTACAGGCGATTCGTGACGGCACTGGAGCGTCGCGACGCGATACCGCTGCTGGTCTCGCTGATAGAGAAGCGGATGGGGGTCGGCAAGTGAGACGCAGGCGACGCGTTCTTCCGTACGTGCTCGCGATCTGGGGCGCCGTCACCGCGACGGTCGTCGTCGTCGGCGTCTCCGGCGCGCTTTCGCGTCTCGACCGGCTCGTCTACGATCTCGACTTTCGTGTGCGCGGCCGTTGCGAAGTGGACGTTCCGCTTTTGATTCTCGCCATCGACGAGCGGAGCGAGCGGCGTCTCGGAATGCGTGTGCATCAGTGGCCGCTGCGGCGGTATCTTGCGCGGGCGGTACGCGCGCTTTCGGATGCCGGCGCGGACGTCATAGCGATCGACTACATACTGGCCGGCTCGAAAGGCGAAGAGGACCGCGAACTGATCGAGGCGCTCGAGAGATGCGACTGCACCGTGGTTCTCGCGTCCGCCGCGGGACTGAAGCGAAGCGGCTCGAGGATGGAGGAAGCGTTTCTCGACCCCGCTCCGCGGCTGCTGGAGGCGGCGGGCATGTGCGGCCTGGTCAACGTGCGTGTCGACTTCGACGGCGTTCTGCGGAGCATCGCGGTCAACAGAAAAGCGATCGCCTCCGACGTTCGCTACTCGTTTGCGCTGACGACGCTTCTCGGACGCGTCGGCTTTCCGGAAGGCCGCGGCGAGCCGGTCCGCGAGGAGGACGGCCGGCTGGTTTTCGAGGACGACGACGGCCGCCGCAGACGCGTTCCGGCGCGGGACATGCTGATAAACTTCGTGGGCCCTCCCGGCGCGATACCGCGGATATCGTTCTGGCGCGCCCTCGAAGGCGCGCTCGGCGACGAGGTGCGCGACGCGATCGTCGTCGTCGGCCGTGTGGGACGAATGGGCGGAGACGTCTACGAAGTGCCCGCCTCCTACGGAACGGAGAGTCGACTGAACTGGATGTCCGGCGCCGAAATCCACGCCAACGCCGTCTGGACGATGCTGACCGAGCGCTATCTTCTTCCGGTCGGCGCTACGGCGAGGTGGCTCCTGACGCTCGGCGCGCTCGCCTTCTCGTTGTTCTTCTACTTCGGCGGAGACCGTGGGACGCCGCTCGTCGCGGGAGCGTCCTGCGGCGCCCTCGTCGCGATATGGCTGCTGCAGTATCTGCTGTTCCGCGGCGGACTGGTGATGCCCGTCGCCGCGCCGCTCCTGGCCGTCGTCGCTCACACGCCCGGCGGGCTGCTCTGCCGACTGCTGTTTCTGCAGAGGGCCGCCCGACGCGTCAGGAGACTCTTCGGTCGTTACGTCTCGCGTAACGTGGTGAGAAAGATGATCGAAGGCGAGGTGGAGTTCGACCTGGTCGGCCACCAGAAGGAGATAAGCGTTCTTTTCGCGGACATACGCGACTTCACTTCGCTGTCGGCGCGACTGACGCCGGCGGAGACGGGCGTCCTGCTGAACCGCTTCTTCTCGCGTCTCATTTCGGTGGTCTTCCGTCGCGACGGCACACTCGACAAACTCATGGGCGACTGCGTCATGGCGTTCTTCAACGATCCGGACGAGCAGCCGGACCACGCCGCGCGCGCGTGTCGGACGGCGCTGGAGATGGTGCGTGAGACGGCCGCGTTCCGCGCCGGCGGCGATCCCGGCGCGGTTGAGGTGCGGATAGGCGTGGGAGTGGGCACGGGCGTCGCCACGGTCGGCAATCTCGGCGCGCCGGAGTTCTACGACTACACGGCCGTCGGCGAAAATGTGAATCTCGCCAGCCGCCTTCAGGAACTGACGCGGCGTTACGACGTCGAAATACTGGTTTCGGAAGCGACACGCGGGGCGGCGAAAGACGCTTTCCTGTTCCGCAGACTGGATCTCGTACTGGTTCGGGGCGGCGCGTCGCCCGTCTGGATTCACCAACTGATGCCGGAGGCGGACCGCCCCGCGCGACGCCTGGCGACCGGGTTCGAGAGCGCTATGGACCTCTATCTCCGAAGGGAGTTCGAGGCCGCCGCGCGGGCGTTCTCGTCGCTGCTGGAGGAGTTTCCGTCGGACGCGCCCGCGCGTATGTTCGCAGAGCGCTGCGCGCTCTACGTACGGAGGCCGCCGCCCGCCGACTGGAACGGCGTCTTCGACGGAGGCGACGCCTGAGACGCGTCCGTCCGCGACGGGAACGCCTGCGCGTTATCCGCTCGCTCTACGGCACCGTGAAGACGGCCGTGTTCTGCGCCATCTCGTCGATGAAGAAGTCGCCCGGCTCCTCGAATCCGGCCGTGAGCGGCATGAACCAGCAGTCCTTGTCGAAGTGCGCGACATGAATGCCGGTCACGGTCAATGAGTAGTTCATTCCGATCGAAGGACCGGTGTGGCTCGGCGGCAGCGACGGAAAATAGACCTGCACCTGGGAGCCGGAAGCGGGAGTCGGCTTGACCAGCATCCACGCGAAGAACGGCGGCGGCGTACCCGTACCCTGGCCGGTCACCATCAGATGATAGACCCCCGGCTTACCCGGGAAGGAGTTGTTCCAGACGAGGTTGCTCGGCGGCTGCGACAGCGCGGCGCCGGGAGTCGGATACTGGATGCGCGGCGGCGTCGGCAGCGCGGCGTCGCAGGCCGACGGCAGCGCGATGAGGCGTCCCAGACAGAAATACGAGTACCACGCGTCGCCGGCGCCGTAGGTGCCGGAGCCGTCCAACTTCAGATTGTACCACGTCGTTTCGAAGCCGGACGGTCGCGCGTAGGTCAGACCATAAGTGTATGAGGCGTTGCCGGCGCCGAGAGTTCCTCTTCCGTATCCCACAAGCGGCGTGCAGGCCGTCGGCAGTTCCAGCGAGAAGGCGTGAAGATAGGCGTCGCCGTCGTCGAGAGTGTGGCCGCCCGGCGCGGTCACGGTGCTCGGCGAGGACGACGGCTTTATCGGCGTCCAGATGTCCTGCCAGGCCGGCGACGGAAACGACAGGTCCCACTGGAGCGCGCCGCTTGAGGGATTCATCGCGCCGCGGGTCATCGTGAAGTTCGTGAACACCTCGTCGGATGTCGCTCCGTTCTCGTCGAACGCCGTGACCACGTTCTCCACTCCCGCGGCCGCCTGATACATCTGCGACGAGTAGTTCTCCGGAAGACCGTCGACCGAGTGCGTGCCCAGCGGATCAGGCTCGTTCAGACCCGGATTGGTCGGATGGTAGTGGTTTATGTTGAAGTTGTAGCACGACGTGCCGGGCACGTAAGCCGCGCCGGTGTTCGCGGTCGTCATGCCGTAGACGTCGCCCCAGAGAGTGAACTCCGGATAGGAGGTCACGAAGTCGCGCAGGCCCATCACCACGTAACTCGCGTTCAGATCGAAAATCGTCATGTAGGAATACGAACCGCCGGCGGGGCCGACCGCCGTCAGTGTGACCGGTCCGGTGACGTTGTGCAGCACCGCCGTTCCCGCAGCGTCGGTCAGCACCGCCGTGGTCGCGTTGTAGTTGCCGATGTAGACGATCGCGTTCTGAACGGGCTGGCGGGTTATCATGTCGATCACCTTGACGGTCAGATCGGAGTCGTTGAGCGCCGCGCCCGTCACTTCCGCTCCGGGAAAGTCGTTCAGAGTGGTGTCCGCAACGAACAGCGCCACGGGCTTGGAGGTGGCGTAGCGTCCCGACAAAAAGAAACTCTCCGTCACCGAGTAGGAGTTCGGATCGAAGACGTCCGGCGCGGAGGCGGACGCTTTCGCGACGAGTCTGCGTCCCGCGGAGACGATCTGCGGCGGCGCGTCGTTGCCGGTCAGGGTCAGTCGCGGCAGGGTCACCGTCGTCGTCGGCGCGCAGAACAGACACATCCAGGTCTCCTCCGTCTGCGGATCCGTCGTCTCCACGAGATAGAGCCCCTGAGAGACGACATCGCTTATCGAGAAGCGGACGTCGTCGGGCGTCGGAACCGCTCCGTTGGCCGGCGAAGTTATCTCAGGCGGATCCAGAAGCGTCAGGTCCGGCGCGGCGCCGCCCGGCGCCGAGGTCGAGTAACTGAACGCGTGAAACTCGCGGCCGAATACGTCGTTGACGACGACGCCCACTCCGTACTTCTGCGCGTCGGGCCACTCGTAGTACTGAATGTCGGAGGTCGAGTAGGCGAACTGCGTGCCGGACGGGTCGGCGGGGAACCAGCCGACGCCGGCGAGCGCCAGCGACGGTGTGTTCGGCAGCACCGCCACCACCGCGGTCATCGACGTCTCCGTGTCCTGAGTCGACTCCGGCAGCATACAGTCCGCCGGAACGGTCAGGTTGCCGGTGGAGAGGGATGTCGGCGCGGAACTCGTGACGGTTATGTCCGCGGTGCCGGTGCCGGCCGGCGCGAGCGGCTCCAGATGCGCAAAACCGTGGCCGACGAGACTCTGGCCGCTTATGTCGAAGACCGAGACGCACAGGAAACGCGACGGCATGAACAGACCCTGATAGGTGCCGTCGGAGAGGTCGTTGTCCGGCCAGTCCTGCGCGTCGGACGAGGTGATGAAGCCGTTGGGAAGATTCTGACTCGTGTTTCCGGAGAGATCCGCGAGGACGGAAGAGCCGCCGCTTCCGGCGTCGAAGCCCAGCGGCACACTCAATCGACCCGGATCGACGCCGAAGACGGTGAATATGCTGGTTCCGTAACGCGCGTGACCCAGGGCCGGCGGATAGTAGACCGTCACGGTCCGTCCGTCGCCGACCGGGCCGAAGGACGCGAAACCTTCGGCGTCGGTGGTCGCGTACTGATCCGTGTCGCCGAGAACGACTATCGCGTTCTGGATCGGCTCGTAGGTGTGCCAGTCGTAGACCCATACTTTCAGTTCCGTCGAGCCGTCCACCTTGTGATAGCCGCCGCGGTGCCAGACGTTCCAGGTGAGCGGCGCGACCTGAGCGTTGCCCGCGGAGTCGACGAACGTCAGCGTTATCGTGTTCTCGGCCGCGATATGCAGCGGAACCGAAACGGTCACCACGCCCGCGGCGGTCGCCGTCGTCTGCGTGGACGTCGCCGTGCCGTCGCGCGCCTCCGCGGTCAGCGTGCCGGCTTCGCTGCAGTCGATCTTCAGCGTGAGCGCGGCCACGGGCAGATGAGATGGAACCACGCTCGGCCAGTCGAGCGAGGTGCTCGGAGAGACGGTGTCCTTCGTCGCCGGATCGCCGGTCAGCACGTCGGAACGGACGCCGTAGCGCTCCGTCGCGGCCTCTATCGTCACGACGCCGTCCTGCAAACCTGAAGCGTCGAGGCCGCTTATGTCGCGTTCGCCGCTTCCGGCGACGCCCGCGGTCGTCTCGACCCAGGCGGCCGCGGCGTCGGTCAGACGCACCCATATCGCGTCGCCTTTGCGTACGCCGTCGGGAAGACGCAGGCGGACGGTGACGCCGGTCTCCGTCGTCGCGTTGATGTAGTGCGCGGGATTGTCGGTCGTCTCCGCGACCCACGCGGCGGTCGGCGCCAGAGACGCCGAAACGAACCAGAACTCGTACTCCTCCGCCAGCGTGTGTCCCGCGGAGGACTGACACGCCGTCGTTATTCGGACGGTGTAGCGCTCGCCGGCGTTCAGGTCGACCGACGGCGTGAACGTGACCGTGTCGTCGAGCGAGAGTGTGCTGCTCCAGGAAAGAGAGCCCGTCACCGCTCCCTGTGTCTTTCCCTCCACGATGAAGGAGACTCCGGCGGTCACCGTGGCGGTGTTCATGGTCTCGCTGAAGCAGACGCTTACGGGCAGTCTTTTGTTGAGCGGAACGTCGTTGACGGCGTTCGGCGGACCGGTCCAGAGGACGTCGAGCGCCGTCGCCGCCCCGGCGCCGGTCGTGAACGAAAACGAGCGACGCTCCAGCGACAGTCCCGTCGTGGAGGTGACGCCGGAGGTCAGTGTGACGATGTATTTGGTATCGGCGGCGAGGTTCGCCGACGGCGCCAGCACGAGAACGGTGTTTCCGTTCGCCCACGACTCCACGACCGTCACGGGATTGCCGCCGACGTCCTCGAACGTGTAATTGCCGGCGAGAGTCGCGGTATCGACGCTCTGGGAGAAGGTTATCGCTATCTGCGCGTCCACCGCCACGCTTTTCCGGCCGTTTGCGGGCGTCGTGGAGACCACTCTGAAGAGCGCGGGCGCTTTCTCTTTTCGACTTTTCGCGCAGCCGAGCGCCGTCGCCAGCAGAAGTCCGGCGGCGGCGGCGACGATGGATTTTCGAAGCATGTTTCCCCTCCACACTGTTCGGACGTTTTTCGAGTCCAGAGGACCTAATTACCGCGCCCGTCGCCTGTTGGCAAGCGAAAACCGCGCCGTCGCGCGTCGAGGCCGCCTAAAACGCGTCCCGGCCGTCCGAAGACGGCCGGGAGCGCTGCCCCCCTGACGCAACACGCAGGGTCGTTACTTCTTCTCCGGCTCGCTCTTCTCTTTGTGGCTGGGCTCCTTGCCGGAGACGTCCTCGTCGGTCACTTCGTAGACCTTGTCGCCGAGGACGATCACCACTTTCTTGCCGAGAGCGAGGTACTTCGCTATTTCAGGACTCTCGCTGAGGAGCCTGATGTACTGCTCGCTCATGAACTTGACCTTGGTCACCTTCTTGTGCTTCTTGTGGTCGTAGGAGGAGTCGTACCAGGTGTCACCGACGCAGTAGAAGGTTTTGGCGCCGACGGTCTTCACGTAGCGCGTCACCTTTCCGCCGAAGCCCTGCCGCAGCCGCTCGTAGTGAGAGCCGCTTTTGCCGCCGCCGAGGCCGAAGGCGTCGGCCGCGGGCTTCTCCGCGTCGAGCAGTTCCCTGCGCGCCTTGGCTTCCCTGAGCGCACCTTCTCCTTTGTCCTTCTTCATGTCCTCTTCCGCTTCTTTCGCCATCTTGCGCAGCGCGAGCGGCGGCGCGGGTCTTCCGCCGGGCGCCGCGCCCCGCCGCGCCCACGGACCCGGACGAGGCACTCTTTTGGCCGTGTTCTCCATCACAAGATAGGATGTGTACGGCGTGACTATGCCGAATCTCCTGGCGAGATGCACCACTTCTCCTCTCAACTCCTTCATTTTCGCGTCGTTGGGGTCCTTGATGAGACTGATGTGCGTCAGCAACTCGCCTATCTTTCTCATCGCCCAGACCCGCGGCACGAAATCCTTGCTCTCGTCGTTCTCCGCGAACTTGCCTTCGTATGTCATCTTCCACTCTTTGTCGAGAAGACGTCCGGTCACCTCGATCGCCTTCGCGCCGTTGCCGTGATACCGGCCCGTCACCACCAGTTGCATTCCGCGGAAGAGGTCGGGCAACTCCTTCGGGAAGACGTCGTGCATCTCCATTCCCTTCACCTGCATCTTCAGATCGGACAGCACCGGCGACGCTATCTTCGTGTAGAACGCGCCCACCTTCTCGTCTATCCGCTCGTCCTTGCTGATGTAGTCGCTCAGGCCGTGATTCTCGTCGGCCAGTCTGTCCAGCAGTTTGACGTTGACATCTTCGCCCACGCCGAAGACGAACAGTCTCGCGCGGACGGTGTTCGCTTCCTTGACGTTCTTGAGGATCTTGAGCGGATCGTCCACGCCCACCGTCGGCTCGCCGTCGGTGAGGAAGACCACCATGAAGGGCCGCCGCTTGCTCTGCGAGCCTTCTGCGGTTTTGGGCGCCATATCGAGCGCCTTCAGAAGCGCTTCGTTTATGTTGGTGCCGCCGAGCGGCTCCAGTCGCTTCACCCACTCCACCGCTTTCTTGCGGTTCTCCGCGGTCGCGGCCATCAGTTCGGAGTTGAACGTCCGTACGTCGGTCGCAAACGACACTATTCCGAAACGGTCCCGCTCTCCCAGCGACTCCACGCACTTCACCAGCGCCGCCTGCGCCTGCTCCATCTGATTGTTCCAGCGCATCGAGCCGGAGGTGTCCACCACGAAAACGATGTCCTTGGGCAGTATCTCTTCCTCTTTCAGTTCGTACTTCGGCGTGATCAGCATCATGAAGTAGCCGTCCTCGGTGCCGTCGTTGAATGTGAACATCGAGAAGCCGACCGCCTTCTCACTGTAGTTCAGATAGAGAAGAAAGTCTTTTTCCGGCCTGACCTTCCTGCCCTCGAACGCCACCAGAGCCTCCTTGTCGCTTATCCGCTTGGTGTCCACCGCGTAGGTCGGACAGTAGATGTTCTTCAGCGGCTCCTGTGAGTTGATCTTCACGTTGATGACGAAGTCGTCGATGTCGCCCGCCGAGTACTTGTTGGTGCCGGTGGGATAGCGGAAGACCGCGACGTCGCCTTCGCGCTTCATCATCACGCTGTAGGTGAACTTCACCTTGGCGGTCTTCTTCGGAGGAATGGGAAAGACCCGGAGGCGGAACATCTTGCCGCCCGCGTACTCCAGCAGAGCCGGGTCGTACATCCTCCGAACCGTCTGCAGATACCAGTTTCTGGCCTGCGTCGCGTCCAGCATCTCCGCTTTGTGTTTCTTGCCGTTCATCCAGAAGTACATGTCGTGAATGGCGGCGTCGGCCGGCAGAGGAAACACGAACACTCCCTCGGCCTGCCAGTTGTTGGGATTGTAGAACTCCTCGTCGACGGTGACCTTGGCGTTCTGGCCTTCTATGGAGACGTCCAGATGCGCCTTCTTCACCCACGCCATGGTGGGACGGACCGTCGGTCCCGGTCTGGGTGACACCGGCCGTGCCACTTTTTTGCGCAGGACCATTACGCCGTTCGCCCGTACCGCGGTGCTCGCCAGCACCATCAGAACCGTCACTCCCGCAACAGCAATCCGCCTCATGCGAATCCCTCCAAAAAGCGGCTTTCAATCCGTTAGACACCCGCCCGCCCCGGACGGTTCCCTTCCCGTGGCGAAAAAATTTCGCGGGCGACGCTCAGGCCTGGTGCGGCAGAACCCCGGCGTCCCGGAGCCGGCGGACCAGTTCCGCGATGTCGTGAACGGAGAGCACGCGGTGGACGCGGCCGCCTTCGGTCAGCACGTAATAGCAGCCCGGATGGTGCAGCACTTGATTGAGGGCGTCCAGCACGTTGGCTTCGGTGCTGAGCGTGCAGACCGGCGGGTTTTTCTCCATGATTTCGCCGACGGTGATCTCGCCCCATCTGTCCGGCGGAATGGAGGCGAGATTACGAACCGAGACGATGCCCGCCAGTTCGCCGTTCTCGATGACCGGGAAGGAGTCGGAATGCGTGAAGCGCGAGGCGCGTTCGCTGAGGCTGCTGGCCGGCTGATCCGGCGACAGCGAAGCGTTGCCGGGCTCGAGGAAGTCGCGCAGCGCGCGCGGGCGCAGGATGTGCGGGTAGAGCGCGGAGACGTAACCGGCCTCCGCCGCCTGATACAGAAAGAAGCCTATGAAGATCATCCACAGTCCGGAGATGAGACCGTAATTCATGAGCGGCATGGCCACGCCGGTTATGACCAGGAATATACCGAAGGCGCGGCCGAGCGTCGCCGCGACAAGCGTCGCCTTGCGAAAGGAGCGCGTCAGCGCCCACAGTATCGAGCGCAGAATACGACCGCCGTCCAGCGGAAAGGCCGGCACGAGATTGAACACCAGCACGGCCGCGTTTATGAAGAACAGATGATACAGCACGGCGCGGAGCGGCGCGAGGGACGTCGGCAGAAGTTGATGCAGACCGTAGGCGGCGGCCGATATGGCGGCGGACATGAGCGGTCCCGCGACGGCCACGCAGAACTCGGCGCCGGGCGAGTCCGGCTCGCGCTTCAACTGCGCCACGCCGCCGAACATGAACAGAGTCACACGTCCCACGGGTATTCCCATCCGCACCGCCACGTATGAGTGGCTCAACTCGTGCAGCAGTATCGACGCGAACAGGAGAAAGGCGGCCAGGAAGCCCAGGCCCCAGGAAAGCGTTGTGTTGGGCTCCACTCCCGCCTCTCTCAGAAGCGGCACGTTGCCCCGGGCGAAGGTCCACGCCACCAGCAGAAATATGAAGAACCACGTGATGTTGACCTCGATGGGTATTCCGAAGACGCGACCTATTCTGAGTCCGCGGCCCAGCATCACCGCCTCTCCTTCCGAGCGTCTCTTCTCAGAACGTTGCGGACCTTGCGGATGCGCAAGGCGAGCACCTCGTCTTCGTCGATTTCGAGCATGCGTCCGAGCAGGAACTTGGCCTTTATCTGTAACTCGTCTATCACCCGCACGCTCAGTTCGAGGCGATTGTTGTCCTGCAGGGACGCCTCCCGGACGAACTCGCGCATGTTGACCTTTCTCACTCGTCCTTTACGCTCTTTCTCGAACGGCACCTCGTCGGAGGCCATGAAACGCCGTATTCGATTCTCCACCTCGTCGCGACCGAGCCGCGCGACGACGGGCGTCAGGTCCACGCGATAGACTATTCCGCTGAGAGCCGCGCCGAGCGACGGCGCCTTCGGCGCCACCATCTTCACCTGGTACAGCACCATCCCCTCCGGCAGATGACGATTGACGCGTTCGGACAGACGCTGTCCGTCCACCGGCTCGGTCAGTTCCACGTCGAAGACCTCGGCGGTGGACTCGACCTCCAGCGGCACGGGCTGTCCGAAGGAGAAGCGCGGCTCGGGATTGTGCCCCTCCGAGAAGCGCAGCGGCAGACCTGCGCGACGGAAAGCGCGTTCGAGAATCGCTTTCATTTCGAGATGTCCGAGAAGCGCGGCGCGACCGGTCTTGGTGCAGAGCGCCCGATACCGGAAGACCACGCCGGAGTAGCGCGGCGGTCCTTTGCGTATCGGTCTTATCCGGGTCGGCTCGGCGAGGAGGTTTTGCGGATAGGGCGCGCCGGGCTTCAATCCGCATACGCCGCAGCCGCCGCAGCCCGCTTCGCGACAGTTCGGCGTCGGCTCTTCCCGTCGCGACAGGCGTCGCTCCCGCAGCAGATACGACTTCGGCACGCCGGTCTCCACGAAGTCCCACGGAAGCGTCGCCTCCTCGGATATCTCTCCGAGATAGTCCTCCCATTTCAGGCCGCATGCCGCGACGACCTCGTCCCACAGGGACGGATCGTGACGGTCGGACCATGAATCGAACCGCGCGCCGCGGCGCCACGCCGCCTCCACGGCGTCCGCCACGCGTCCGTCGCCCCGCGCCAGCAGCGTCTCCAGACGGCTGATCTCGATGTCCTGCCATCTCAGATGAACGTTACGCAGGCGTCGCAGGCCGCGTCGGAGGATGTCGATACGCCTCCTGTAGACGTCCGCGTCGCAGAGCGGCTCCCACTGAAAAGGCGTGTGCGGCTTCGGCACCAGCGGCGAGACGCTCACCCTGACGCGCGCGCGCCGCGAGCGCCTGCGCGCCGCGTCGGACACCTTCGCGATGAGACGAACCATCGCGGCGACGTCCTCGTCGGTCTCGGTGGGCAGGCCGAGCATGAAGTACAGTTTCAGCGAGAGCCAGCCTCGTGAGAAAATCATCTCGGCCGTCTCCAGCACGTCGCTGTCGGTCACGGGCTTGTTTATGACGCGCCGGAGTCTTTCGGTGCCCGCCTCCGGCGCCACGGTCAGACCGGTGCGACGCGACTCCGACATCGTCGCGAGCGCGCTCGCGGACACGCGCCCGACGCGCAGGCTCGGCAGTGAGAAGTCGAGCCGCTCCGCTCTGATCCTGTCGCTCAGCGCCTCGAGAAGACAGTCCAGCGCGCTGTAGTCCGTCACCGAAAGCGACAGAAGCGAAAGTCCTTCGTAGCCCGACTCGTCGAGCGCCTCGTATATCTGCCGGTACAGCGGCTCCGGACTCTTCTCGCGGGTCGGCCTGTACCAGAATCCCGCCTGACAGAACCTGCAGCCGACCGTGCAGCCGCGACTCACCTCGGCCGTGAGTCTGTCGTGAATCGGCTGCGTCGTCGGAATCAGCGGTCGACGGGGCAGGGCGCTTCGGGAAAGGTCCTTCAGTATCCGCCTCCGCACGCGCGGCCGCTCTCCGTCCGACGCGTGAAGCGACGGAACGTAGGCGCCTTCGACGCGGCTCAGCGCCTCGAGAAGCCGCCGCTTCTCCCAGTTTTCCTCCTTCGCGCGCCTTGCCGTCTCCGCTATCTCGACGAAGCCTTCGTCGGCCTCGCCGAGGAAGATCGCGTCGAAGAAAGGCGCGAACGGCTCCGGATTGGCCAGACCGCATCCGCCGCCGAGCACCAGCGGCAGCGCGGCTTCGCGCCCGGCGCTCCGCAGCGGCAGTCCGCTCAGGTCCAGCATCTCCAGTACGGTGGTGGCCGCCAGTTCCGTGTTCACCGAGAAGCCGATCACGTCGAATTCGCGAACCGGTCGTTCGCTTTCGAGCGTCCACAGCGGCACGTCTCTGCGGCGCATCAGGTCCGCCATGTCCACCCACGGCGCGAACGCGCGCTCGCACGCCGCCCAGTCCAGATCGTTCAGAATGTGGTACAGCAGCAGATAGCCGTAGTGGCTCATGCCGATTTCGTAGGTGTCCGGACAGCAGAGCGCGATTGTGACGGCGACTTCGTCGTGACTCTTGCGTATGGCGTTCACCTCGCCGCCGACGTAGCGACTCGGACGCTGTATCTTCAGCACCTCGGCGCGACTGAAGCGCTCGAGCATCCATCGACTCCGAATTAGAGAGCCCGCATTATACCAGTCGCCGGACGTCGTTCAAATCGGGATCGCCCCCGCGACTCCGGTTCTCTTTGCGTCCCTCGCTTCTCCGCCTTGACTTGCGGGCGCTCGACCTGTTCACTATGAGGCGACGTTTGTGGCGGACGCGGAATGAAGCGTCGGGTGCGCAATTTCTGTATAGTCGCGCATATCGACCACGGCAAGAGCACGCTCGCCGACAGGTTCATCGAGCGCGCCGGACTCGTCGACGGTCAGGCGGAACTGATCCTCGACTCGATGGAACTGGAACGCGAACGCGGCATCACCATAAAGGCCGCCTCGGTCGCGCTCGACTACGCGGTCGACGGCGAAGCGTACCGCTTCAATCTCATAGACACGCCCGGCCACGTGGACTTCTCCTACGAGGTGAGCCGCGCGCTCAAGGCTTGCGAGGGCGCCGTCGTGCTGGTGGACGCCGCCCAGGGCGTCGAGGCGCAGACCATCTCCAATTTCTATCTCGCGGTCGAGGAGAACCTCCGCGTCGTTCCGGTCCTCAACAAAATCGACCTGCCGGTCGCCCGCGTGGAGGAGGTGGCGGAGGAGATGGTGAACGTTCTCGGCGTGGAGCCCGACGAGGTGCTCGCGGTCTCCGCCAAGACCGGCGACGGTCTGGACGTGCTGATAAGGGAGATAGCGCGTCGCGTTCCGCCTCCGCGCGGCGACGCCGACGCGCCGCTCCGCTCGCTCGTCTTCGACGCGCACTTCAACGAGTATCGCGGCGTCGTCGTCTATCTGCGCGTCTTCGACGGCGTGGTGCGTCGCGGCCAGCGTATCAAGTTTCTCGCGACCGGCGCGGTTCACGAGGTGCAGGAGGTCGGCGTCCTCCGGCCGCGGATGACGCCCGTCGACGAACTCCGCGCCGGCGACGTCGGCTATCTCATAACCGGCATCAAACGCCTGCACGAGGTTCACGTCGGCGACACCGTCGCCGAGCAGGATCGGCCCGTCGAGCCGCTGGCCGGATATCGCGAGCCGAAGCCCATGGTCTTCTGCAGTTTCTATCCCGCGATCGAGACCGAAAGCGGGCAACTCCGGAGGGCTCTCGAAAAACTCGCGCTCAACGACGCCTCTCTCGTCTTCGAGCCGGAGAAGTCCGAGGCGCTCGGCGTCGGCTTCCGTTGCGGCTTCCTCGGTCTCCTCCACATGGAGATCTCGCAGGAGCGGCTCGAACGCGAGTCCAACGTGGACGTGGTCCAGACCGCGCCGTCGGTCGGATACGAAGCCGTCCTCCGCGACGGCTCCGTCCTCCTTCTCGATACGCCGTCCAGACTCCCGCCGCCGGATCAGGTCTCCGAGATACGCGAGCCCGTCATGGACGTCTCTCTCGTCCTGCCCAACGGCCACATGGGCGTGGTGATGCGGCTCTGCGAGCAGCGTCGCGGCCGCCTCGTCTCCACAAAGTATCTCTCGCCGACGCGCTCGCTGCTGTCGTATCATCTTCCCCTGGCCGAGATAGTCTACGACTTCTACGACCGTCTCAAGTCCGTCACAAGAGGGCTCGCCACCATGGATTACGAGTTTCACTCCTATCAGGCGGCCGACCTCGTCAGACTCGACATACTCGTCGGCGGCCGCAGAGTCGATCCGCTCTCGGTCATCGTGCATCGCTCCAAAGCCTACCACACCGGCAGACGTATACTGTCGGTGCTCAAAAAAGAGATACCGCGACACCTCTTCCAGGTCAGTCTCCAGGCGGCCATAGGCTCACGCATCATCGCGCGCGAGAACATACGCCCGCTCGCCAAAAACGTCACCGCCAAGTGCTACGGCGGCGACGTCACGCGGAAAATGAAACTCCTCAAGAGACAGAAGGAAGGCAAAAGACGGATGAAGACCGTCGGCAACGTCACCATGCCGCAGAGCGCGTTTCTCGCGGTCCTCCGCCGGAGCGCGGATTGATCCCGCGTCTCCCGCTGGAACCGCGCGTCGTTTCGTGATACCATTTTCCCCGGAAATCACTCTGTTGGAGGAATTGTGGTGAGGGTCTGCGTTCGTTCTCCCGGCGGCGCGCTCGTCAGAGTCGTCTGCACTCTTTTTATGTTGCTGGTCGCCGTCGTTCTGCTGCTTGTGTCCTCTCTGCTCGGCGCCGACGTGAAGAGTCTCGGCAGGCAGGCGGCCGCGCTGGAGAAACTGCCCGTGAGCGACGCTTCCGGGCGGGCCGCCGGCATGCTGAAGATAAAAGGCGTTCCGTCGGAGGTGGAGGAGCCGCCGAAGGAGCCGGTCGGCGGCAAGGAAGTGATATACTACCATCACAGGGTACAGGTGAAGGAGGTGAGGAAGAGGACCACCGGCACCGGCAGACGAAGGCGCACCAGAACCGAGATCGTCTGGAACGACGCGGTCAACGAGAAGAGGCACGCGAAGGCTTTCAAGATAGGCGCGATCAGAGTGGTGCCCCGCAAAGCGGTCTTCTACGGTGAGAAGACGCTTTCGCGGGACGAAGGAAGCCGCAGAGAGAGCCTTTACGTCGTGCCGGCCGGCGTCGAACTGCTGGTCGTCGGCGAGTGTCGCTCCACTCCTTCCGGCGGTCGCGAGATGAGCGGAGGCGACGTCTTTCTGATCTCGTCGCTTTCTGAGAAGGCGCTGCTGGAGTTCGTCCGGAAGCGCGCCGAGAC
>CAYPNR010000021.1:0-2617 GCA_964412125.1 uncultured Planctomycetota bacterium | reverse complement strand
GTGAGTCGCCTCAGCGTGCGTCGTCGAGCGCCGCTCTCACCGCCAGGGCGCGTCTCAGAAGAGCCTCGAGCGAGTCGAGCGGCAGCATGACCGGTCCGTCGCAGAGCGCCTCTTCGGGATTCGGATGGGTCTCGATGAACAGGCCGTCCGCGCCGGCCGCGACCGCAGCGAGCGCGAGCGGCCGAACGAACTCACGACGTCCGCCGGAGCGGTCGCCGAGGCCGGCGGGCCGCTGCACACTGTGTGTGGCGTCGAAGATCAGCAGCGCGTCCGTCCCGCGCATGGCGCTGAAGAAACGCATGTCCACCACGAGGTCGTCGTAGCCGAAGAACGCGCCGCGCTCGGTCACCGCCACTCCACCCGCGCCGGCGTCGCGCGCCTTGCGTACCGCTTCGTGCATCACCTGCGGCGACGCGAACTGGCCTTTCTTCAGGTTGACGGGTCTGCCGGTGGCGCCCGCCGCGCGTATCAGGTCGGTCTGGCGACAGAGAAACGCGGGAATCTGCAGCATGTCCGCAACCTCCGCCGCGATCGTCGCCTGAGACGGCTCGTGTACGTCGGTCACCACAGGCAGACCGGAGACGCTCCTGACGCGTTCCAGTATCTTCAAGCCGACTTCCATTCCGGGGCCGCGATACGACGTGCCACTGGTGCGATTCGCCTTGTCGAAGGACGACTTGAAGGCGACCGCCATGCCGAGGCGGTCCGCGACGGCGGCCAGCGTCTCGGCGACGCGCAGGCAGACCTCGTCGGACTCCATGACGCAGGGTCCCGCTATCGCGAAGAGGCGACCTTCTTCGAAAGCGACGCGTCCGAGCGGAATGCGCGTTTTCATGAGAACTCCCCGACGGCTGCTTTCGAGGCTACTTTTTTTCTTCGTCTTTCTTTTCGTCTTCGTTTTGTTCGCCGGATTCTTCTTCCTGCTCCTCGACGCCGAGCGCGGCCAGGGCGCTTTTGACGTCCGGGAAGATCGCGAAGAAAGGCATGATGCCGAGCACGCTCATGGCGCTGCCGACCGCCTGCGAAACGTCGGCCAGAAAAACAGAGTGCGTCTCCTCACGCATCTTCTTGTCGGAAGCGTAGGAGACCAGCAGCCCGAGCGCCGCGGACGAGACGTACGTGACGTTACGCATGCAGAGAACCACACGTTTCACGCCGCTGCGGTCGAGTTCGTCGAAGAGTTCGCGAAGCCTGCGCGCGTGACGCGCCTCGATGACGCCGACGAAGCGGATCACCGCGATGGTCTGGCCGTCGACTTCGTGATCCTTGCGCTCGTAGTCGAACTCCGGTATCGGCTTCGCGTCGGTGCTTCCTTTCAACTCCTCTCCGCAGTACG
The DNA here is from genome assembly GCA_964412125.1 of uncultured Planctomycetota bacterium. Taxonomy (GTDB): domain Bacteria; phylum Planctomycetota; class SKW154; order SKW154; family SKW154; genus CAYPNR01. The sequence continues at coordinate 1,281 of CAYPNR010000021.1, read as the reverse complement.
GACAGAAGCGGGCGACCAGCGGCACTCTCGATCCGCAACTCGTACAGTGACGAACAGGCACAGGCGTTCCTCCACGCGGTTCTCTTCTAAATACTACCTTACAGACGGCGGAGGGGCAAGCCCGCAGTTGCAATTCCGCGCAATCGCCGCGCGCAAGGAACGCCGCCGCGCAAGCGGGCGCGTCTCGAAAAGCGTCGCCGCTCTTTACTCAGTACGCCAGACAGAGCGACCAGTACCAGTCGCCCGAAGACGAGTTGCGGACGACGCCGCAGCCGCAGTCGGTGTAGGTCGGATCCAGAAGCACGGCCTTGATCGAAGCACTGCCCATCAATAGGTTGACGAACTTCTCCGCCGTGTCGGTGTTGGCGTCCTTGATGCCGGTCGCCCACTTGTTCATCGACAGGCTCTGCAGGCGGTCCCAGAGCGTGAGACCGTCGGCGCCGGGCGTGTTCGGCATACCGTCGGCCGCGTCGGCCAGAGACAACTGCTCGGCGTGTTCCTGGCACGCATCGCCTATCGTCGAGTTCCATTTCAGCGGGTCGACACCCTGGTTGTTCCGTTCTTCGTTTATCAAGGTCATGACTTCCTGCGCCATCGCGGAGTAGTCGATCTGATAGATGTAGTAGCGGCTCTGCGTCGCGCTCTGGTTGCCGTTGGAGTCGCTGGCTTTGGCTTCTACGTCGAGCCTGTAGCCGCTGGTCCAGGAGACGGAAGTGGACGCGCTGCCGGTGCCGGTCGTGGACTGCCATGCGCTGAAGGCGCCTCCGTCCTCGGCGGTGCGCCACTCCAGCGTAACTGTCGCGTTGGGGTCGTTGTCGTTGGCGGTTATAGAGATGTCCCTGCGGTTGCTGTAGGTGCCGGAGGACGGCGAGATGCTCACAGACGGCGGCTCCGTGTCCGGCTCGAAAACGAAGTCCACGGAGCGCTCCGCTTCCTCGTAAGTCATGCCGCTGTTGGGATCCGTCCACTCGCCGTGCCAGGTGACGGTTATGGTCTCGTCGCTGCCGGTGACCTGGAAACTGGCGCCGGGGGGATAGTTCGCCTGTTGCTGTCCCGCCCCTCCGACGTCGTAGTAGATCACCGCTCCGTCGCGGTTGGCCGTTATCGTCACCGTCACACTGACGCCGTTCACGTAGGTTCCGCCCTCGGGAGTTATTTTGGTGCGGAACTGGTCTTCCTTCTTCTCCTTCTTGGTGGTGCATCCCACCACCATCACCGCAACGAGCAGGACGCCCAACAGATACCGCATCCTTCTTCCCCCCCAACACAGTTCTCGTATGC
>CAYPNR010000020.1:23719-28049 GCA_964412125.1 uncultured Planctomycetota bacterium | reverse complement strand
GACGCGCGCGCGCGTCACGCGCTCGGGTTTCTGTGGGGTCCGGAGGGCTGGGCGAAGAGGGAGGAGTTGCTGAGGCGGCTCGGCTGGCGAAAGGTGGCGGGCAGATGGCTTTCGCCGGCGGAGCAGCGGCGCATGGCCGCGGAGCGACTGGCGCGGGAGACGCGGCGGCGCGAGGAGCGGAAACGAATCTCCGAACGCATCTCCTATCTGAACCGCATTCTGGACAGGCCGTCGCCGCCGGAGCGCGCCGGTTTCATCGGACTCACCTATCAGACGCCGCGGTCCCCCGCTCCTTCCGCCGTCGCCGCTCCGCGACGCTGTCGCTGGTGGTGGAACGGCCACGATTGGGTGCTCATCGAGGACCTCGGCGCCGACTGGTGGTGGTGGCAGAGTCGCGGATGGGCGCCCGGCTACAGGGGCGGCTCGCCGCTGCGCCTGCGCAGGATCGTCATAGGAGGATGGTGAGATGCGCCGGACGATCTGCGCGGCGGCGGTGATCGCGGCGACGCTGGCGACGCTGGCCGGCGTGAGCGCAAGACGTGCGGCTTTCACGGACGCCGCAAAAGGCGATTTCGACGCGGCGCTCCGCCTCGCGGAAAAACGCCTCGACGACGACTCCGCCGCGGTCGACCACGCCTTCCTGCTGGTCCTCGCGGGTCGACCCGGGGAGGCGATGGAGACTCTCGACGGCCGTCTCGACGACGAGGCCGCTTTGAGAATCTACGGCTACGCCGCGCTGCGCGCGCGTCGCTTCGGCGAGGCGATGACCGCCGCCCGTAGACTCCTCGCCGGCAGACCTGAGGACGTCACAGGACGCGCCGTCGTGGCGGAGGCGATGTGGCGCCTGGGCGAGGTCGCCGGAGCGCGTGAGATACTGCAGACGTTGCCGGCGGAGGTGCGCGACGTGGTTCTGCTGCGATGCGCGCTGGAGGACGACAGGACGGAGGAGGCGACCGCGGCGCTCGCGCGGCTGAAAGAGGTGGCTCCGGGCGCGGACTGGCGGGCGCTGGACGCGCATCTGCGGGGCCGTACCGACCTCTTCGACGACGCTCTGCGGGAGGAGCCCGCTCTGGGCGCGCTCTACCGGATGCGATGAACGCCCGCGGACGAACGTCCGCGACTATTCGCCCGACGAGGATTTGAGAGCCTTTCTCCACTTCGCCGGATCGTCTCCGCAGTCCTTGCCGGTGAGTTTCCTGAGCGCCTGCACGATCTTGGCTTTGAGTTTCCGGGGCGCGCCGTCCATGATCTCCACCAGCGCGGGCGCGGCGCTCTTCAGCGACGCGCGACGAATGTAGTCGACCGCGGCCGTCCTCAAACGCTCCGTCTGAGCGGCGTCCCCGATGAAGGCGAGAAGCGCGGCCACCGCGGAAGAGGAGCCGATCTCGGCGAGCGCGGCCGCGGCGTTCTCGCGCAGGCGACGCGAAGCGGCGCCCTTGTCGCGGACCGCCTCGCCGAAAAGCACGCTTCGAATGGCCGGTACGCCGCGGTCGTCCTTGAGGACGGCGAGCGCCTGCATCGCGCGGCGCTTCACCGTGGAGTTCGATTTCTTGTCCGCCACCAGAGCGGCCAGCGGCGCCACCGCCGCGGGATGCATCGTGTAGCCCAGCGCGACCGCGGCGGCGCAGGCCACCGAATACGTCCCGTCCGAGAGCGCTTTCGTCAGAGGAGCGACCGCTTCGGCGTCGCCGATCAGGCCCAGCAGCATCGCGGCGTTGCGGCGCACCGACGGCTTCTGGTGCTTCAGCGCCTTGATCAGATGCGGCACCATCGGACGTCCCACCTCGCAGACGCCCATCTGCGCGTACAGGTTGCCGTGGCCGGCCTCGAGAAGATACTTCTGGGCGTCCGCGTCGCCGTAGTGGGACAGCGCCCACGCAAAACAGATCGGCAGATTCTTGTCGGAGGCGTCCTTGGCGGCGGCGAATCCCTTTCGCAGAATCGGCTTGGACTGCTCGCGCCCGAGCCAGCCGAGAAGCACGGCGGCCATGTCGCGGGCCGGCCACTTGCTGTCCCGCACCTTCTCCATCAGAAAAGCGTATCCGCGCTCGTCGCCGACGGACGCCAGCGCGTAGGCGGCGACCGTGCGCACCTGCTCGACGTCGTTGCGCCACAACTCCTCGATGCGCCGTTTCACCTCCGCGTCGGCCACGCGCGCGCGGCCGAAAGCGGCCGCCGCGTGGTAGCGCTCGCGCTCCGACTCCGATAGAAACGCCTTCAATAAAAATTTGTAGGCCTTCTTGTCGCCCAACTTCAACATGATGCAGGCGCACCAGAACTTGCAGTCCGTGTCGTCGGTGCTCTCAAATACCCGACGAACGGGCTCCAGTAACTCCGCGGAGGCGCGCTCGAACAGGCCGTTGAGCGTGGCCATGCGAACCAGATAGTCGTCCAGTTCGAGTCGCTTCTTGAGTCGCTCCAGCGCCGCTTTCTTCTCGGCCTCTCCGGCCCCGGAAGCCCTATCCGCCGTCTCGCCGGACGGAGCCTTCCGCTTCGGAGCCTCTCCGTCGGCCCAGGCCACCGCGGCCGCAAACGTCACAAGCACGGCGAGCCGCCACATGATGTGCACCTCAAACGCACTCTCTCACGAACCTATTATCTTGCGTTCGTCGCCGAGTTTGATGCCCTTGATCAACATCCGCAACTGCTCCGGATTCGGCGAGTACGAAAGCGCAACCTCCTCGCTGACCCATCCGCCACGTACCAGTCGTGAAAGCGCCTGGTTGAAGGTCTGCATGCCTTCCGTCCGCGAGGCGCGTATCAACTCCACCAGTTTCTGGTCCTGACCCTCCGCTATGAGTTTGCGCGCCGACGCGTTTATCATCAGTATCTCCTGGACCGGCACCAGACGTACCTTCTCCTTTATGGACGGCACCAGCATCTGACAGACTATCGCGCGGAGGTTGAAACGCAGTCCCGCACGTATCTGGTGCTCCCTGTCCGGCGGAAACAGGTCTATCATCCGCTCGATGGTCTGTGTGGCGCTGGAGGCGTGCAGGGTGCCGAAGACCAGGTGTCCCGTCTCGGCCGCGGTCAGCGCCGTGCCCACCGTCTCGGCGTCCCGCATCTCGCCTATCAGTATCACGTCCGGATCCTGTCGCACCACGTGCTTCAACGCCTTGCGAAACGACGCCACGTCTATGCCGACCTCGCGCTGGTTGATGAAGGCGCGCTTGTCGGTGAACAGATACTCGATGGGGTCCTCTATCGTGACCACGTGACACCGACGATGATGGTTTATGTGGTTTATGAGCGCCGCGAGGGTCGTGGACTTGCCGGTGCCGGTGGGGCCCGCCACGATGACGAAGCCCTGACGCAGCGTCGCGATGCGCTCCATCGCCGCCGTCTCGAGATGAAGTTCCTTGAAGGACGGAATCCGCGTCTGGACGCGACGCACGGCCACCGACACGGAGCCGCGCTGGCGATAGACCGATATGCGGAAGCGGCCGATGCCGGAAAGCGAATACGCGAGATCGAGATCGCCCTCCGCCTCGAATCCGGAGCGCTGCTTTTCGGTGAGTATTGCGAAGACGAGATCGCGTACGTCTTCGCCGGAGAGCGGCGGCGCGTCCAGCGGACGTACTTTGCCCGTGATGCGGAATATCGGCGGCGAGCCGGCCTTAAGATGCAGGTCGCTCGCGCCGAGGCGCTCCATCTGCGCGAACAACTTTTCTATGCCTTCGTATCCCATACGCGGCGCCTCATCTCGTCCGGCGCATTCTAACGCGAATGAGCAAAGGCGTCAAGCAAGGGCGGCATGCTGCTTTCGCCCGGCGTCTTTCGCGTCCGCGCCGGCGACGGAGATGAAAACGACCGGGCCGCCGCGCTCATTTGCGCTTGGTGAAGCGGATTATGTTGCCGCCGCGGGGATGCGGCGACACGTCGAACTCGTCGAACGCGCTGGAGGCTTGCGTGAAGGCGCTCTTTACGAACTCCGCGGAAAGCGTCTTGCCGTGGTCGGAGAACGTCAGGCTCAACGCGTTCGGCTCCGGAATCGCCATGACGGCGTAGGTGTTCTCGCTCGGATAGACGTTGTCGGTTATTATCCGTGCCACTTCTTCCATCGCTTTTTGGATGGCGGTGGTCTGCTCCGGAGCGAAACCGACGTTGCGGGCCAACTCGCCGACGAACGCCTTGAGCGCCGCGCCGCCGGCCTCGCCCGTCACCATCACCAACTGGTACGGAAGCGGTCTGGAGGTGCCGTAGAACCTGACGTTGCCGGAGGCGTCCGCGTGGAACACGGCGCTGCAGCGCGGACATTTGTAGTTGCCGGCCTGCGCCACCTCTATGTCGACGCCGCAGGAGCCGCAGGGCGTGGTCACGGGGAAGT
>CAYPNR010000020.1:0-23619 GCA_964412125.1 uncultured Planctomycetota bacterium | reverse complement strand
TCCTGCGAGGAGTTCACCATGTCGAAAAACTCGTGAAGCCCCAGCATCTCGATCACGATCTTCACCTTCGGCGGAACGCGCATCAGCAGAAGACCGCCGCCGGCCGCGCGAAACGCGTCCGCGTACTTGACGAGTGAGCCGAGACCGGTCGAGTTCACGTATTTGATCTTGGAGACGTCCAGCACCAGTTTGTGAATGCCCTGCTTCCGCGCCTCTTCGAGTTTCTGCTGAAAGATGTGCGCCGTCGCTGCGTCTATCGAGCCCGCCAGATCTGCCATGTAAATGTCACGTGAGGACGCGAAGCGGGAGAAGCGAATCTTCAAACCGGCCACTCGTCTTCCCCTTAACTGATTGGTGGCGACCGCGCAAAATGCTATGTTGCGGCGTTGGCCTTGTCAAGATTTTTGTGTGGGGGCACGGAAAAATCTTGAACGGCTCGGAAACGCAAACTATATTCGCCTCCGTAATAGGGAGGTCGACGCATGCAGTTGAGCAGGGAACAGGTGGCGATCGGACGTGTGCTTCTCGCCGAGGGCCCTCTGACCACCGATTACGTGGACGAGCAGATAAGAAAGTTGGGCGAAAACGCTCCGATTCTGGCCAAGGCCGTGAAGGCGTGCGGCCACTGTAACGAGGCCGCGCTCATCGCCACGCTTCTCGCCTCTTATCGTATTCCGCGCGTCAGACTCGCCAGTTACGACGTGCCGGACGACGCCGTCGCACTTCTGTCCACAGAAGACGCGCGACGCTTTCGTGTGGTGCCGATCGGCCGCGTCGGCAGTATAACGTGTCTCGCCATCGACAACGTCTTCGACATGGCCGTGGGCGTCGTCTACCAGATCAGGCGACTGCTCGGCGGACCGGTCAAGTTCTTCCAGGCCACGCCCGACGAGTTGGAGCGCGCCCTCGATAAATATTATCCTCTGCCGAGGCGGGAGTTGGTGAAGGCGGCGAAAGTGGCGCCGGAGGAGGTGGAGAAAGTGCGCCTCGAAATGGTGCCGGCGGAGCACACGCGCTCGGGCTGGGAGCGCATTCACACCTCGGCCGGTCCTTTGAAAGCGACTCATGTGGGGAGTTAGCGGAGTGGAAACGACAGACGCAAAAGAGAGCGCCGGAGCGCCTCCGATATGGACTCCGCTCGAATCTGACCCGGTCGGACCTCCGGAGCCGGAATTCGAGCACGACGGACTGCCGGGAAAGCCGCCGGAGCATCCGCATGAGACCGAGTTCGAGCATCTGGAGGCGAGATTCAGAGCCGCTTCGCGGAGGAACGTACGTATCCGTTGCGACATCGAGATTCTCATGCGCAACATGCGTAAGTTCGACGTGGGCCGCGCAACCGTCGTCAACGTCTCCGCCACGGGCATGCTGCTCTCCAACTTCAAGTTGCCGAGAAAAGTCCTGCCGGTGAAGCCGTTCCTGGTGAGGATCCGCTTCAGGAATCGCGACCTGGCCGGACTCACCATACTCGCCGAGCCGGTGCGTATCGCGACCACGAACGGTCGTTTCGGACTGGGCGTGCGCTTCTTGAAGTACGATGTTCAGGTCTGACGCCGCTCTTGTTGGGAGGTGAAGCGATGATCGCCAACGATCTCCGCAAGGGGACCGCTATACTCCATTCCGACGGAAAGATATACACCATCGTCGACTTCTTCCACTCCAAGCCGGGCAAGGGCGGCGCTTTCGTCCGCGTCAAGATGCGCTGCCTCGACGACGGCAAGATCTCCGAGCATACCTTTCGCGCGCAGGAGTCGGTGGAGCGCGCCTTTCTCGAGCGTCGCAAAATGAACTATCTCTATCGCGACGGCGAAATGTACGTCTTTATGGACCCCGCCGACTACGATCAGATAGAATTGGGGCGCGATCTCGTGCGGGAGATGCTCGACTACCTGATCGAGAACATAACGTGTGAGGTCGTCTTTTACAAAGGCAAGGTGATAGGCGTGGAACTGCCGGAGACGGTGATACTCGAGGTGACCGAAGCGGACCCCGGCGAGAAGGGAGACACGGCCTCCGGCGGCTCCAAGCCCGCGACTCTGGAGACGGGCGTGGTCGTCAAGGTGCCGCTCTTCGTGAGAGTGGGCGACCGCGTTAAGGTGGACACCAGAACCGGCGCTTACGTCGAGCGCGTCCAGGAGTGAGCGTTCGCGACGTGTAGGAGGAGCGAGGTGAAGAGGATCGGCATACTGACCGGGGGAGGCGACTGTCCCGGCCTGAACGCCGTCATAGGGTCGGTGGTCCGCAAGATGGAGAAACACGGCGTCGAGGTGCTCGGAATTCTCGACGGATGGAAAGGTCTCATCGAAGGTCTGAGCAAGCCGCTGACGCTCGAGTCGACCTCCGAGATACTTCCGATGGGCGGAACCGTCATCGGCACGTCTCGAACGAATCCTTACAAGTCGCCCGAGGAGTCGCTTCCGCGCATCCGCGCCAATCTGGAGCGCTTCGCGATAGAGGCGCTCGTCGCCGTCGGCGGCGACGACACGCTTTCGGTCGCGAAGCGACTATTCGAGGACGAGAATCTTCCCGTCGTCGGCGTTCCCAAGACCATAGACAACGATCTGTCGGGCACGGATTACACTTTCGGCTTCTACACGGCGGTGAACGTCGCGATGGACGCCATCGACCGCGTTCGAACGACCGCGGAGAGCCACCATCGAGTGATCGTGATCGAGGTCATGGGGCGCCACGCCGGCTGGATCGCGACTTACGCGGGCCTCGCCGGCGGCGCAGACGTCATTCTCATTCCCGAGAAGAAGGTGGACATAGACGAGGTGGTCGCCATTCTCAAACGCAATCGCGAGCGCTCCACACTGCACAACTACAACATAGTCGTCGTGGCCGAAGGCGCTCAGTTCAAGGACGGCACCGTCGTCACGCAGACCGGCGAACTCGACGAGTTCGGCCACGTCAGACTCGGCGGCATCGGACACGTTCTGGCCGACATCATCAAGGAGAAGGCGGATCTGGACACACGTGTGGTGGTTCTCGGCCATCTGCAGCGCGGCGGCGCTCCGGTCGCTTTCGATCGCATCCTCGGCGTGCGTTTCGGCATCGCCGCCGCACGACTCGTTCTCGACGGCGACTTCGGCAAGATGGTGGCGCTGCGCGGCAACAGCATAGTGGCGGTGCCGCTGGAGGAGGCGGTCTCCCGCACCAAGACCGTGGACATGGACATATATCGCGTCGCCGAGGAGTATTTCCGTCCGTTTTGAGGCGCGGAACCTGTGGAAACACGCGTGTTGCACGTGGATCGATCGAAGCCGGACGAGGCGCTTCTCGAGGAGGCGGCCGGACTCATCCGCGCCGGCGGCCTGGTCGCCATCCCCACCGAGACCGTCTACGGCATCGCCGTGGACGCTCACAACACGGTCGCGCTGGACCGACTCGACGCGGTCAAGTGTCGCCCTTCCGACAAGTCGTACACCGTTCACATAGCGAGTCGCGACGCCGTCTGGGCCTACGTCGACGAGTTGCCGCCGCTGGCCCGTTTCCTGATGGCGCGACACTGGCCCGGGCCTCTCACCTTCGTCCTCGACGCGCCGGGCGGCGCCACCGTCGGACTGCGTCTGCCGGACGACCCGATCGCATGTCGCGTCATAGAACTGGCGCGGGTCTCCGTTCTCGCGCCCAGCGCCAATCCCTCCGGAAAGTCTCCCGCCACCGACGCGGAAGGAGTGCTCGCCTACTTCCAAGGACAGTTGGACGCGGTGGTCGACGCGGGACCGTCGCGTCTCGGCACCTCCTCCACCGTCGTCCGCGTCAAGGGACTCCGTCGCGTCCGCGTCATGCGCAAAGGCCCTGTGACCGCAAGCGAACTCTCCGCCGGAGCCGTGCACATCGTTCTGATCGTCTGCACCGGCAACATGTGCAGGAGCCCCATGGCCGAGGCGTTTTTCAAGATGCGTCTCGCGCGGCGCCTCGGCGTGGAGATCCGCCATCTCGAACGCGAAGGCTTCTTCGTGCTCTCGGCCGGAACCGCCGCCTCCACAGGCGGTCCCGCATCCGAGAACGCCGTCGCGGTCATGGCCGAGCGCGGCTACGATCTCTCCGCGCATCACGCGCGGCACACCTCGCCCGTCCTTCTCGAGGACGCCGACATGATTCTGGTGATGACCGACTATCACGAGAAGTACGTCAAGAAGCATCTTCCGCCGAAGATGCGCGACAAGGTTCATCTGCTGCACCCCTACGGCGTCGAGGACCCCATCGGCCAGGGCATCGACTTCTACAGACGCATAGCCGGCAAGATGGAGGAGCGGATCGACCACTTCGTCGATCTCTTCCTGGAAGGCGTTGTGGAGGAGAGTCGCGACAAGGAGGCCCGAAGATGAACATCGCGCTCGCATCCGACCACGCCGGTTACGCCCTCAAGGAGCGCCTGAAAGTTCTTCTCGACGAACTCGGCCACGTCTGCGTCGACTTCGGCACCGATTCGGAGGAGTCCTGCGACTATCCGGACTTCGCGTTTCCGGCGTCCGAGGCTCTTGCGCGCGGCGAGGTCGATCGCGCCGTGCTCGTCTGCGGCTCCGGCGTCGGCATGTCGATGTGCGCCAACAGAGTAGCGGGCGTCCGCGCCGCGCTCTGCTCGTCTGTGGAGATAGCGCGTCTTTCGCGTCGCCACAACGACGCCAACGCGCTCTGCCTCGCCGCGCGGTTCATCGACGGGAAGACGGCTTTCGAGGTCGTCCGCGTCTGGCTCGACGAGGCTTTCGAAGGCGGCCGCCACGCGCGTCGCGTATCCAAGATGGCCGCTTACGACCGCTCCAGGAGCCGCTGACGCTCACGTTTCGCGGCGTCGGTCCGCGAGGCGGAGCGCTTCTACGACCGCTTTCATGTCCGGCGGCAGAGGCGCTTCCACGACGACCCTCTCCCCGCTTTCGGGATGCGTGAAGCCGAGCACGCGCGCGTGCAGCGCCTGCCTGGACAGAAGCGTCTCCCCGGCGGGCGGGTCGCCGAGATCGCCCCGCTTCAGAACGGTACGAACGCCGTATATCTCGTCGCAGACCACCGGATGCCCGAAGTGCGCCAGATGTATTCTGATCTGATGCGTGCGACCGGTCTTGAGATCGCATTCTACGAGAGTGAAGCCGCCCCGGAAGCGCTCGACGACGCGGACGAGCGTGAGGGACGGATGGCCGTGCGGCACGACCTCCATGGTGAGGCGTTTCGCGCCGACCTGCGGCGCGATGGGGTAGTCGAGTCGCGCTTCCTCGCACTCCATCACGCCTTCGACGAGCGCCGCGTAGCGCTTCTCCACACGGCCGCTCTCGAACTCCTCCTGCAGTTTGCGTCGCGCGTCCTTCGTCTTGGCGATGAGCAGAGTGCCGGAGGTGAACTGGTCGAGTCGATGGCAGGGCAGGGGGACCCTGCCGGCCGCGATCTCGCCGGCCTCTTTCATCCGCTTGTGCACGACGTTCAGCAGAGTGCCGAAGACGTGACGCCCGGTCGGATGAACCATGTAGCCGGCCGGCTTGTTCAGTACGATGAGATGCTCGTCTTCGTAGAGCGTCTCCAGAGGTATCGTGTCGAGGTCGATCTCCGGCACGTCGAGTTTGACGGTCACGGTCTCGCCCTCCCGCAGGAGACGTCCGGGCTTCGAAGGACGACCGTCCACCAGCACGTCTCCTTTGCGGATCTTCTCCTGGAGTTTGGTTCGACTGCGCCAGCGAAGATGATTGCGGAGGAACTTGTCGAGACGGCGTCCGTCGTAGAGGAAGTCGACCGTGAAGGTCTTTTCGCGTATCGGCTCGGACAGGTCGCGCACGTCGCGGCTCCCATGCGTCGCTTCGGCGGACATTATACTCCGCCTGCGTCGCGCCCCGGCGGCTTTTCACGAAACCGCCCCGCCTTCCGCGGCGTTTCATTCGACGGAGGATAAGCGTGTCTTTTATTCGATGGAGGAGCCTTCATGAGGGGAGCAGCGAAAGTCGTTCTGCTCTGCGCGATCGGACTGCTGTTCGCGTCGGAACTGACATCGGGTCCGAGGAGGCGCTGGCGTCGGGCCTGGCGCAGGAGAGCCAGGGCGCAGCAGGTGAAGAGGGACGCGGAGAAGTACTACAAGGAAGGTCTGGCGCTGGTGAAGAAGGAGAAGTACGACGAAGCGATCGCGAAGTTCAAACTGGCGATAGACATTCAAGGCAACTACTACGACGCGCGCATGGCCCTGGGGCGGGAGTTGATGAGACGAGGCGAGTTCGAGGAAGCGGAGCCCCATTTCAGAAGGGCGGCGAGAATCGACAAGGAGTCTCCGGAGCCGCACGTCTGGCTGGGCGACTGCTATCAGGAGCAGAGCAGGCTGGACGAGGCGATGGAGGAGTACAATCGCGCGCTCGCGATCGACGGCAGGAACTACGACGCGAAACTCGGCGTGGGACTCGTTCTGATAGCGAAGAAGGAGTTGATTCGCGCGGAGGAGACGCTGAAGGAGGCCGTGAAACTCGACTCGAAGCCGGTGGCGGCGCATTACTGGCTGGAGGCGATATGCAGCCACAACGGCCGGCTCAAGGACGCGATAGAGCACTGCAAGAAGGTCTTGAGATACGACAGGGACTTTCACGAGGCCAAAATGAGGCTCGCGGAACTGTACGAGCGGAACGGAGACTTCACGAAGGCGATTTCCGAGTACAAACGGATAGGAAGCACGACGAAGTCGCCGTTCAAAGCGGAAGCGCTGCTGCGCGTCGCGCAGATCTACGAAGGACGTCTCAAGGACGTGAAAGCCGCGATAACTTACTATGAGAAATACGTAAGGGCGACACAGGACCATGAGATCGCCGAGCGGGTGGAGAAGTTGAAGGCCGGCGAGCCTGTGCCTCCTGTCGAGCCGAGGGAGTTTTTCGATCCCCTCAAGGACGACGAGCAGGACGAGCCGGAGCAGGCCGGTCAGCCGGACAAGTCGGAAGGTCCGTCCGAGAAGCCCGCTCCGGAGCCGGACAGGTAAGTTTTCTTATCGGCGGTTCGGGATCGTGAAGCGACGCGTCGGGGCTCCCGACGCGTCGTACTTTTTACTCTCGTCGCACGGCCGTCGGCCCGGGCGGTCGTTTTCGGCAAGTTCGCTTTTCGTATCGTTTCGGGACGCGCGGGCGTCCGCGGCGGCGGTCGGCGTCTTCGTCGGCTCGCGTGGAGGCGGACCGATAAGCCGATAAACGGTTGCGTTTCTCTTCTTCCGGCCGGGAGCCGCTCGCGAGACGAGCGTCCGGGGGTTCGCGCGGACGCGACGGCGGCGGATACGGATCTGAAGCGCGCGGAAGCGTTTGCGCAAGCGGTCGTCTGCCGCGCCGACACGTAATCTTATTGACATCGACGGACGTGGGGAATATGTAAGGTGGCGTTGAGATACGACTCGCGCGCTGTCGAATGATTACATAGTGGAAGATAGGGTTCGGATACGGGTTCGGAGGTGCAGAGGGCTGTATTAGGAGACAGGGCCCATGATGAGATTGGTTCTGGTGCTGTTCGGCCTGTGCGTCTGCCTGGGCGCCGCATGGGCGGACAATCCGGCCAAGCCGGCCGGGCAACCGAAGGAGCCCGGGAAGACCACGCTGGAGGACGTCTGGAGCAAGGTGAGCGTGAAACTGGGCGCGCTGGTCAGGCTCGGTGCGTTGTTCGAGGATCCCGAGGGCCAGGTCGACGACAACTACTACTTCAGGGTGGACAACGTTTTCCTCCTGATCAAGGGAACCTACGGCAAGGACTTAGGCTTCTTCGTCCAGCCGCACTACAGCAACTACCTTCCCGGCGGAGGCACCATGAACGGTGCCGACATGTGGGTCGAGTACAGACGGTTTCCGGTGAAGATCCGTCTCGGCAAGACGCAGTACCCCGGTTCGTTCGGCGCGTTTCAGCCCACCGGCAAACTCGACTTCATCACGAGACCGGCCATGTGCACCGAAACGGCGCTGCCTCAACTCCGCGACATCGGACTCCTGCTTCACGGCGATCTGTTTTCCAGGGAGATGGAACTGCCCGTGGTCGGCAAGCGTCAGATGACGGTCACGCTTTACGGAATGATCTCCAACGGCAAACAGCCCCGCGCCGGCTCGATGGGCGAGGGCATGATGTACACCGGTCGCGCGGACCTGACCGTCAAGGGACTGATGAAGTTCGGCGTCTGCTACCTGAAAGATTACCAGTCGCACGAACTCGGCGAGATCAAGGTCAACGGCGTCGCCAATCCGGTGGACTCGCTCCGCTACGCCGCCTGCGACCTGACGGTCTACGTCGACGACTTCCGTGTGGGCGGCGAGGTGATCCACGGACGCATCGAAGACGCGGGCAGCGCGCCCTGGTACTTCGAGGGCGCCTACGCCGTGGCTTTTTACAAGTTCTACAAAGGTAAAGAGTTCGCGGCCGAGGCCGGCGTCCGCTACCAACTCTGGGACAGAAACACCGACGACGGCTACGAGGCCGAGACGTTGACCTGCGGCGTCAACATCTTCTTCAATCCGAAGAAGCCGCACTCGGCGAAGTTGCAGGTCAACTACCGCAGAACGACGGAAGACGATCCCACAAAGCCCGACAAGAACGCCCTTGACGTGCTGATGCAACTCTGCTTCTAATTCGAGAACGCGAGTATGACGACGGGGCGCGGCGTCGCCGAGACGCCGCGCCCCGGTTCTTTTCGGTTTCCGCGCTTCAGATAAGACCCCGGCGGACGAGATACTTCTTCAACTCGCGCGCGAACGCCCGGAACGCCCTGCCGCGATGGCTTATCGCGTCTTTCTTCTCCGCGTCCATCTGCGCGAACGTCAGTCGACTATCTTCCGGAATGAAAACCGGATCGTAACCGAAGCCGCCGTCGCCGCGCGGCGTCTCGGCTATGCGTCCGTAGCAGGACGACGCCAGCGTGAAAACGCTTCGTTCGGGCTCCGCCAGCGAGACCGCGCAGACGAAATAGGCGTTTCTCCGCGTCGCCGGTACTCCTTTCAGGGCCGTCAGCAACTTCTTGATGTTGGCCGCGTCGCTCTGCTCCGGTCCCGCGTAGCGCGCGGACCGGACGCCCGGCGCGCCGCCCAGCGCGTCCACGCACAGTCCGGAGTCGTCCGCCACGCACAGAAGTCCGGTCTCGCCCGCGTAGTGCAGCGCTTTGGTCTCCGCGTTCTTCAGAAAGTCTCCGCCTTCCTCCGGCGCGCTGCGCACCTCCTCCGGCATGTCGGTCAGCCCCATCACCCTGACCGGCAGGCCCGCCAGGAGACGCGCGATCTCCGCGGCCTTGCCGCGGTTCTTCGTTCCCACAAGCAGGTTGATCATCCACGCGCTCCGCTTCTTTTGTGATGGTGACGCGCCGCGGCCGGAGAGCGACGCGACCCGCCGGCCGCTCCTCCGTCGCGCGGGTCTCGCGTGACCGTCGTCGACGCTACTTCCTGTCCGGCACCACCGGTCGCGGCGCCACGGGAACCACCACCGCTTTCTTGGGAACGCGCCGCGGCTCCGGCTCCAGTTTGCTCTCCTCGTCGCCGGGAAGTTTGCCGGGCTCCCACACCGGCGACTTCGGTCCGACCTCCTCGGTGTCGGAGTAGCGCACCTTGCCGGTCTGGTCGAGGAAGTAACGCCGCTTCAGCGCCTCGCCTTCCTTCGGCGTCGCCACTGCCGAGAAGCCTTCCTCGTCTCCGCCGAGCACCTTCAGCGTGTGCGTGGGCGTCTCGAAGTTCTCTTTGTCTATGTATCCGGACTTGAGCAGTTCCTCGTTGGACGAAGCGTATTTCTTTCTGTCCATTCTGTAGAGCGCCTGCGCGTGACCGATGTTCCGCAGCGCCATGACGGTCGCGTGCTCGTACGCCCGCATCTTTTGCAGAACCATCTTCTGCGGGTTCATCTCGACCGCGGCCGCGCAGAGCATGAGATAGGAGAAGACCGTGCCGGCGGTGCCGAGCAGGCCGAAGCCTTTGCCGCGCAGTTCCGTCACGGCCGTGCGTCGCTCGGCGTCGAGCCGCGCCACCGCGTAGAACGGCGGAAAGTGCTCCGTCACCACCTCCGCTCCGGGCAGAAGATCGAGATCTATGCCCATCCTGTTCATCCGTCGCATCGTCCACCTGTCCTTCCTCAGAAGCGGCAGGAAAGTGTTGTAGGCGTAACCCGCCACGGCGGGCATGTTCAGATACCATCCGCCGTTGGAGCCGTTCGCCGACGAGAGGAAACTCTTGAGCAACCGCCGCGGCTGATAGCGATCGTCCACACGTCGCGCCACCGCCCGCGCCACAGACGGCTGCGTCGCGAGCACCAGTTTGTCGCCCTGCAGCAGAATGGTCGGCGTCCACGGCGCGGTTCCGAGATCCGAAGTCAACTCCCGCTTCGGTATCGGCAACAGGAACATCGTCGTGTCGCCCACGATCTTCTTCTCGTACAGTTTGAACTCGTCTCCGCCGCCGCCTCCTTTCTCCTTTATCTGCTTCTGAATCGCCCCCAGCAGTTTGTCCACGGCCTCGGCCAGTTTCGCGCCGTCCTTCACCTTCGTGTAGACGAACATCTCGGGAAACGCGCCGCCGCCGGCCGGCCGCACGACGTAGACCTCCACGTTCTCGCCCAGTTGGGCCAGCAGGTCCTTCTCGATGTTCACGCCGCTCTTCTTCTCGAACTCCTTCTTCTGCTCCATCGGGTCCGGCGCGTCCGGCATCCATTCCTTGCGTCGCTCCCATTCCGCGCGGGCCTGCTCCATCACCGTCTTCCAGACCTGCGTGAGACTGCCCGCGCCCAGGAGACCGAAGATGTAGATGTCGTCGCTCCTGGACAGAAGTCCTTTGGGCGCGGTGACCTTGCCCGCCGCGCTCCTTATCTCTTCGAATCCCTTCTCGTCGAACTGCGACACCAGCACCTCGCGATACATGCCGTTTTCCGCCGGTCCCATCACGAAACCGACGGTCTTCGGCATTCGTTTCAGAAACACCTCCGCCTGTTTCTTCTCGGTATCGCCCATCTCGCTCGTGAAAAGGTCGAGCAGGTTCTTCAAGGAGATCAGCATCACCAGATGCTCTTTTCCGCCGAAGCCGGCCGCCGCCAAAAGCGACTTCACTTCCGCCCCGTCGAGGAACGAGGCCGTCCCGCCGCCGGCCTGCGCTCGTCCGATCGCCTTTCTCATCGTGTCCAGGTCCAGCGTCAGCAGCCAGGTGTCCGCCAGGAACGCGCCGAAGAACGTCGCCTCTTCGTTGCCGAAGCCGTGCACCTTGACGCCCTTGTGCGTCTGTACGCTCTTGGCGGGACCACGCGGCCCCGTGCTTTCCCTTATCGCGTCGCACAACGCTCCCAGGAACTTGTCCCACGTCTCCTTCGCGGCGCCGGTCTGCAGCGCGAACAGCATCTTCACCACGTCGCCCATCGTCGGTCGGCCGCGCTGCGCCGCCTCGACGTCCACGTCGCGCAGGTTGAACATCAACGCGCCGTTGAACGCCTTCAGAAGATCTTTCAGTTCACATTTGGTGTGCATCTTCGCCATCTCGTCGAGAAACTTGTACGGCCACACGCCGCCCTTGTCGCGCATGCTCTTCAGAAACGGTTGAAGTTCCTTCTCCGCCAGCAACTTCGCGAGAAACGACTCCCGCCACGCCGCGCGCAGCGCCGCGCAGTCGCGGACGTAGACCGTCGCGAGTCCGCCTTCGGCCAGTTTGTACGGATCCGCTTTCAGAGGCTTCGGCGGCTCGGGTTTCTCCTGCGCCACCACCAGCGCCGCGGCCGCGCCGCAGAGCAGCAGCACCGTCGTCCAACGCATCAGCCACACTCCATTCCGTTTCATCTCAACTCCCCCCAAACTCGACGGACGAGATATTTTATCCCTCTCCTCCTTGCCCTTACAACTGAATTTTCCTTCCACGCAGCCGCCCGCGGCCCGGCCGTCGCGTCCGGAACCGGCTTCTCCGCCTGCGGCTCCGGCCGCGGCGACGCCTTGGGCGGGTCCTGCTGCGGCGGACGGGCGCGAAATCCGCATTTTTTGTTGACCTGTTAACACAATCGGCAAAATAGTGTGACGAATGGGCCGTTTTGGAGGACCTCGGCGTGTACAGGTGCATCGCGTGTGCGCTCGCTCTGCTGGTCTCCGTCGGCTTCGGTCTCTCCGCCTCCGCTCAGGAGGCGGCGCCGAAGGACGCGGGAGAGAAGAAGGAGAAGGAGGCGAAAAAGGGGAAGGAAGAGAGGGTGGAGCGACTGAAACCGGTGGAGGTGACCGCGGGAACGAGAACGCCGGTTTCGCTGGACGATCTGCCGGTCTCCGGCGTCGTGGTGAGTCGGCGTGACGCGGAGATGCTGGGCTTCAGGACGGTGGACGACATGCTTCGATACGTACCGGGACTGTATCGGCGTCGCACCAAGGGCTTCATGGACACTCTGTCCGGCGTGCAGATGCGCGGCTTCAAGGGACGCGAGCGCACTCTCTGTCTGTTCGACGAGATTCCCATACACAGCGGCTACACCGGCGTTTCGTATCTGGACATGCTCGTGCCGTACGAGATAGAGCGGATAGAGGTGGTGAAGGGTCCGTTTTCCGCGCTTTACGGCGGACACGCCATGGGCGGCGTGGTGAAGGTGGTGCCGGAGTCGATACCGTCGGAGCCGTCTTTGAAAGCGGAGGTCGCCTACGGCGACATGAGCACCTCGATATTCTATTTGGGGTACAGCAGGTGGCTGGTCGGACGGCGTCTCGCGGTCAGGGTCGGCTACAAGGTGAAGACGAGCGAGGGCTACGAGACCGACTATCTCGTCAAGAGCGCGCGCGACGGCACCAGCGGCACGCCGGTGAGCGGCTGGCGTCGCACGCTGGACAGGACCGGCACGAAAACGTACTACATCCTCGGCTACAAGGGCGGCTTCAACGATTGGCACGACGACGCGTTCTCGGTCCGCGTGCTCTGGACGCCTTCGGAGCGGACGCGCGTCACGCTCGACGCGGTCCTGAGCCGCTACAAATACGACTACTCCAACGACAAGAACACCTTCCTGAGAGACGCCTCGGGCGATCTCATCTACAGCGGCGATTCTTCCGCGAGCAACAAGGTGACCTTCAACGACGGCGGAGTGGACAAGGAGATCACGTTGAGGGAAGGCGACTTCCTGAAGGGCCCCGGCGGAAAGTGGCAGGGACTGTATCTTGCGGGTTTCAGGCATCGCGTCGCCGGGTGGGGCGATATCAAGGTCTGGTGCGGACTGGTGGATACGGTCAAGGACTACTGGTTTTCGCCGAGCAGTTCCACATCCAAGATGGACGGAACCGGAGAGGGTCAGTTCAACACCACGCCGTCGACGGCGGTCGAGACCGGCGCGCAGTTCGCGTGGAAGTTCGACACGCACAGGGTGATCTTCGGCGCGGCATGGGACCACAGTCGCGCTCACTCCATCACCACCACTCTCGCCAACTGGCTCTACTCAGGCTCGGACACGGGCGTCGTCCGCGAAATGCAGGGAAAAGCGAACCTGTACGGCGTCTACACGCAGGGCGAGTTTCTCCTGAAAGAGTGGCTCGCCGTCGTTCCGGCCGTCCGTTACGACTGGTGGCGGACCTACGAAGGCGAAGGATACGACCAGGCGGCTGGCTTCACGGAATATCCCACCCGCGACGCCGACTGCGTCTCGCCCAAGTTGGGCTTTTTGTGGAAGATTCCGGAGTCCTTCGGAAGCGCTTCGCGGGCCCTGTCGGGCCTGCGTCTCTACGGCTCCTACGGACGCGCGTTCCGCGCGCCGTCGGTCTACGAACTCTACCGCACCTGGAGTTCATGGGGCAAGACCTACCAGGGCAATCCCGACCTGAAAGCGGAAAAGGCGCTCGGCGGTGAGATCGGTCTTCGACAGCGGACGAAGTCGCTGCTGCCGTGGCTCGGCGAGACCTTCGTCTCTCTGGCCTACTTCAGATTCAGCATAGAGGGCCTGGTCTACTACGAGACCGTGAACGCCACCACGCTTCAGAGGACGAACGCCGGCAGGGCGCGTAACGAGGGTTACGAACTGGAACTGGACCAGCGCGTGTGCGGAATGTTCAGGGTGTGGTTCAACTTCACCGACACGTATTCGCGTATAACCGACAATCCGGCCAAGCCCGCGACGGAGGGCAAGCGCGTCACCTACGTGCCGAGATACATGTACAACTTCGGAGTGGAGTGGCGCTGGCGGCGGTTCACCGCCTCGCTCGCCGGCAGATTTTTCGGCAAGATGTACACCAGGGACGACAACAGCGACAGGGCGCAAGGAGTGCCGCAGACCCACGAGCCGTTCTTCTCCTTGGATCTGCGTCTGGGATGGAAGTACAACGAGAACACGTCGCTGAGCCTCTCGGTGGAGAACCTCCTCGACGAGCGTTTCTTCGAGTACTCGCTGACTCCGCCGAGGACGATTTCGATGCAGATGTCTCTGAAATTCTGATTTTGCGATGCGCGTCCGCGCGGCGATTCTGTAGGATGTTGTAGCACGAAGGGGTGATTGGTGTGATATTCCGCGGCGGTTGTTGGGGAGGATCGGATCCATGTGTGAATCGGACGCCTACGTTCTGCGGGAGGGAGAGGAGTCGCTTTTGATGGAAGCGGTGAGCCGACTGGACGTGGAAGGCGGGCGGCTCGTGCTGATCGACGTCATGGGACGGCGGAAGGAGATAGAAGGAGTGATACAGCGGATAGATTTCGAGGGACACCGGGTGTTCATCAAGAAGACCGGGGACTGAGTGGCGGATTCCGAAGCGATTGGGGGCGCGGTTTGAGATGGCCGGCGCGGGCGTATCTGTGAGGCCGGCGGTGGTGTTTGTGATTTTTCTGGCGCCGCTTCTGCTGCGCTGCTCTCCGGACGCGGCGCGGAACGGTCCCGGCGGGCCGGCGGTGCGGAGCGTCACCGACATGCTGGGAAGGGAGGTGCGTTTGCCGGCTGAGGTGAGACGCGCCGTGGTGCTGCTGACGGACGCGTGCGAGGTGATATACGCGCTGGGCGTATGGGACCGGGTGGTGGGCGTGAGTCGGTACTGTGCGCAGAGCAGGGCGCTTTGCGCCATGGCGCCGGAGGTGAAACGCCTGCCTGTGCCCGGCTCCGGCTGGGAGGTGAATCTGGAGCGGCTGGTGGCGCTCGATCCGGACGTGGTGGTGACGTGGGTCTCGACGAGCGCCGACAGGGAAGCCAATCCACTGATGCGCCAGATCGAGGCGAGAGGCATTCCGACCGTCGGCGTCCGTTGCGAGAGCGTCGAAGGAATCTGTCGGATGGTGACGCTGCTGGGCGAGATTTTCGACAGGACTGCGGCCGCGGCGCGGATCGTCCGCGCCATGGAGAAGGTGATCGAGTCCGTCGCCGCGAGAACGGCGGCGGTGCCCGCCGAGGAGCGTCCGAAGGTGATCTGGTTGTGGATGGAGCCGACGCGGCTCACCGGCGGGGCGGGGCTGTCGGAGGAGATAATCGAGATCGCCGGCGGCAGGAACCCCGCCGCCGGATTCGGACGTCCGTACGTGAGCGTCTCGATGGAGAGAATAATAGGCTACGATCCCGACGCGGTTCTGATATGGCGGAGCGCCGGCTACGGAGCGAAGGAAATCCTACGCAACGAGCAGTGGCGGACGATCGCCGCGGTTCGCAAGGGGATGGTCCGCAAGTGCGTCATCGAAGGCATGTGGGCGCCCGACATCGTTCTGGAGGTGCTCATGGTCGCCGAATGGCTTCATCCCGAGCGCTTCTCCGACGTGGACGTCGAGAGGACGGCGGAGGAGTTCTTCAAGGACTGTTACGGAGTCTCCTACGAGGCGGTGTACGGAGGCGGAAAGTGATCGAGGGAGGACGTCGGCGCAGGGCTCTGGTGCTGCTGCTGATGCTGTCGCCGCTCGCGGCGTTCTGCGTCTCCGTGTTCCTCGGCGGCTACAGGATCGCGCCGCTGGACGTCGTCAGGATGCTCGTGTCGAAGGTTCTGCCGTTTGTGGACGCGGGCGACGTCGGCGCGAAGGAGACGGCCGTCCTGTTCGACGTGCGACTGCCGAGAATACTGCTCGCGATGGGCGTCGGCTGCGCGCTTTCGGTCTCCGGCGTCGCTCTGCAGGCGGTCTGTCGCAATCCGCTGGTCAGTCCGTTCGTGTTGGGACTGTCGTCCGGCGCCGCGTTCGGCGCCGCGCTGGCCCTCGCTTTCCTGCCGTCGGGACCGGCCGTTCACGCGCTCGCCTTCCTCTTCGGCCTTCTCGCGGTGGCGATGGCCTACGGCATGGCGAGAACCGGAGGCGAAACGCCGGCGCTCTCGCTGGTGCTCTCCGGCGTCATAACGGGCGCTTTCTTCTCCGCTCTCCTCTCCGTCTTGCAGTTCCTCGTCGATCCGCATCGCCTCGGCTCGATAGTCTACTGGCTGATGGGCAGTTTCCGCTTGAGCGACTGGAGCAGAGTCTCGGTCGCGCTGCCGCTGGTCGCGGTCGCGGTGCTCGTTCTGTATCTCATGCGCTGGCGGCTCAACGTCGTCTCCATGGGCGACGAAGAGGCGAAGTCGCTCGGACTGAACGTCGAGGCCAACAAGTTCGTCGTGGTGGGAGCGTCCACGCTCGCCGCGGCGACCGCCGTCGCCGTCTGCGGCATCGTCGGCTGGATAGGGCTTATGATTCCGCACATCGTGAGAATGCTGGTCGGCCCCGATCATCGCTTGCTGGTGCCGGTGTCGGCGGCGTTCGGCGCCGCTTTTCTCCTGTCCGTGGACGACTGCGCGAGATGCCTGACCGAGTACGATCTGCCGGTGGGAATACTGAGCACGCTCGCCGGAATACCGTTTTTCGCCTGGCTGCTGAAGCGGACCAAGGGAGGTGGCTGGAGTTGATACTCGCCGAAGGCCTGCGTTTCGGTTACGGAAGAGACGAAGTTCTACGCGGAGTGGACTTCGAAGCGGACGAGGGCGAGATACTCTCCATCGTCGGGCCGAACGGCTGCGGCAAGACGACGCTCATCCGCTGTCTGCTGGGCCTGCTGGCCCCGCGGAAGGGCAGGGTGCTGCTGGACGGACGGCCGCTGACCTCCTACGGCAGGGCGGAACTGGCCCGGACGGTCGCCTACGTGCCGCAGAACCACACGCCTTCCTTTCCGTACAGCGTCGGCGAGATGGTGCTGATGGGCAGGACGGCGCACATCGGCTCGCTTTCGCTGCCGTCGCGCGGCGATCGCTCGATCGCCGAGGAGGCGATGAAGACGGTCGGAATAGACGGACTCGCCGGACGTCCGTACACGCGGCTGAGCGGAGGCGAGTCGCGACTGGTGCTGCTCGCCCGCGCCATTGCGCAGCAGCCGAAGATATTGATTCTCGACGAGCCGACCGCGCATCTGGACGTGAAGAACCGACTGCTGGTGCTGGGGCGTATAAGGGCGCTCACGAAGGAGCGCCGCATCACGACTCTGATGAGTCTTCACGAGCCGAATCAGGCGCTGGCGCTTTCCGACAGGGTGCTCCTGATGAGAAACGGCTCGGTCGCCGGACTGGGCGAGCCTTCCGAGGTGCTGTCCGAGAAGAACATGCGTGAGGTCTACGGCGTGGACGGCGAGATGATACGCCACAAAGGCAGGAACTTTTTGTTGTTCGAGACCGGACTCGGAGGCGACGGACGATGAGGAGAGTGAAGATCGGCGCGATAATGTGGTCCGGACATCTCACCGCGCTGGTGGAGGCGGCGAAGCGACTCGACTTCGTCGAACTTCTGAGCGTCTCGTCGAAGCGTCTGGAGAAGGACGAAGCCGTCGCGGAGGAGTTCGTCAGGACGCTGGCGGACTGCGACGCCGTGATTCTCTTTCGCTCCAGCGAAGAGTTCTGGAAGAGGTTCGAGACGGAGTTGAAGGTGATCTCGGAAGGCGTTCCCACCGTTTCGTTCGGCTACGATCCTTCGTATCTCGCTCTTTCGACGGTTGCCGCGGAGAAGGTACGCGCGGCCCAGCGGTACGTCACCGACGGCGGCGTCGACAATTTCGAGAACCTGCTGAGATACCTGGCGGCCGACGTCTGCGGCCTGAAAGTCGACTACGCTCCTCCGCGGCGGTTGCCGTGGGACGGAATATACCATCCCGACGCGCGGGAGGTGTTCACGGACGTGGAGGAGTATCTACGCTGGCGCGGGTATTCGTCGCGACCGCTTGTGGGGATACTTTTCTCGCGGTTCAACTGGGTGAACTCCAACTGCGACACGGAAGCGGCGCTGATCGCGTCGCTGGAGGCGCGCGGCTTGGGCGTGATAGCGGTCTTCAGCAGTTCTTCGCCGGACGAGACGGTCGGCTCGAAAGGCGCGGCGTGGGCCGTGCAACGGTTTTTCATCGACTCTTCCGGCGGGAGTCGCGTTCAACTGCTTCTGAAGTTGATGCCGTTTCCGATAGGCGCGCGCGCGCCCGTTCAGGACGGCGCGGGCCTGGAAGGAACGCGACTGTTCAGGCGGCTCGGAGTGCCGGTGCTCTCGCCGGTCTACTCCTATCGCAAGACGATCGAGGAGTGGGAGCGCGACGAGCAGGGCCTGGGCGGAGACGTCGGCTGGACGATGGCGATGCCGGAGTTCGAAGGCGTGATCGAGCCTTTGATCGCGGCCGCCGCGGAGGAGGCGCCCGGTCTCGAAGACGCGCCGAGGCGCGTTCCCATAGCCGAGCGCGTCGAGCGCATCGTCGGACGCATTCTGGCGTGGGTCAGGCTTCGCGCGACGCCGCCGCAGAAGCGCAAGGTCGCTTTCTTTCTGCACAACAACCCGTGCGCGGGCGCGGAGATGAGCGTCGGCGGCGGAGCGGGTCTCGACACGTTCGAGAGTCTCGCGAGGATACTGAAGCGGATGCGGGAGCGCGGCTACGTCCTGGACGACGCGCCGGAGACCGGCAAAGAGATCGCCGGGGCGATAATGGAGCGCAAGGCGGTCTCCGAGTTTCGCTGGACGACCGTCGAGGAGATCGTCGCTAAGGGCGGCGCGCTGGCCATGCTCTCCGAGGACGAGTACAGGAAGTGGTTCGACCGTCAGGACGAGCGGCTGCGGGAGAGAGTGATTAAGGTGTGGGGCGAGCCGCCCGGCCGGGAAATGAACGGCGTGCCGCCCGCCATGCTCTACGACGGCAGGATAGTGATCACCGGTCTCCGCTACGGAAACGTGGTCGTCTGCGCCCAGCCGAAGAGGGGCTGCGCGGGCGCGCGTTGCGACGGTCAGGTATGCCGCATACTTCACGATCCCGACATTCCGCCGCCGCATCAGTACTTCGCGACCTATCGTTACCTCGAGGAGGAGTTCGGCGCGCAGGTCGTCGTGCATGTCGGCACGCACGGCAACCTCGAGTTCCTGCCCGGCAAGGGCACGGGACTCTCCGCGGCGTGCTCTCCCGACGCCGCTATCGGAACCGTTCCGCATCTGTACATTTACAACTCCGACAACCCGCCGGAGGGAATCGTCGCGAAGCGTCGGTCGTACGCCGTGCTGGTGGACCACATGCAGACGGTGATGAAGTTGGGCGGACTGTACGAGGCGCTCGAGGAACTCGATCGTCTTCTGGCGGAGTACGAGCAGGCGAAGATATCGGACGGCGCGCGCGCGCACGCGCTCGAGCATCTGATAAAGGACGCGATAAAGGCCGCCCATCTCGACGCGGACGTGGACACAGACGGCGAAGCGCCGTTCGAGGAGACAGTACGCAGGACGCACGAGGCGCTCAGCCTGCTGCGCAACACGCGTGTGCAGGACGGACTGCACATACTGGGCGAGGTGCCGCGAGGCGAAAGAAAGGCGCATTTCGTCTTCTCCATGCTTCGCTGCGAACAGCCGGGCGAGGCGTCGCTGCGCGGCGTCGTCGCCGGAATCATGGGCTTCGACCTGACGGAGGCGCTCGAGAACGAAGGCGGGACGGCGCCGGATATGGAACTGCCGTACGGAGTGCTGATAGAGAAATGCGACAGGATCTCGCTGGCGCTGGTCGATGAGTTCATGAGGAGTCCGGAGACGCCGATCGAGGAGGCGCTCGACCGCGTGCTGGACGGGAAGGAGTGGGACGGGCGCTCGCTTGCGACGCTCTCCGAGATCAAAAGACGCGTTCTGGACATATCCGCGAGGATAGATTCGTCGAAGGAGGTGGAGGCGCTCCTGTCGGGTTTCGACGGACGCTACATACCGCCCGGCCCTTCGGGCCTGATAGCGCGCGGAAGAGACGACGTACTGCCGACGGGACGGAACTTCTACTCGCTGGACCCGTATCGCGTGCCGACGAAGGCGGCCTGGAAGGTGGGCGTGCGTCTGGCGGAGGCGGTGGTCGAGCGCTACCGAAGCGAGCACGACGGACGCTTTCCGGAGAACATCGCCGTCTACTGGATGGCTTCCGACATCATGTGGTCGGACGGCGAGATGATGGCGCAGATCATGCATCTTCTCGGGGCGCGTCCGAGATGGATGGACAACGGCAGACTGGAGGGATTCGACGTCGTTCCGCTCGACGAACTCGGCCGGCCGAGAATCGACGTCACCATACGCGTCTCGGCGATCACGCGGGACAACTTCAGAAACTGTATGGAGTTCGTGGACGAGGTGATACAGACGATCGCCGCGCTGGACGAGCCGCTCGACTCCAACTTTCCGCGCAAACACACGATCGAGAAGATGGGCGGAGTGAAGGACGAAGCCGACGTGGACGGCGAGCGCTTCCGCGACGCCGCTCTCAGGATATTCTCCGCCAGGCCGGGCACATACGGTTCTGGCGTGAACATCGCGGTGTACGCTTCCGCGTGGAAGACGGCCGAGGATCTCGCGGCGATATTCGTGCACCACAACGGCTACGCTTACGGCAAGGGCGTCTTCGGCAAGAGGGCGTACGAGCAGTTGTCGTCGAGTCTGAAGACGGTGGAGGTGACCTACAACAAGGTGGTGAGCGACGAGCACGACCTGTTCGGCTGCTGCTGCTATTTCGGCACGCACGGCGGAATGACGGCGGCGGCGCGCGTCGCCTCCGGCAAGGACGTAACGGCCTACTACGGCGACACACGTCAGCCGCTGGCGCCGAAGTTGCGGACGCTTTCGGAAGAGGTTCGTCGTGTGGTACGGACGAGACTTCTGAATCCGCAGTACATAGAGGGCATGAAGCGGCACGGCTACCGCGGCGCCGCGGAGTTCGCCAAGCGTTTCGGTCGCCTTTTCGGATGGGAAGCGTCGACGCAGGAGGTGGACGACTGGATCTTCGACGAGGCGGCGCAGCGATTCGCGCTGGACGAAGAGATGCGCGAGTGGTTCGAGGAGAACAATCCCTGGGCGCTCGAGGAGATGGTACGCAGGCTCCTGGAGGCCAATCAGCGCGGCTTGTGGAACGCCGATCCCGACCTGCTGGAGAAACTGGAAGGGGTCTACATGGAGATAGAAGGCTGGCTTGAGGAGGCGATGGGAGAGACCGGCGGAGATTTTCAAGGTGGCGCCGTCGACATTCTGGGCTTCGACCAGGTGGAGGTCTGGAAGGACGCCATAGCCGAGGCGCACCGCTCCTTGCTTGGAGGTCGCGACGAATGACGCATCATATCGAGAGAACCGTTCTGCCGTTTTCGGCCATAGTCGGACAGGAGAGACTCAAGAAGGCGTTGATCCTCAACGCCATAAATCCCGATCTTCGCGGCGTACTGGTGCGCGGCGAACGCGGCACCGCCAAGTCCACCGCGGTTCGCGCTCTCGCGGACGTCCTGCCGGAGATAGACGTGGTCGAAGACTGTCCGTTCAACTGCCATCCCACCGATCCGTCGCTCCAGTGCGACGAGTGCAACAGGCGTTACGAGAGCGGAGAGAAACTCCCGTTCCACAGCCGCAAGACCCGCGTCGTGGAACTGCCGCTCGGCGCGACGGAGGATCGTCTCATCGGCACCATCGACATCGAGAGGGTGCTCAAGGAAGGCGTTCGCGCGCTGCAGCCCGGGCTGCTGGCCGCGGCGAATCGAGGCTTTCTTTACATCGACGAGATCAACCTTCTGGACGATCATCTTGTGGACGTGCTTCTCGACGCGGCCGCCATGGGCGTGAACGTGATCGAGCGCGAGGGCGTTTCTTTTTCGCATCCCGCGCGTTTCATCCTGATCGGCACGATGAACCCGCAGGAAGGCGACCTGCGTCCGCAGATACTCGACAGGATAGGACTGCAGGTCGACGTGGAGACGCTCGACTCGGTGGAGGAGAGGATGCGCGTGGTCGAGGTGGTGGAGGAGTTCGAACGCGACCCGACGACGTTCGCCGCCGGGTGCGCGGGCGAACAAAAGGAATTGAGGGACCGCATAGAAGCCGCGCGTCGGACGGTCGACGAAGTGGACGTTCCCACGGAGATTCTGCGTTTCGTTTCGGAGATCTGCAGGAACGCCGACGTCGAGGGCCACAGGGCGGACATACTGATCGCGCGTTGCGCGAGGACGATGGCGGCGTTCGGCGGCAGGAGACAGGTCGGTCGCGAGGACGTGATGGAGGCGGCGCAACTCGTACTTCCGCACAGAATGAAGGACGACGTTTTCGAGCCTCCCGAGCCTGTGACGCAGAAGATCGAGCAGGTGGTGCGGTCCGCGGAACAGCAGGAGCGGCGGGACGAGGAGGATGATTCCGAGCCGCGCGGGCGCGGGCGCGCGCCGCCGGACACGCGCGCGCGCGACGGAACGTCGGAGGAGGAGCGTGTGTTTCCCGTGGGCGAGGCCGGGACGCCGGAACTCCGCATCAGGCCGGACAGGCGGCCGCGCACCGGCTACGGCAGACGCGCCGAGACTCTCGCTTACCACTCCGGCAGGTACGTTCGATTCAGGACGCCGACGGAGCCGACCACGGACGTCGCTCTCGACGCGACGTTGCGCGCAGCCGTGCTGCGGAAAGGCGATCCGCGGCCCGACATGGAGGACGTTCGACAAAAGATTCGACAGAAGCGAAGGAAGACCGCCATGGTCATTCTCGTGGACGCGTCCGGCTCGATGGGCGCGCGACGACGAATGGAGTTCGCAAAAGGCGTCTGCTTCTCGCTTCTCAAAGACGCGTATCAGAAACGCGACAAGGTCGCTTTCGTGACCTTCCGCGGCGACGGCGCGAGCGTGTTGCTTCCGCTTTCGGCCAGCACGACGCTGGCGAGGCGCCGCCTGGCGCAGGTGCCGACCGGCGGCAGAACGCCGCTGGCGGCGGGACTGCTCTGCGCCTACCGCCTGCTCAGGCAGGAGATGCTCAAGGACAGAAACACCATTCCGGTTCTCACGCTCGTCTCCGACGGCTGCGCCAACGTTCCCCTGAAGGGGCGCGACGTGAAAGGCGAAGTCTTGAGCCTCGCGGAGAGAATGGGAAGAGACGGAATTCACGTCTTCGTGCTGGACGCCTCCACCGGCGCGCTCAGAATCGGTCTCTCGCGCAGAATAGCCGAGGTGAGCGGCGGCTCTTACCAGAACATTCAGCAACTTCTCACTCCGGAACGGCTTTCCGGCGGACCGCGTGGGGCAGGGCGGCCTTCCCGCGTGGAAGGCGCGGGCGGGGGTTCCGGACGGAAGGGCTTTCTACCGCGCGGGGCTCTTTCCGGATGAGGCTCCGTCGCGCGCGTCGCCGCGTCTCAACTCCAGCCGCACATTGCCTGCGGCCTCCGCCGCCAGGGAGATCCGCTCCGGCGTCGCGGCGCAGAAACGCGGCCAGTAGGGACTCAGGCCCGCGCTCAGGCGACCGTCGCTCAGAACGGTGAGGCGGCACGTTCCGCCGACGAGCGACGCGGTCGACG
>CAYPNR010000019.1:0-28307 GCA_964412125.1 uncultured Planctomycetota bacterium | reverse complement strand
CGCTCGACGGCGCGCGGGACGCCGCCGCCGGCGTCGGCACCACGCGTCGCGGAATAGGTCCGTGCTACGCCGATCGCGCCTCGCGCATCGGTCTGCGGACGATCGACCTCTACGACGAGAAGCGCCTGGAGACGCGGCTGGCCGCGTCTCTGGCGGAGAGCAGCGCGCTCTGCGCGCTTTACGGAGTGGAGGCGCCGGACCACGACGCGCATCTCGTCTGGTGTCGGAAAGTGGCGGAGGCGCTGCGTCCGCATCTGGCCGACGGCGCGCGAATGATTCGCGAGACTCTGGAGGCGGGCGGACGCGTTCTTTTTGAAGGCGCCCAGGGCGCGCTTCTCGACACCGACTTCGGCACATATCCTCACGTCACCTCTTCGCATCCCGGCGTGCTCGGCATACCGGCCGGCTGCGGCGTCTACGTTCGGCGATTCGACCGCATCTGGGGCGTTTCGAAGTGCTACACCACCAGGGTCGGCGCCGGTCCGTTTCCGACCGAGCAGGAGAACCCGGCGGGACGCAGACTTCGCGAGCGCGGCGGCGAGTACGGCGCGACGACCTCGCGTCCGCGCCGCTGCGGCTGGCTCGACCTGGTCGCGTTGAGATACGCCGTCGCCGTCGAGCGACCGGACGCGCTGGTGGTCACCAAACTCGACGTGCTCTCCGGCCTCTCGAAGATACCCGTCGCCACGGCGTACCGCATCGGACGGACGACCACCGACGAGTTTCCCACGCGGGCGGACCTGCTCGGCGAAGCGGAGCCGATCTACGAAGACCTGCCGGGCTGGAGTTCCGATCTCGGCCGCGCGCGTCGGCCTTCGGACCTGCCCGACGCCGCGCGGCGGTATCTCGCGTTCATCGAGGAGAGTCTGGACGTTCCCGTCGCACTGGTCTCTGTGGGGGAGCGACGGGAGCAGGTGGTGGAATGCCGATGATGGGGCGTGATGGGATGTCGCGCGCGCGCGTGGTTGGAATAGTGATGGACGGCAACGGTCGCTGGGCCGACCTGCGCGGCCTTCCCCGGACGGAAGGGCACCGCCAGGGAAGCAGGGCGCTGTTCCGCGCCGTGGAGGCCGCCATCTGTCACGGTGTGGAGCATCTCTTCCTGTTCGCCTTCTCGACCGAGAACTGGCGACGGCCCGCGGAGGAGGTCTCGTTTCTGATGGACCTTCTGTCGAAGAACCTGTCGCTGCAGCGCGCGCGCGTGCTGGAGTTGGGCGTCCGCTTCCACGCGATCGGCAGGCTGACGGCGCTGCCGGCCGCTCTCAGGGAGTCGATTCGACGTCTGGAGGCGGCGAGCGCGGGATGCGGGGTCGTGAACGTGTATCTTGCGGTCAACTACGGCGGTCGCGCCGAGATCGTCGACGCCGCGCGCGCCGCGTGTCGCGTCGGCGGCGCCGACGCGCTCGACGAAAACTCACTGGAGCGACACCTGTACGCGCCGGACGCGCCGGATCTCGACCTGCTCATCCGCACCGCCGGCGAGAGACGCGTCTCCAACTTCATGTTGTGGCAGGCGGCCTACGCGGAACTCGTGTTTCTGCCGGTCCTGTGGCCGGACTTCTCGCACGTCCACTTCGACGCGGCGATGTCGGAGTTCTCGCGCCGCCGTCGTCGCTTCGGCGCACTGGGAGACTGAACATGGGCCGTGTCTCGGCGGTAAAGGTCGCCAGCGGCTTCGCCTGCGCGGGCCTCATATTCGCCGTGCTCGCCCTCGACTGGAAGGTCACCGACGGCTGGGCGCTTCACCTGCTGCTGGTCGCGCTCGCCGCCGGCTCCTCGTGGGAGATGGTACGGATGCTGCGCGGGGCCGGTCACGCTCCCTGTGCGTCCCTGGCGGTCGTCGGCGCGCTCGCGCCGCTCGCCCTGACCGTGCCGGTGTTCGGCTCGCTGGCCCTTCTGGAGCGGGCGGCGGCGCCGCTCGTGCTCGTCGTGCTCATCGGCGCCGTGGCGGTTCAACTCTCCCGCCCCGGACCGAAATCCGCCGCCGACGTCGCCTTCACGCTCATCGCCGCCGTCTATCCCGGTCTGACGCTCGCTTACTTCTCCCTTCTCGGACGTCTGCCGCCCGCCGCCGGAGCGGCGGGCTACTACGTCGGCTGGCCGCTGCTGTTCATATTCGTGGTCAAGGCGAACGACATCCTCGCCTACCTTCTCGGCTCGGCTCTCGGACGCAGACCCTTCAGCGCGGTCAGTCCCAACAAGACGGTGGAAGGCTCGCTGCTGGGCTTCGCCGGCGGCGTGTGCGTCTCCTACGCCGCGTGGCTCCTTTTCGGAATAGACGGCTTCAACTGGTGGCGACCGCTTTTGTTCGGCGTCGCGATCGGCCCGCTCGCGCAGGCCGGCGACCTGGCGGAGTCTCTCGTAAAGCGTTACGCCGGTGTCAAGGACTCCGGTCGCGTGGTACCCGGCTCCGGCGGCGTATTCGACTTCTGCGACTGTTTTCTATTAGCGGCGCCTGTCGCATGGCTCATTCTCGCCGCGCAGACGGGAGCGCTACGATGCTTCGCGTGATGCATCTGGCGACGCGGCTCAACACCGGCGGCGTCGCGCGCCATCTCGCCGCAACGCTGCCGCTGCTGCCGTGCGAGACGCTGCTCGTCCACGGCTCCGTCGAGCCGCACGAGACGGAACTGGCGGACGCTTTCCGCGACGCGCCGTTCCGCAGGGTGCGGATACCGTCGCTGCGTCGCGCTCCGCATCCGTTCCGCGACGCCGCCGCGACGGCCGCCGTCGTCGCGGCGGCCCGGGAGTTTCGTCCGCACATCATCCACACGCACATGGCCAAAGCGGGACTCGTCGGACTACTGGCCGCCGAGTCGGCCGGCGTTCGTGTGACCGTGCACACCTATCACGGCGACATACACACGGGCCACTTCGGCGCGGCGCGTTCGGCGCTGTTCGCGACGCTGCAGAGACGCGTGCGCGCGCGCACGACCGCGGCCGTGTTCGTCTCGCGCTCCCTTCTCCATACGATCCGCCGCAGAGTCGGTCTTCCGCGTCGCTTTGCGATCGTGCCGCCGGCGGTCACGGCACCGCCGCGAACGATGTCGCGGGCGGAGGCGCGACGCAAACTCGGGCTGCCGGAGAACGCGCCGGTGGTCGGCTGGCTGGGTCGAATGGCGCGTGTGAAGAATCTTCCGCTTCTGGTGGAGGCGTTCGCGCGCGGCGCGCCGCGCGACGCCGCGCTGCTCCTGGCCGGCGACGGACCGCGACGAAAGGAGGCGGAGCGGGCGGCCTCGCGCGCGGGCGTGGCGGATCGTCTGTTTATGACGGGCTGGCTTTCCGAGACGGCCGCCTTCTACGCCGCGACGGACGTAACAGCGCTGTCGAGTCGAACGGAAGGATTTTCGTTGAGCGCGGCCGAGGCTCTTCTGGCGGGAGTGCCCGTCGTTACGACGTCGGCCGCGGGAGTGCTGGACGTACTGGGCGCCGACGACTCGGGACCGCCGCTGGAGAGACTGGACGGAGTGATACTGGCGCGCGACGAACGCATGCTCGCCGCCGCCCTCGACGCGGCTTTCGAGACGCTTGACGCTCTGCGGGCGTCGACCGGGGCCGCGGCGGCGCGGCTGGCCGCGACCTGCTCGCCGGAGATCGTGGCCGAAGCGCACGCGCGTACGTATCGGCGACTGACGGGTAAAATGATATAGTATTGAGGAATCGAGCGCGAAGGAGACCGGATTGAGGACGCTGCTGCCGTTTCTCTGCGCGTACGGGGCGAGCGCGGGCGTCGCGCTTCTTCTGCGACCGCTGTTCGAACGTCTGGGCCTGACCAGCACGGTGCGTTTCGATCGCTGGGGTTCGCGGGCGGTGGCGCTGGCGGGCGGTCCGGCCGTGGTCGTCGGCGTTCTGGCGGGCGTGTTGCTGTTCGCGCCGCTGTCGCAGAGGAGCCTGGTGTTTCTGGGCGCGTTCGTGTTCGTGGCGCTGGTCGGCTTTCGGGACGATCTGCGACCTCTGCCTCCCGCCGCGAAGATCGTGGCGCAGGTGGCCGCCGGCGCGCTGCTGGTGGTCGGAGGCATATACGTGGACGTCTACTTTCCGCTGCTCGGCGTGCCTCTGTCGCTTCTGTGGTTTTCGTCCACGTCCAACGCCGTGAACCTGATCGACAACATGGACGGCGTGGCGGCCGGCGTCGTCGCGATTCTTTGCGGCTGGATCGCCTACGCGGCGTCGACGGCCGGCGCGGGTGGATGCGCGACGGCGGCGGCGGCGACGGCGGGCGCCGCCGCAGGCGTTCTGCCGCTGAACTTTCCGCCCGCGCGCGTCTTTCTCGGCGACAGCGGCGCGCTCTCGTTGGGACTCGCGGCGGGCGCCCTCGCGGTGTGGGCCACGTGGCGGCAGGCGTCGTCGCTGCTCGTGTCGCTGCTGGTGCCGCTTTTGTTTCTGGCGGTGCCGCTGTACGAGGTTCTCTTCGTCGGCACGACACGCGCCGGACGCGGCGCTTCGCCGGTCCGCGGCGGTCGCGACCACATAGCGCACCGCCTCTCCGCGGCGGGACTGCCGCCGCAGGGCGTGGCGCTCGTCTTCTGGGCGTTCGCCGCACTGACGGGCGCCTGCGGCGCTCTGCTCGCCGACAGACCCGTACTGCTGCTGGGCGCGTTCGCGACGGTCTGCGTGCTCGCCGGAGCGGCGGCCGTGCCCATCGCGCGACTGCATCGGCCCCGATCGCCGCATGAGACGCTCACCGGCGGCGGCCTCTTACACGCGCTCACCACTCACTGGCGTCCCACGCTTCTGGTGACGCTGGACGCCGCCGCTTTCGCGGTCGCCTTCATCGCCGCCAACGTCCTGCGTTTCGGCGTCGATATCGAGCCGGCGTTCTCCGCGGCCATCGCCCGCGCGCTTCCCGTTCACGTGGCCTCCAAACTCGCCGCGTTCCTGTTGGCGGGTCGCTACCGCGGCAGTCGCCCCGGCGCGCTTCGACTCGCGGGAGACGTCCTTACGGCGTCGCTGGTGTCGGTCGCGGTCCTCACTTTCGCGTTTCGCTTTCGTCATCTCTCGCGCGGGGCGTTCGTGATCGACCTCGCGGTGACTTTCGCGCTGTGCTGGCTGCTGCGTCGCGCGGTCGCGTGCGGCGCCGGAGCGTCGGAGGAGAAACGATGAGCGGAAAAAAAACGAGTCCGGCGCGACGCGCGACGTTCGTACGCGCCGTGGTGTCGCGTCAGTTTCACACCGATTATCTGCGTCTGTCTTTTCTGCTGCCGCTGCGGCGGCGGACGGCGGCCGCCGCGGCGCTGCTGAGCAACCTCCTGCGACGCGGCACGGCGCGGCATCCCGACATGGTGAGTCTGTCCCGCGCGGCCGAGAACCTCTACGGCGCCGCGTACCGACTGGACTCGCAGAAGATGGGCGACTCGCTGCTGCTGACGGCGACGGTTCAGTATCCGCGTCCCGGACGCATTCCGGGCGGAATCTCGGTCGTCCGCGGCGCACTCCAACTGCTGCTGGAGATCCTGACCGAGCCGCGCCTCGAAAAAGGTCTTTTTCCGTCCGCGGTCTTCGAGCACGAAAAGCGGGTGCTGGCCCTGCAGTTGGAGGCGCTGGTCAACGCCCGCACCTCTTATTCGCACGGCAGATTTCTCCGGCGGTTCATGCCGCGGGAGCGCCATCGGCTCTTCGAGTACGGCGATCCGGACGCCTGTCGCGCGCTCACCAACCGCGGAACGGTGGCGTTCTGGCGCGACGTGATCGAGCGGCGGCCGTTGTGCGTCTTCTCACACGGCTCCCTCGACGAGGACGCCCTGCGCGAGGCGCTGCGTCCGCTGCTGGAGACGAAGAGGGACGGCGCGGACCTGCCGCTGACGCACGTCTGTCGTCCCGCGCGCAGGCGACTCAAACGCGTCTCGGAGCGTTTCGCCGTGCAGGACGCGCATCTGTGGATCGGGCTTCGCGGAAAAGTGTGCAGCGCCGACGCGGCCTCGATTCCGCTGGCCGTGGCCAACGCGATGTACGGCGGCCTGCCCACCTCGCGGCTGTTCCGGAACGTACGCGGCCGTCTCGGCCTGGCCTACGACGCGCATTCGGTTCTCGTACGCACCAAGGGCGCCGTGGAGGTCTTCGCCGGCGTGCGCGCGCGCGACGTCGAGCGCACGGCCGAGGTGGCGCTGGGCGAGTGGGAAGAGGTACAAGCGGGGCGGTTCGGACGAAAGGAGTTCGAGGAGGTGCGACGCTTCCTGCTGCACCAACTTCGCGCGCAGGCCGACTCGCGGGCGTTCCACGCGCACATGGCCATGTTCTCGGCCCTGCACGACCGCGCGACGGACCTCGACGGACTCCTCCGCTCGCTGCGCGCGGTCACGCCGGACGCCGTCGCCGACGCCGCTCTTCGGGTCCGTCCCGACACGGTGTTCGTGATGCTTCCTGAGGAGGAACGCGGCTCATGAGATTCGCCGCCCCTCAACACTTCTGGTCGCTGCTGGCGTTCGTGCCGCTGCTCGTGCTGCTCAACTATCTGACGCACAGGCGGCTCCGCGCGGAGGTGCCGTCCCTGATCCTATGGCGGCGGCTGCTGGAGCGTTTCTCACCGCCGCGGTCCACACGCAGGCGACTTTTTTCGTGGGCGCTTCTCCTGCAGATCGCGGCGGTCGGCACGCTGGTCGCGGCGGCGGCCGCGCCGGAGAGACTCCTCGTGCGCGAGGCGCCTTTGAGGGTCGCGGTCTATCGCAACGCGTCCACGGCGGCCCGTCGCGACGGAAAGCCGCTTCTGGAACTCATGCTCGAGCGCCTCCGCGCCTCATGGCCGCGCGCCGAGGTGACGTTTCTGCCGCCGGGCGGGACCGGGCCGTCGCATCTGCCGGCGCCTCCCGCCCCGGCCGCCGGATTCGATCTGGTCGTGACGGATCGGCCCCGCTCCACTCCTCTGCCGCAACTGGTCGTGCCGGCGCGAGACGCGAATCTGGCGATCGTACATCTGGCGGGCCGCGCGGAGGCGGGACGCCTGAAGGTCGTGGCGCACGTTCTCTCGACGCGCGACGGGCCGGTCGACGCCTCACTCGCGGTGCGCGTCGGCGGAACGGACGCGCTCACGATACCGATGCGGATCGAGCCGGGCACGAACGTCGCGCGTTTCGAACTGGACGAGCCGGGCGAGGGAGTGGTCGAGGTGCGGCTGAAAGGCGTCGCCGACGCCCTGCCCCTGGACGACGTGGCGTATCTCTGTCGATCGGCGCGGCGCGGCGCCGTTCGAGTGGCGGGAGGACCGCCGGAGTCGGTGACGCGGGCGCTCTGGGCGGCTGGATTCGACGTGATCGCGACGGACGAGTCCGGCGGAGAAGCGACGGTATGGTGGCGCGAGACGCCCGAGACTCCTCCCCTCGACGGAACCATGCTGCTGTTTGCGCCGAGAGCCGGCCTGAAGGGATTTTTTTCGGTGGACGCGGCCCGCCCTCCGGCGCGCGTCCGCGTCGGACGACTGTTCAGAGATCCGAACGCGTTCGACGGACTGGACTTTCAGGACTCTGTTTGTTTCAGGCCGGCGCCGGGAGCGGAGGCGGTGGTGCACGCCGCCGACGCCGACGGACGCCCCGTGGTGCTGGAGGTGGTACGCGGGCGCGCGCGCGTGCTGGCGGTGGGGCTGGACCCGCGCTCGAGCGGATGGGAGAAGAGAGCGTCCTTCGTGGTGTTCGTGGCGGAGGCGCTGCGGACCGGCGACTCCGGCTGGACGGCGCCGCGCGTCGGCGCGGCGACGACGATAAAGGCCGGAGACGACGCGGTGGCGATCGCGCCGTCCGGCGGGCGGACGCGGCCGGCGGTGGTGGGCGGCGCGGCCGAACTGGTGCCGGACGAGGTCGGTCTCTGGCGGATCGCCACGGACGGACGAAACGTCACCGTGGGCGTCGGCCTGCTCGACGCCGAAGAGTCACGTATACGCGCCGACTGGAAGGAGGTCTCTCCGCGACTGAAGACGAGAAAGGAAGAGTCGCGACGGCCGCTCCACGTTCCGCTGATCTTGATCGGCCTTGTGCTTCTCGCCGCGGGCTTCGCCGCGCAGCGCCGATGACGCCTCCCGGCGGGCGCCTCAGCGAAGCAGTTGTCCGAACACGTCGTAGTCGCCGCCCGGCCGGCCGTGCCAGACCGTCATGTACTCGCCGTCGTCGTCGTTCGCCGCGACCTGCGGACGCAGGTTGCTGGTGCTGTAGTCGCTCACCTCCACGGCGTCGGACGCCGGCTCGCCCAACGAGTCGAGAACCCTGGCGTATATAGCCCAGTAGCCGGGATAGTCGTCCTCCCAGACCACCATGTATTCGCCGGAGGCGGCGTTGTAGGTCATGTGCGGGTTGCGCTGCTCCGCCGCGTCGTCGAATATGGTGTAGGAGACGCCGACCAGATGGCCGAGGTCGTCCACGATGCGGGCCCATACTCCCGTGTCGCCGTTCCTGTCGTCCTGCCAGACCACAAGATACTCGCCGGTCCGGTCGTTGTAGGCGACCACCGGAAAGTCCTGGTCGTAGGCGTCGTCGCAGAGCGGAAAGTTGTAGTCGATGAGCGCTCCGGAGGCGGAGACGAACTGGCCGTAGACGTCGCTCTCGTAAGCGTATCCGCGGAAGTCCATCCAGACCAGCAAGTACTCGTCGCGATCGGCGTTGAAGGCGAGAGAGACGGACTGCTGGTCGGCCGGGTCGACGCAGACCTGAATCACTCCTCCGGACGGGACGCCGTCGGAGTCGAGCAGTTGCGCGGCGATGTCGGTGTCTCCGGAGGCGTTCTCCTCGTCCCAGGCGACGAGGAAGCCGCCGTCGCCCGTGTCGGCGGCGGCCTTGGGCTCGTGCTCGTCGTAGCCCGCCAGCGCGCTGACCGCGACCTCCGTCACGAGGGTTCCGTCGCTTTCGAGAACGGCTCCGTAGACGTCCCAGTCGCCGTTTCTGTAGTCCTCCCAGACGACCAGATAGCGGTCGGTGTAGTAGTTGTAGACCACATACGGCTTCGTCTGGTCGCCGGAGGCTCCGCATATCTGAAAGACGCTCGAGACGGCCTCTCCGCGATACGACTCCAGAAAGACGCCGTAGACGTCGAAGTCGCCGTTCCTGTCGTCCTGCCAGACCACAAGATACTCGTCGTGCTGCGGACAGTAGGCCGCGGAAGAGTAGGACTGCGTGTCCGCGTGGTCGACCACGTCGAAGTTGTAGTTTATGAGTGTGATTCCCCCTCCGCCGTGATAGTAGTAGAAGTCGTCCGCCTCGACCACGCAGCCGAGCATCGAAATCGCAAGAATCGAAAGGACACCCGCGCGGAGCATCGTTCGTTCCCCCAAGAGTTCCTCAACATAAGGAGACGCGACACGCTTCATTATATTCGACCGGAACGGTTTTGCCGCCGTCGGACGGCGTATGACGTTGAAAAAGCGGCGCGACGCGCGGTAAAATCGAGTCGCGACGACACAGGGTTCCGCGGGAGTCGAAAACGGTGAGCGGACGACCGAATAAGCCGGAAGAACCGACGTCTGAAGAACTGGAAGCGGAGGAGTTGCTTCCGCGGATAGCGGCCGGCGAGGAACGGGCGGCCGAGACGCTTTTCAAGCGTTATCGGGGGATGGTGTACCGTCTGGCCCGCGGCGTGCTTAACGACAGGGAGAGGGCGCTTGATGTGGTCCAGGAGGTGTTCGTACGCGTTTTCAGGGCCGCGGACAGGTTCCGCGCCGGCGCGCGGTTCACGACCTGGCTCTACCGCATCACGACCAACTGCTGCTACGACGCGCTGCGACGCTCGAAAACGCATCCCGAGGAGCCGGTCGACAAGGAGGTGTTCGACCTCAGCGAGCGCGACTGCGAAGGGCCCGGGGAGAGCGCGCGCAGGCGCGAGTTGCAGGCCGCTCTCTCCGACGCCGTGGCGCGACTCTCGCCGAAGTTGAGGGAGGTGTTCGCGTTGAGGTTTTTTGAGGAACTGTCCTACGAGAGGATAGCCGAAGTGGTGGGCTGCTCGACCGGCACGGTGATGTCGAGACTGTTTTACGCGCGACAGAGGCTGCGCGAGTTGCTGATAGATTATCTTTAGGCGGGACGGCTCATGGGATGCGAGCGACGCGAGGAGGTCGGCGCGTTCATCGACGGCGAGTTGCCGGAGGAGAAACGCCGCCTCATCGAGCGGCACATACAGGAGTGCGAGGAATGCGCGCTGGAGGCGGCCGCGCTGAGGCGCATGGCTTCCTGGCGCGAACTCATGGTGGAGGAGCGGCCGACCGAGGAGGAATGGGAGGCGTGCTGGCGAAAGATAAAAACGGAGACCACGCGTCTTCTGCGTCGCAGGCGCAACACGCTTCACGTTCTCCGTCTGGGCGGGATGGCGGCGGCCGCGGTGCTGCTGTTTCTCGCGATGCTCGTGTTCCTGCCGCGCGAGGAGCCGAACCCCGCCGGCGAGCCGACAGCCGAGCCGCCGTCGGGCGACCTCGACATAATAGACTACGGCGGAGGATACGCGCCGGTGCACATAGAACGTGAAGACGTGACGATAATCAGAATGGTGGGAGAGAGCCCCGACGACGATCTGCCGGACGAGATACCGCAGGACATCGCGCCCGAGCCGCCCGGCGACGAAGGCGGAACGCCGGAGGGAGTCGGACCCCGGGAAGGAGAAGGAAAGTGAGCGGAAACACGTTTCTGCGCGCGACGGCGATTCTGACGACGGCGGCCGTCGTGATGTGCGCGGCCGCGCAGGACAGGGAGCGGCCGAAGAACAAAGGTCTTTCGGTGTACGCGATCAGGGCGCATCGCGACAAGGAACGCAAGTTCAAAGCGGACGAAGCCATAAAGCATCTCGAGCGCTACCTGCGCGCGACCGGCTACCATCGTTTCTCGCTCATCCGGAAGGACGCGGCGGCCGCGGAGAAGGGCGCCTCGCTGAAAACGATGCTTCCCGACGATCTCGAACTGTCGGTCAAGGTCGAGACCGTCGGCAAGAATTCCCTGCGCATCCACATGAAACTGGTGAAGACGGAGACGGACGAGAAGGGAGAGGAGAAGCGCACGGTTCTGATAAACACCAAGTACACGATTCGCGAGAAGCCGCTGGTGGTGGTCGGGGTCAGGCTGAAGGAAGGCGTGCTGGTTCTGGCCTTCTGCCGGGAGTGATTCCAGTCCTGTCAGGACCCGTCATGAGACCGAGAGTGGTGGCCGTGCTTTGCGCCTTCAACGAGGCCGAGACCGCCCCCGGCGTCGTAAGACGTCTCCTCGAAGCCGGAGCCGAGGTGCTGGTGGTGGACGACGACTCTCCCGACGGAACCGCGGTCGCGGTATCACGTCTCGCGGACGCGGGACTGCCGGTGCGCGTGGCGGTTCGCGCGGCACGCTCCTTCGGCGGCGCCCTGCTCACGGGA
The DNA here is from genome assembly GCA_964412125.1 of uncultured Planctomycetota bacterium. Lineage (GTDB taxonomy): Bacteria > Planctomycetota > SKW154 > SKW154 > SKW154 > CAYPNR01. The sequence goes on along the minus strand of CAYPNR010000019.1, from coordinate 16,999 downwards.
CTTCGTCTGGCCGTGCGTTCTCCGTCGCCCGATTTCGTTCTGCAACTCGACGCCGACGGCTCGCATCCGCCGGAGGTCCTGGACGAGATGCTTCGGGCGGCCTGCGGAGCCGACCTTGTGATAGCGTCGCGTTTCGTACCGGGCGGCTCGTGCGCCCTGCCGGGCGGACGCCTGGCCGTGAGTCGCGTCGCGGCGCTCACGTTCCGCTGGGCCGCGGGCTGCGGCGTCCGCGACCCGACCAGCGGCATGCGGCTGTGGCGCGCATCTTTCCTGTCGCGGCTCGCCGCGTCGCGGATACACTGTCGCGGCTTCGCGGTTCAACTGGCGCTGCTTGCGCGCGCGCTGCGCGCCCGCGCGCGCGTCCGTGAAGTTCCCCTGCCGTACGCGTCGCGGACGGCGGGAGCCTCGAAAATGCGTCCGTGGATGGCGGCCGAGGCGCTTTGCGTCCTCGCACGCGCCGCCGCTTCCGCGGCGATGGGGGACTCGACGTGCCGCTGCCCATAATCACCGGCGCCACCGCCACCGGCAAGTCCGCTCTCGCTCAGGCGCTGGCGCGCCTCACCGGCGCTCATATCGTCTCGGTCGACTCGATGAAGGTCTATCGCGGCATGGACGTCGGCACCGACAAGCCGCCGGCGGCGATACTGAACGAGATTCCCCATCACATGCTCGACCTCGTCGGACCGCGGGAGCGCTTCAGCGTCGCGCGGTATCTGGAACTGGCGGCTCCGCTCATCGAGCGGCTCCGCGCCGAAGGAACGCGACTCCTGCTGGAGGGCGGAACCGTTCTCTACATCAAGGCGCTGACCGAAGGCATGTTCGAGGGAGTCGGCCGCGACGAGGAGTTCAGGCGGACGCTGCGACGCGAAGCGGCGGAGCGCGGCGCGGCTCACCTGCACGAGAGACTCGCGCGGGTGGACGCCGCGGCCGCCGCGCGGATCCATCCGAACGACCTGAAACGCATCGTACGCGCGCTCGAGGTGCATCACCTGACGGGACTGCCCATAAGCCGCCTTCAGGAGCAGTTCGGCGACGTGAAACGTCCGCGACGGATAATCGCGCTCTGGCGCCCGCGTGACGAACTGCGGCGACGCGTGGCGGAGAGGGCCGCGCGTATGTTCAAGGAGGGAATCCTGGAGGAGACGCGACGCATACTCGACGGCGGCGGCTTCGGTCCGACCGCCTCGCAGTGTCCGGGCTACGCGGAGGCGGCGGCGCACCTTCGCGGCGAAACGACCATAGAGGAGGCCGCGCGGCGGACCGCCACGCGTCACTGGCGACTCGCGCGGCGGCAGAACGTCTGGCTCAAGAGATTCGACGACGCTCTGCATCTGTGTCTCCGCGGATCGACGGACTGGCCGGCTCTCGCCGCGAGACTCGCTTCGCGTCTGTTCGAGGAGTGAGGCGCGACCGACCAATCACGCAAATGTTGCAAAACGCGCGTCCGTTTATGGTATCATTTTCCGACGGCGGTGTGTTCGCGCCGGCGCGTCTTTCGCGCGGACCAGCAGTGGAGGAACGTCGATGCGCGTTCTGGCGGCGGTTTGTGTACTGGCGACGGGAGTGATTTTCGCGGACACGGTTCACCTGAAAGGCGGCGGCAAGGTTCGCGGCAAGGTCATCAAGAACGACTGGGTCGTACGCGTGCGCACGCCGGACGGCAAAGTCGTGGAGTTCGACCCGACGGTGGTGGAGCGAATCGTCTTCGACAAGGATCCGGCGGAGGAGTACGAGGAGCGTCTGGCGAAACTGGCGGCGGACGACGCGGAAGGGTACTACCGTCTGGGTCTGTGGTGCCGACGGGAGAACATGAAGAAGCGCGCGGAGCGGTGCTTCCGGAAGGCGGTGGAACTGGAGCCGGACCACACCGGCGCGCGTCTGGCGCTGGGGTACGTGCGCCACGGCAGCGACTGGGTGCCGCTGGAGGAGGCGATGACCAGACGCGGGCTCGTCAGGTTCCGCGGACGCTGGGTGAAGCCTGAGGAGCGGAAGGCGATACTTTTCGAGGAGAGCAGGCGCGAGTGGCGCGTGAAGGTGAAGAAACTGTTGAGAGAGTTGCACTCGCCGGACCCGAGGGACGTGAACGAGGCGGAGAAGGAACTGAGGGCGCTGAAGGAAGAGGCCGCGCTCGACTGGATTCTGGAGGCGCTCAAGCGCGAGCGCGAAGCGCGTACGAGACTGATTCTGATCGCGACGGTCTCGAACTATCCCATCGAGAAGACGGGCGAGGCGCTCGTGAAGGCGGCGCTGGAGGACTCTTCGGGAGACGTACGCGACGCCGCCGTGGACGTGCTGCGCGCGAAGAAGTGCATATGGGCGTACGCGTCGTTTCTGAAGACGCTTTTCTACAGTTCGAAGGAGAGAAAGCGTTTCGCCGCGATGGAGGCGCTGGGCAGGCTGAAGGACAAATTCTCCGTCGAGCCGCTCATAGCGGCCTTGGTGATCAAGTTACGTCCGGCGCGCGCCGAGGGCGGTCCTTCGTGCTTCGTCGGCAGCGTCCAGCGCAAGGTGGTCGGCTATCGCGAGTTCGTCGACCCGCGCGGAAGAAAGTTCCGCATTCCCATAATCGCCACCTCCTCCAGCGGCGTCGGAATGGGACAGTCGGTCGAGCAGCCGAGCGAGGAGCACAACTACGAGGCCTACAACGCGCTCAAGGAGGTGACCGGTCGCAATTTCCATTTCGACCAGGACGAGTGGATCGAGTGGTGGAACAAGAACAAGCACCGCTTCGACCGCTTCATGAACCCGCTGCCTGACGAAGAAGAGAAGGGAGGAAAACCTTAATAGGCGCGTGAGCCCGGATAGAGGATGCTGTGCGTATGGAACTTGTCTACTATCCCGACGAGCGTCTGCGCGAGGTGGCGGAGCGGGTGGACTCGTTCAACGACAAACTCACGAAGTTCGTGCTCGACATGATCGACTTCATGCACGCGCGGAAGGGCATCGGACTCGCCGCGCCGCAGGTCGGCGTCTCCATCCGCGTGGTGGTCGCCTGCCCCACCGCCACCGCAGGCGAGGAGTACGTTCTGGTCAACCCGGAAGTGGCGGGATTCACGAGAATGGATGTCGGCGAGGAAGGCTGTCTCAGCATTCCCGGGGTATACGCGCCGGTGACGCGCTCGGCGCGCGCCTTCGTACGCGCCCAGAACTACTCCGGCGAGCGTGTGGAGTTCGAGGCGGAAGGCCTTCTCGCGCGGGTGATACAACACGAAGTGGACCATCTCAACGGAGTGCTGTTCACAGACCGTCTGACGCCCGAGGCGCTGGCTGAGATCGAGAGCCGTCTCCGCGAACTGGAGAGAAACCATGAAAGCGGTCGGAATCGCTGACGTCCGTCCGGACCTGTTCCGCTCGCCGGTCGTCGCGATCGGCATATTCGACGGTTTTCATCTCGGCCACGTCGCGCTTCTGTCGCGACTGCTGGCCTGGGGGAAGGAGAAAGACCGCGACGCGGTCGTGCTCACCTTTCGCCGCCATCCGAAGGAGGTGCTCGCCGGCCCGGCGCATTCGTCCATCATGTCTTTCGAGCATCGCCTGTTGTGGTTCCGCCGCCTCGCGCTCGACGGCTGCGTCGTGATGGACTTCACGCCGGAGACGGCGTCGATGAGCGCGGAGCGGTTCGTACGCGAGGTTCTTCTCGAAGGGCTGGGCGTCTCCGGAATACTGCTCGGCCACGACAGTCGTTTCGGAGCCGGTCGCGAGGGCTGCGCCGACTTCATCCGCGACGGCGGATATCCGCTCGAGGTGCGGACCTGTCCCGTCGTCGCGGTCGACGGCGTACGTCCGTCGTCGACGCTCATCCGTCGCCTGATAAGAGAAGGGCGACTCGACCGCGCGGTTCGTCTGCTCGGCCACAATCTTTTCGTCTACGGTCCCGTGGTCGAGGGCGCGGGACGGGGACGCGCCATCGGTTTTCCGACGGCGAACGTACTGCCGGAGGCGGAAACGCTGCCGCCGGACGGCGTCTACGGCGTACGCGCGCGTCTCCACGACGAACGCGAGTTTCCCGGCGTCGCCAACGTCGGTCCGCGTCCGACGTTCCGCGACGCGTCGGGACCGCCGGTCGAAGTGCATCTGCTCGACTTCGACGAGGAACTCTACGGTCGAAAGATCGAAGTGGAGGTGCTCTGCCGCCTGCGGGGCGGCGTTCGATTCCCGGACGCCGCTTCGCTCGCCGAGCAGATCCGGCGGGACATAGCGCGTTTCAGGGAGTATCTTTCCCATGGAGGAAGAGAGACCGCTTAGGTCGTTCGAGCACGACGGACATCTTCTGCGGTTCGAGCAGCAGGTGGACGGCAGGCCCCGCAAGTTCGAGTTCATCTGGGAGGAGGACGACTCGCCTGAGGGGCTGCTGGCCGCCTACGCCAGCGGCGACGAGAGACGCAGATTCAACGCGGTGCATCTGATGGGCCAGAATCCGGACCCGCGTTTTACGGAGACGCTTCTTTCGGCGGCCTCCGATCCGCATTTCCCCGGGCGGGGCGTCGCGGTGATCGGACTCGCCAAACTGGCCGCCGCCGACAGAAGGGCGCGTAAGGCCGTCTTTTCCGCCACGCTTTCCGGCGACTTTCTGTTGACCGCGGCCGGTCTTCAAGGTCTGGCGCTCGTGGGCGGCTGGCGCGCGAAACGCCTGCTCAAGAAGGTGTTGAAGCGTCTCATGCGCAGAAGCGACATAATGACCGGAGGCACCGCGAGCACGGCCGCGGCGCTGCTCGCCCTGGCCGCCTGCGAGTCGATGCTCGCGCTCGGACTCGACGCGTCGGAGGCTGTCGACCGCCTTCTCGGCCATCCCGAGCGCGGCGTACGCGCGCAAGCGCTCGGCCTGCTCGCGCGGAAGCCGGAGGCGGCGAACGTGGACAGGATGGAGCGCATGCGCAGCGCTCCCGTTCCGGAGTGCATTCTCGCCTTGGAGGTGCTCGCGAGGCGCGGTCGCGCCGACGCGGTGGAGGCGCTCGCCGACTACGCCGAGTCGCCGGACTCCGACACGCGCACGCACGCCGTCGGCGCTCTTCTTCGCGTCGGCGACGCGGCGCTTCCCCACATCGAGCGCCTGATCGACCGTCAGAGCGACCTTATGCTCAGGTTGCAGATGGCCCAGAGACTGCACGCGGCCGGACGTCCGCTGCACATCGCGCTCTTTCGCGAGGCGCTCTCGCAGGACAGTCCCGTCGTCAGGCAGACCGCCGTCGCGACGCTCGCGCGCGACGGCTCCGAGGAGGCGCTCGCGCTCCTCAAAGAGCATGTCGAGAACGAGCCGGACGACTTCCTTCGCCGCCAGATACGCCGCCGCATCGGATGACCGAAACGCGCCCCATCGCGGTCTTGAATAAGGGCGTCCCGCTCACGATAATGACGTTCGCCGATTGGGGGGAGAAACATGTCGTCGATAATTCTGGTGGTCGGCGCCTTCGTCGGCTACCTGCTCGCCTACCGGCTCTACGGACGATTTCTCGCGCGAAAGATATTCAAGTTGCGCGACACCACGGAAGTTCCCTCTCACCGGTACGCCGACGGCGTGGACTACGTACCGACCCGGCGCGAGATACTCTTCGGTCATCACTTCACCACGATAGCCGGTGTGGGCCCCATCGTCGGACCCGCCATCGGCGTGATATGGGGCTGGCTGCCGGCGCTGCTGTGGATACTGCTCGGCTCGGTTTTCGTAGGAGGCGTGCACGACTTCGGCGCGCTGGTCGTCTCCGCGCGCAACCGCGGACGCACCATCGGCGAGGTCTCCGCGAGTCTGCTTTCGAGACGGATCAGCATGGTGTTCATGCTCGTCATCGCGGTGCTTCTGTGGGTGGTGCTGGCGCTTTTCGCCTTCGTCATAGCCAAACTGTTCGTCATGTATCCGGCCAGCGTCCTGCCCATCTGGTTCGAGATTCCGCTCGCCTTGTGGCTGGGCTGGGCCATCTACAAACGGCACTGGTCGGTCAAGTTCTGCTCCATAGTCGCCCTCGTCGTGATGTATGCGACGGTCTATCTGGGAACGCTGATGCCTTTGTCGTTCGAGCGCGTCTCCGGCGTTCTGATCGAGACCGGCGACGCGGAGGCGCAGGCGCGCGCGCGCGCGCTGGTGGACGCCGGAAAGACGCAGGAGGCGCGGGCGTTGAAGGGCGTCACGGTGATCGACGGCTCGTTCTTTCCCAAAGCGGTTTCGCCCGCACCGCCGCCGTCTGTGAGAGCCGATCTCATTCGCGAGCGCTGGCGACTGACGCGCACGATCGTGACGGTGAGCAAGCGCGGCGAAGAGACGTTGTCCAGGAAGGAGACGCCCTGCGAGGCGCCGCTCGAGGGCAGACCCGTCATGATCGCCTTCTCCGAAGACGGCGCGATATCCAGCGTCGTGATCGAGACGGACACCGGAGAGGTCGAGGTCGAAGCCACGCGCGAGCGGTCGCAGAAGGGCGAGACGGTCGTGGAGAAGCGTCTCGTCGTCTCGCTCGAGGGCGCGGGCGGGTTCCTGAGCGGAGCCTGGGGGCCGCAGGTGTGGACGGTCAGGGACGGAAAACGCATCTGTCAGAGACTGCTGGTCCGCGACGCGAGGTTCTGCGGGCGTCTTCCCGCCGAGGTGATATGGATTCTCGTTCTTCTGGCCTACATCTACATCGCCTCCACGCTGCCGGTGCACTGGCTGCTGCAGCCGCGGGACTACATCAACAGTCACGAGTTGTACGTGGCGATGGGGCTTGTGGCGGTGGGCATATTCATAGCGGCGCGACCCGTGGTGGCGCCCGCCGTCAACATGAACATAATCGGCGCGCCGGCGTTCTTCCCGTTCCTCTTCGTCGTGATAGCGTGCGGCGCGGTGAGCGGCTTCCACGCGCTGGCCGCCAGCGGCACCACAGTGCGACAGATGAACAACGAAAAGGACGCTCTCTCCATCGGCTACGGCTCGATGCTGCTGGAGGGAGCGCTGGCGGTGCTGGTGATAGCGGCGTGCTGCGCGGGCTTCAAGAACTTCGAAGCGTGGCAGGCGCATTACTCGTCGTGGCACGCGGCCGGGGGTCTGGGCGCGAAACTCGGCGCTTTCGTCCAGGGCGCCTCCACCTTCGTCTCCTCGCTCGGCGTGCCCGCGGGTCTCGCCGCGGCGGTGCTCGCGGTTCTCATAGTCTCGTTCGCCGCCACCACACTGGACTCGGCGTGCCGCATCCAGCGTTACATCTTCACCGAACTGGCCTCCGGCTTGCGAATCCCCCTGGTGGGCAACCGCTTCGTGGCGACGGCGCTGGTGGTCGCCAGCGCGGCGGCGCTCGCCTTCGTCGAAGGCGCGGGAACCGGCGGTCTTATCCTCTGGCCGGTCTTCGGCACCGTCAATCAGTTGCTCGCCGGTCTCGTTCTGTTGGTGGTGGCGATATATCTTCTCCGTCGCGGCGTTCGTACGCCGGTCGTCATTCTTCCGATGATCTTCCTGCTGGTGATGACGACGTGGGCCTTGATCGTCAAACTCATCCACTTCTGGGGCGCGAATTGGCTGCTGTTCGGCGTCTCGGTGGTGATAGCGGCGCTGGAGGCGTGGATCGTCGTCGAGGCGGTCGTGGTGTTTCTGAAGCCGCCGCCGACGGAGGTCCGCTCGTAGACCCGCCCGCGTGGACGGCCGACCTATCGTGCGGGCGCGTCCTATAGGCCGCCGCTGTTGAAACCGCACCGCGCCCCGGCGTATAATCCTTTTCGTCTTGGAGGAGTCGAGTGATGAAGATGCTTCGGGCGCTCGTCACGGTTCTTCTCTGCTGCGGCTGCGGTTTCGGCTGCGGCTCGGCGCCGACGACGCCGACGACGCCGACGCCCGGGTCTTCGACGCCGGCCGCCCAGGTCGCCGACCCGCACGAGCCGGAGTTCGCAAAGCGCATGAAGACGATCCGGCAGGCGCTGGCCGGCCTGAGCCGCGTCGGCAAAGACCTCGAAGCGGCCGAGCGGCGCTTCGAAGAACTGGGCGTCTACGGACTGGCGGTGCTCGAAGTGGAGTCGGAACGCAAGGACGTGGTCGGCGGCCGCGCGCTCGAGATGGCCGCGCGTCTGCGTCGCGTCCTCCTCGGCGACGAGGGTCCCGGACAGCGCGCACTTATGAAACGCGTGGACGAAGAGGACGAGACGCTCGCCATATCCGCCAGGGGTCAGTCCGCGATGCTGGTCGGCGCCTCGCTCTGCGGACAGAACGGTATAGGCTTCGCCGCCACGCCGGCCGCGGCGAAAACGCTTCGGTCGCGCACGATGGACTTCGTCGTGCCGCAGGGACAGACGCTGCCGTACACGCTGAAGCGCTACGCCGAGCAGGCGGGAGTCTCGCTGGTGCTGCGCTACGGCTCGGCTCTTTTGTGCACGAAAGACGAACGTCTGACGACGACCTTCGGCGCGCACGCGGACGTCTCCGGAATGCCTGAGGAGGTACGCAGGAAAGCGGCCGCGCGCTGCATGGCCGCGCCTTTCAAGTTCTCCGGAGACGTCGGCATGCTCCTGCGCGTCTTCCGCGAGAGAGCGTCCTGGCCCTACGGTCTGGAGACGGACGCGCGACTGAAGAAGAACGAAATCGAACTCGTCGTGGCGGCCGGCGCGTTCGACGAGCAGTTGGCGGCGCTCGCGCACGCCGCCGGCGGCGTCTTTCACTGGCGCTCCGGAAGTCTCGTGCTCGAGCCCGTCGACGGCGGCTGGCGCAAGAACGCGTTACGCGCCGCGTCGCTCGCCGGCGATCGCCGCGTCAATCGCCGACTCCTGCCGCAACTCAAAAAAACATGGCGCAGGCTGCGCAAGAAATGAGCGGCGCGGGCGTCCGCGCAGGTTGTAGGAAACGAACGTCATGGGCGAAAAACGCCTCACGGAAAGCGTCCGCGGAAGCGGCTGAGCGAGCAAGACGGGTCCGGGCGACCTGGAGGAGATTCTGAAGCGCCTGGCGCTTCGGTCGCATCCGCGGCTCCTTCTCGGATGCGAGAAGCCCGACGACGCCGGCGTCTACATACTGGACGAGAGCACGCTGCTGGTGCAGACGCTGGACTTTTTCACGCCGATAGTGGACGATCCGTTCACGTTCGGCCGCATCGCCGCGGCCAACGCTTTGAGCGACCTCTACGCGATGGGCGCCGTTCCGATAACGGCGCTCAACATCTTCTGCCGGCCCGCGGACGTGCTGGACGCCGAAGACGCCGCGGCCGTCCTGAAAGGCGGAATCGACGCGCTGCGCGAGGCCGATTGTCTTCTGCTGGGCGGACACACGGTGGACGACGAGGAACTCAAATACGGACTCGCCGTCACGGGTCTGGCCACGCGGGAGACTCTGTGGACGACCGAAGGCGCTCTTGCGGAAGACGAAATCGTCCTCACCAAGCCGATCGGCACGGGGCTTCTCTCCACGGCCATCAAGGCGGGAGAGGCGGAGAAGGAGTGGGTGGAGGCGGCCACGGTCTCCATGAGCGCGCTCAACCGCGGCGCCGCGGAGGCCGCGCGTAACTTCCGCGTGCACGCCTGCACCGACGTGACCGGCTTCGGACTGGTGGGACACCTCGCGAACATCGCCCTCGCCAGCGGCGTCACGGTGCACATAGACGTCCGTTCCGTGCCGCTCCTGCCCGGCGCGCTCCACGCATGCTCGGAAGGACTCGCTCCCGCCGGCCTCCACAGGAACCGCGCCCATTACGCCTGTCGCGTCTCCGTTTCCGAGGGTCTCGATCCGATCCTCGTGGACCTGATGTTCGATCCGCAGACCTCCGGCGGACTGGCCCTGGTGGTGCATCCCGACGACGTCGACGGTCTGCTGGAGGCGCTCGGGAAGGCGGGCGTCGCCGCGGCGCGTGTCGCCACGTGTTCGTCCCGCGTCGACGCGCACGTGATTCTGCGATGAGCGGCGCGCCGGGCCGCGCCGCCGGGCGGAAGCGTCGGCGACGCCGAGACCCGCAGGAGGGGATTGAAGAGCGGCCTTCGTGCTGCTACACTGTCCTGCGTTGAACTTTGCAGCGAGGAGAAAGTCGTGAGCGAAGATGTTTTCGACCCCATCGAGGACGTACTCGAGGATCTGCGGCGGGGCAGGATGGTGATACTGGTCGACGACGACTCGCGCGAGAACGAAGGCGATCTCGCGATGGCGGCGGAGAAAGTCACGCCCGAGGCGATCAACTTCATGGCGCAGCACGGACGCGGCCTGATCTGCCTCGCCCTGAACGAGGAGAAGGCCGACCGACTCGGTCTGCCGCCGATGGTGCGCGAGACGGACAACACCAGCAGTTACGGCACCGCGTTCACGGTGTCGGTGGACGCCGCGCACGGCATCAGCACGGGCATTTCCGCCCACGACAGGGCGAAAACGATTCTGACGGCGGCCGCTCCGGAGGCGCGACCGGAGGACCTCGTCCGTCCCGGTCACGTCTTTCCCCTGCGGGCGCGGCACGGCGGCGTACTGATGCGCGCCGGCCACACGGAAGGCATAGTGGACCTGGCCCGGATGGCCGGACTGCAGCCCGCCGGCGTGATATGCGAGATACTGAACGAGGACGGAACCATGGCGCGGCTGCCGCAACTGTTGAAGTTCAAGGAGAAGCACGATCTCAAACTGACCTCGATCGCGGCCATCATCGGCTACAGACACCGTAACGAGACGCTGATCGAGCGGATAGCGCGCGCGCGACTGCCGACGCGTCTCGGCATGTGGGACCTGTTCGTCTACAAGTGCAAGTTCGACGTGGAGGGACGCGATCTGCACCTTGCGCTGACCATGGGCGGCGTCGGACTGCCGGACGGCGAGGGAAACGTGGTCGTCCGCGACGAGCCCGTTCTCGTGCGCGTGCACGACGAGTGCCTGACCGGAGACGTGTTCGGCTCGTTGCGCTGCGACTGCGGCGAGCAGTTGCGGTACGCCATGGAACTCATCGCGGAGGAAGGAAAAGGAGTGGTGCTCTACATGAAGCAGGAGGGACGGGGGATCGGACTCGCGAACAAACTACGCGCTTACGAGTTGATGGACGAGAAAGGAGTGGACACGGTCGAGGCGAACGAGCGACTGGGCTTTCCGGCGGACCTGCGCGAGTACGGACTCGGCGCGCAGATACTGTATCACATGGGCGTGCGCAAGATGCGTCTTTTGACGAACAATCCGCGCAAGATAGTCGCGCTTTCGGGCTGGGGACTGGAGGTGGCGGAACGCGTGCCGATAGAGATGAAGGCGAATCCGATGAACGAGAACTATCTTCGCACCAAGAAGACGAAGATGGGTCACATGATAGAGGGAGTGTGAATGGCGGGCAAGACATTGACGGCGCTTCTGTTGCGGCGAAGCGGCCCCGTGCCGCTCGAGAAGATGGCCGAAACGCTGGCGCGACTGCGCGGATGGGAGCCGGAGGAGGCGCCGCACATGGTCGTTCGCTCCGGCGGCGTCATCCTCAGAGACGCGGGACCGGACGAGGTGCGCGAGATAGGCGCTATCCTGCGCAAGCGTCACCTGCCGTTCGTGCTCATACCCACCGACAAACTCCCGGAGGTGACCGAGCAGTCGGACGTGGACGGCGTCGAAGTTCATCCGGACAGAATAACCCTGCGCCGGGGCGACGCGGAGGTGGTGGTCCCGCAGAAGGACTTCCTGCTGGGAGCGCTGTGCGTCCTCTCCGCCGGCGCAGAGGCCGCGGAAGAGTGGGTGCTGAGCGTGGTGACGACCGGACCGATGCGGGTCTACCACAAACGTTTCCGGACCGACGAGGAGCGTGAGATCCGCAGGGTCATCACGGCGCTTTACGACCACTGGCCGCGCTCCCAACTGAACCGCGGCGTCCGCTCCATGGCGCGCGGCGAGGACGCCGGGACGCCGGACGTGACCTTCCGGAAGACGGACTATCTGAACTCTTATGTGATGTGGCTGGCGTATCTGGCGTACTATGCGCGGCACATAGTCGGCGCGCCGCGCAGGGGGCTCGGCGTGAGCGCGCTCGGCCGCGTGCGGTTCCTGCTGGAGCGGAACGAGGTGGACGCGAGTGTGGAGAAGAAACTCGAACGCCGCGCCGTCGAGTCCCGTTCGCGTCGCCTGCGTCCCGTGGGCGCCGCGGACACGACAGCGGTGCGCCAGCGCGGCTCGCGTGTGGGAGTCGTTCCGGAGCCGCCCGCGCTCGCGCCGCTGCTGGAGGAGTCGGTCCTCCTCAAGGTCGCGGTGGCCGCCGCGGTGGTCGCCATCCTGATCTGGTTCGTGCGGACGCTTTCCTGAGAAGCGTCGCGATCGCCCTCGCCTGTCGCCCGGCCGCGCCGCGATGCAGATCCACCGCCCGCGCGCCTTCCCCGCCCATCCGCTCCAGCGCCGATCTGTCCCGAACGCCGTCCAGCACCGCGTCGCGTAACGCCGCCGCGTCGCGCACCACGCGCAGACCGCCCGCCGCAGACAGCATCAGAACGGCGTCCGCGAAGTTCGCGTGATGCGGTCCGACGAGCACCCCCACTCCCCGGGCCGCCGGCTCTATGACCGAGTGGCCGCCCTTGCCGGCGAACAGCGAGCCGCCGACGAACGCGAGATCCGCCGCGCCGTACAGCCGCGCGAGATCGCCCACCGTGTCCACCACCAGAACGTCCCAGCCGGCGGTCGCTTCCGCGCTCATCCTCCGCCGGCGCAGGCCGCGTCGGCGTATCGCTTCGTCGAGGGCGTCGAAGTGGTCGCTCTGCCGCGGCGCCAGTATCAGACGCGCGTCGGACCCGCGCTTCCGCAGCGCGACGAAGGCGTCCAGAAGCGCTTCCTCCTCCTCGCGGTAGGTCGAGCCGCCGATCAGGAGCGTCGCGCGTTCCGGACACCGCAGCGACAAGCGTATGTCGAGGCGCTCCCGCGGCGACGCGACGGGCGGCGCCGCGTCGTACTTGATGTTGCCCGCCGTCTCCACACGAGCGAAGCCGAGTTCACGAAAGCGATGCGCGTAGGCGGCGTTCTGCGCCAGCACCAGGGAGACGCGGCGAACGACGCCGCGCAGAACCGACTTCAGACGAAGATATCTCGGAAACGTACGCGCCGAGACGCGTCCGTTCACCACGATCACCGGTCCGCCGCGTGCGGCGACGGAGATGAGGTTGGGCCAGAGTTCGAGTTCGACGAGCGCGAGCGCGCGCGGGCGCAACGCGCCGAGGACGCCGTTCACCGAAACCGCGAAGTCGAGCGGCGCCGCCAGCGGCTCGACGCCGGCCTTGCGCGCGGCCTGCGCGCCGCGTCGCGTCGCGGTGGCGAGAGCGCACGGCAGGCCGAGCGCCTCGAGCGCCGCGGCCAGCCGCACCCCGATCTGCACCTCGCCGACCGATACGGCGTGAATCAACACCGGCGCGTCTCCGCGGGCGCGCCACGGTCCGCCGGAGGACAGATGCGCAAGAAAACGACCCGCCGTCTCACGAAAGACGCGACGACCCGCGAGCAGCCGCGGAGCCAGTAACGGCATGCCGGTGAAGTAAATCGCGTCCATCGGAACGCGAAACGGTATCCCCTGCAGCCAGCGGGCCGGCATCAGCGGGGCTCCTTACCGCCGCGCGCGCGCCCGCAGCACTTCTTGTACTTCTTGCCGCTGCCGCAGGGACACGGATCGTTGCGGCCGACCTTCTTCTCGTGACGCTCTATCGGCTTGATCGGCTCGTCCGGCACGTTCGCGTACGCCTCCTGCTGCGCACGTCCCGCGCCCAGCGCCTCCTGCATGGCGCCCTGCGTGTCCCATTCGGTGCCCTGATACTCCGTGGCGTCCCAGACGCTCTCCGCCTCCAGCCGCTCCACTTCCACCTCGCCGAGGTCCACCTGCAGTACGAAAGTGGTCACCTCGTCCTTCAGGGAGCGTATCATCTCGTGGAACATCTGGAAGCCTTCTTTCTTGTACTGCACCTTCGGATCGAGTTGCGCCCACGAACGTAATTGAATGCCGGCGCGTAACTGGTCCATGGCGTAAAGATGCTCTTTCCACTTCTCGTCCAACTTGGTGAGCAGCACGAGCCGCTCGTAGTGCCGGAGCCGCTCGTCGCCGAAGCGCCGTACCCGGTCCTCGTAGGCCTTCCGCGCATGCTCGAAAAGTTTCCCGGCCAGTTCGCCGCGACGATCCTTGAACCGCTCCACCAACTCCACCGGCGGCGGCTGCCTGAACTTCGCCTGGTACCACTGCAGAAGCGTTCTCTTCTGGGCCTCTTCCAGGTCCTTGAAGCCGTATTTGACCTGCTCGAAAATGTAGCGTATGAGTCTCTTCCTGTCGTGGACGTGCCGCACGGCCTCCTCCGGCGGAATCTCCACTTCGTAGGTCTTTCCGATACGCGCCAGAAGCGCCTCGAGCGGGCCTTCCGGCCGCTCACTCTCAGGCGGCAGTTTCACAACCTCCTCGGCCACGTTCTTCTCTATCTTCCGGAAGAAACGCTCATCGTCGAAGGCGTCCTCCACCGCGTCCTCTATCTGCTCCTGGAGCCAGGGATATATCATCTCCTCGCGAAGGTCGCCGCCCTGCAGGATTCTCTGTCGCTCCGTGTAGACGAGGCCGCGTTGGATGTTCATCACCTCGTCGTACTCCAGCAGATGGCGTCGTATCTCGAAGTTGCGCTGCTCCACTTTCTTCTGCGCCTCGTTGATCGCGCGCGTGAGCAGGGCGTGCGAGATGGAGACGCCTTCCTTCATGCCGAGAAACCCGAGAACCTTCTGCATCTTGGGGCCCGCGAACAGGCGCAGAAGGTCGTCCTCCAGCGAGAGGAAGAAACGACTGGAGCCGGGATCGCCCTGGCGGCCCGCGCGGCCGCGTAACTGGTTGTCGATCCGCCGCGCTTCGTGTCGCTCGGTGCCGACGATGTGGAGTCCTCCCAGTTCGGCCACGCCGGGCCCCAGAAGTATGTCGGTGCCGCGACCCGCCATGTTGGTCGCTATGGTCACCGCGCCCCGCTGGCCCGCGCGGGCGACGATCAGCGCCTCACGCTCGTGATGCTTGGCGTTCAGCACCTCGTGCTCGACGCCCAGGCGCTTCAGCCGCTCCGACAGCATCTCGGACACCTCTATCGAACGCGTGCCCACCAGCACGGGACGACCGGACTCGCTCACGCGTTTTATCTCCTCCGCCACCGCCTCCCACTTCTCCCGCGTCGTCCTGTAAACGACGTCGGGATGTTCGCTGCGCCGCAGAGGTTTGTTGGTCGGTATCACGACCACGTCCAGTTTGTATATCTTCCAGAACTCGCCCGCCTCCGTCGCCGCCGTGCCGGTCATGCCCGATAACTTCTCGTACATCTTGAAGTAGTTCTGTAACGTGATCGTCGCAAGCGTCTGGTTCTCGTCCTTGACGCGCAGGCCGTGCTTCGCCTCCACCGCCTGATGAAGACCGTCGCTCCAGACGCGGCCCGGCATGAGACGACCGGTGAACTCGTCCACGATGATCACCTCTCCGTCTTTGACCACGTACTCCCGATCCGCCTCGTAAAGAAGATGGGCGCGTAACGCCTGCTCTATGAAATGCGTCCAGTCGAAGTTGCGGGGGTCGTACAGGTTGTCGACGCCTATCAGGTTCTCGGCCTTGCGCACGCCCTCCTCGGTGAGCACGACGGAGTGGTCCTTCTCGTCGACCTCCACGTATATCGGTCCCGGTCCCTCTTTGATGGTCTCGCCGGCCTTCACGTAGCGCACGTGTCGCTTGCCGCCGGTCAACTGCCGCGCCACCGAGTCCGCGACGATGTACTTCTCCGACGAGCGCTCCGCGGGACCGGAGATGATCAGCGGCGTCCGCGCTTCGTCTATCAGTATCGAGTCCACTTCGTCCACTATCGCGAAATAGTGGTCCCGCTGCACCTGCGCCTCCGACGACATCTTCATGTTGTCGCGAAGATAGTCGAAACCGAACTCGTTGTTGGTGCCGTACGTTATGTCCTTGGCGTACGCCTCCTTGCGCTCGGGATTGTCCATGTGCGACTGAATGTAGCCCACGGAGACGCCGAGCGCCTCGTAGACCGGACGCATCCACTCGGCGTCGCGTCGCGCCAGATAGTCGTTGACCGTGACCACGTGAACGCCGCGGCCGGTCAGCGCGTTCAGATAGGCCGGCAGCGTCGCGACGAGAGTCTTGCCTTCGCCGGTCGCCATCTCGGCGATCTTGCCCTGATGCAGCACCAGTCCGCCTATCACCTGAACGTCGAAGTGCCGCATGGCTATTCCGGAGGCGGTTCGCAGAAAGCGTCGCGCCGCCTCGCGCGCCGCCGCAAACGCCTCCGGCAGCAGGTCGTCCAGCGTCTCGCCGCGGGAGAGGCGCTCCTTGAACCCGGGCGTCAACGCCTTCAATTCGGCGTCGCTCAGGCGCATCATCCGACTCTCCTGAGCGTTGACCGCCTCTATCACCGGCCGCATCCGCTTCAGCGCTCTCTCGTTCGCCGAGCCGAATATCTTGACCAGCACCTTGCCGAGAAGGTCCGTTATGAGAAAATGCACCGCGCGTCCTTCGAACAGAGCCTGCCTGAAATATTACCACCCTCCGTCCGCCCCGTCAACCGTGGGAAGCGGAGCCGCCGGGCGCGAACGGAAGAACAACGCATTCCGGATCGCGGAACGGAACGCGACCGGCTCGAAAGACGGTCACTTCTTCTTGGACTTGAGTTCCACACTTACGCCGTGTATTTCCACACGGGCGCCGTTGGCCAGCCACAAAACGGGTATCCCGGCCGGCGGGTTGCCGTTGGCGGGCAGTTGCAGTTCGCTCGGGTTCCCGCCGGAGGAGAGGGCGGCTTTGTCCTTGTAGACGTCCATTTTCAGAGTCACCACGTTGCCCTGGGTGGACGGAAGATTCCATCCCCTGCCGTACAGTCTCCCTCCGTGGAGGGTGGTGCGCGGCCGGAGAGCGACGCCTCCGCCCACGTTCACCACCTTCAACTTCAACGTGAGCGTGAAGGTCTCCCAGAGATAGACTTCCTTGAAGGCCGGGAACCATCCTCCCTGCTGGCCGGCGGCGACCTTCAACGTAACGGCGCCTCCGCCGGAATTCTCGAACTCTATCCTTCCGAACCTGCCGCCGCCCACCCTCTGCGGAGTCTGGCCCGGCTCCAGAACGTCCGCGGTCTG
>CAYPNR010000018.1:0-28485 GCA_964412125.1 uncultured Planctomycetota bacterium | reverse complement strand
CGCCGGGCGCCTGCAGGTCCGCGAAAACGATGTCGGGCCTCTCACGCGCCACCAGAAGACCCGCCTGAATCGCGTCCGCCGTCGACAGCAACGAAACCTCTTTCTCCTCATCCAGGGCGTCCGCGAACGCTTTGAGCACCTCGGCGTCGGCGGTCACCAGAAGCGCTTTGTAGCCCTTGCGGTCGAGGCCGCGCAACGGCATTCCATGCTTCTTCATGAACTCCAGCAGGTTCTCGTGCGGAATCCTTCTGGCGCCGGAGCCCGGAATCTTGTAGCCCTTCAGACTGCCGGTCTCGAACCACTTCACCACCGTGTTTATGGTGACGCTGCAGATCCTGGCGACGTCGCCGGTCGTGTAGGCGATCTTGCGCAGCATCTTTGCTCCTCCATCACGTCGGTCACACCCGGTGAAGTGCGAAGTCGAGAGAGCCTCCGCCGAGCGCCGCCAGGTGCTCGATCTGGCGACGTACGTTCATCGGCTTCTTGACGGCGGCGATGTCCACTCCCGTCACCTCCTTTATCAACTCCAGCGACGCGGCGTCCACCGCCACCGGATCGTATCCGGCGACTACGCCGACGTCCGGACAGAGCCTGGCGCCGCCGTCGCTCATGCAGTCGCAGTTCTCGTAGACGGACACCACGAAGTTGAAGAACGCCGCGCGGCCCTCGCAGGCCTTGAGCACGCCGAAAGCGTATTCCGCCACGCGCTCCTGAAGAACGTCGTTGCTTATCTCCCACGAGAAGTTGACGGCGCCTCGCTTGCAGATCGAGATGCAGTATCCGCAGGAGATGCATTTTTCGTCGTCGATGGAGGCGTGCTCGGTGACGGTTATGGCGCCCTGCGGACACCATTCGGCGCAGAGGCCGCAGGCCGTGCAGAGGCTCTCGTCCACGGTGAGCGGCTGCGCGTTGTGCTGCGCCAGTTTGCCGCCGCGGGTCGCCAGCCCCATGCCGATGTTCTTGATCGCGGCGCCGATCCCGGCCGCCAGATGCCCGGTGAAATGGCTCACCGCCACCAGATAGTCCGTGAAGCGAAGCGCGCCGGCCAGTTCCACGCCGTCGAAATGCTTGCCCGCTATCTTCTGTTTGAAACCCCATCGGCCGATGAGTCCGTCGGCCACCAGTACGGGACAGCCCAGACTCTCCGGGACGAAGCCGTGCTCGGAGGCCAGCATGAGATGGTCCACGGCGTTGTGCCGCGCGCCCGTGTAGAGCGTGTTGGTGTCGGAGGCGAACACCTTGAGTCCGGCTTCGGAGCCGAGTCGCGCGACGGCCCGTACGAACTTCGGCTCGACGAATCTGTGATGGCCGCGCTCGCCGAAGTGGCATTTCAGCATCATGAAGCCGGTCTCGGGCAGTCGTTCGGGCGTCCCCAGCGCCCGCCACACTCTTTCCACGGCCTCCTGCGCGGCGCTCTCGTCGCAGTCCGCCTCGATCGGTGTCCAGAACACGTCCGCTTTCATGTCCGCGCCTCCGTTTCAAAGTCGTCCGTGCGGCTTTCGTCTTCCGCGGCGGCTCGTCGCGGGCGCCGCTCATCCGCCGCTTCGCATCCAGGCGGCCACGTCCTCGATTATACTTTCTATGCCGATTCGCGGTTCGAATCCGATCAACTCCCTCGCGAGGTTCGTCTCGGGCGCGCGCGCCGCGATGTCCTCGAAGCCCTCGCCGTAGACGCGTTCGTAAGGCACGTTCTCGATGGACGCGTCGGGATTGACCAGACGTCGGACCACGCGGGCGAGTTCGAGTACGGTCATCGGCCCGGGATGGCCGACGTTGACGACGCGGCCGTGCGCCTCGGGCGTCTCCAGAAGCCGTATCAGCGCGTCGACCGCCTCGCGGACGTGCAGGAACGTACGTATCTGGGAGCCGTCGCCGTAGACGGTTATCGGCCCGCCGTCGAGAGCCTGACGCACGAAGGTGGGCAGCACCATGCCGTATCGGCCGGACTGACGCGGTCCCACGACGTTGAAGAGCCGCGCGACGACCACCGGCAGCCCGTGTCTGCGGTGGTGCGCCAGCGCGAGAAACTCGTCCACCGCTTTCGAGCAGGCGTAACACCAGCGGCTCCGCGAGGTCGGTCCGAGGAGGATGTCGTCGTTTTCGCCGAACGGAATGTCGCGTGACTTGCCGTAGACCTCCGAGGACGACGTCAGCAGCACCGGAATTTTACGGATGACGGCGGCGCGGAGGACTATCTCGGTGCCGTGGACGTTGGTGGTCATCGTGCGAACCGGATCGTCGAGGATGAGACGGACGCCGACGGCGGCGGCGAGATGGAAGACCGCTTCGGCTTCCGCCACAAGGTGCGCCACCAGTTCCGGATCGAACAGCGAGCCCGTCGCGAGACGAAAATCGTCGCGTCCGAGGAGATGCGCCACGTTCTCCTCGCTGCCGGTGGACAGGTCGTCCAGCGCCGTGACGCGATGTCCGGCCTCCAGCAGGGCCTCGCAGAGATGACTTCCGACGAATCCCGCGCCGCCGGTCACGAGCGCTCGCATACCCTGATCCGTCCGCCAAACGTGCCTCTCCGATTATAAGCGCCGCGGCGACGCTCGCAATCGCGCGCGGATTTTTTACTTGATTATGGGGGCGGACGGACCGCATAATAGCGCTCGATGTCGTTTCGAGGAGGAACGCCATGCGCGTCGCGCTTGCCGTCTCGGTCTGTCTGGTCTCTTCCGTCCTCTTCGCGCAGGCCGCGGAAATACCCGACGAGACGAGCGGTTGGGAGCCGGGACCGCGTCACATCTGGTATCTGAACTTCCGATACCAGAAGCCGAAAATGATCACGGTCGGTCAGGAGTTCGCCAATCCGCGTATCTACTGGTACATGCTCTTCTCTCTGGAGAACCTCGACGCCGAGGACCACGAGATCTTCGTGGACCTGCGCGCGTTCAGCGACAAGGACGTCGAGTACATCAACGTCTACGAGGAAGACGTCTACAAAGTCATAGTCTGGAAGGAAGGCAAGAAGGAGTGGAAAGGCGTCGAGGACAACGGCAAGCCCGGCGTTCTGCATCACGTTCACGCCTACACGTTTATGCCGAACCTGAAGGAGTTGAGCGGACCCGTGACCAAGGTCTGGGAGCGGAAGCCGCTGGTGCAGTCGAAGACGCACGGCGATCCCGACGATCTCAATCTGCCGGTGATAAAGGCCGGTCAGAAATGGGAGTGCGTGGCCATTTTCAAGACCGCCTACGACGCGAAGACCGAGCGGTTCCGCATCCGTCCGCACGGCCGTTACGCGTGGGACCTGGAGATGCATCATCTCCGCATCCGCGTCTCGGGACTGACGGAGGACTTCAAGATCATCACGCACGAGGACCGTCTGCAGGCGGAAGAGTATCTGCACAAGGATCTTCTGCTGCTGCGGGACGGAACCGAAGTCTGGTGCCGCGTTCGCGAGGTGATGATCGACGCCTATCGTATAGAGCAGCGCACGAAAGGCAAGAAGACCGAGAAGGTGATTCCGAAGATGGAGGTATGGCGCTACCTGAAGTGGGACGCGGCGAAACTCCGCAAGGGCATGCGCGAGAAGGAAAACGACCTGTCGCCGTACATGCGGCTGGTGGTCGAGAAGTATTTCGACATCGTTTACGAGCGGACCGGCGGCGACGTTCTGCCGGGCGGCAATCCGCTCAAGTTCGTCCGCGACGGCTGGGTGGAGGACTGGCGGATAGTCCGCGACGATCTGCCGTTCGAGCGCTCGTGGGACCGCTTCATGGAGGGCGTCAAGCAACTGCCGCCCATCATGCCGTGACGCGTTTCGACTCTTCGAATTGAAAGACGCGCCGCCTTCCCCGACCACGGGAAAGGCGGCGTTCTTCTTGTCCGTCGCTCGGTCCGCCGAGTCCTACTTCTTGTACTGCTCCATCTGCTGCTTGAGTCGCTCCTGACTCCACTTCTCCAGGTTCACTCTGTAGGCCTGCGGATGCTCGATGTCGTATTTGAACCTGATCTCCTCCTTGGTGCGCGGGGCGAGTTTGATCACCCACGTCAGTTTGCCCATCTCCTCCTGCTCCTTGATCTTGTCCTTGTCCCGACTCGGCTTGGGCGTGCAGTCCACCAGCGTCACTTTGACCATCTCCGTCCACGAGACCGGAATCGCGTCCACCACGGTGACCGTGACCGGCCTGTCCTTGAAGTTCTGGAGTTTGATGTGGAACGACTTGCTTACCTTCTTGGAGGAGCGGAACATGGTCGGTCCCTCTTCGTGCATTTTGACCACCTTACGTTCTATTTTCAGGTCCTTGTCGGGCCCGAAATAGACCTGGAACTTCTCGTTGGAGGCGACCGACTTCATGGCGGCCTTGCCGATGAAGTTGGCGTCCACATAGACGCTCATCTCGCCCGGCAGAATGGGATACTTGCTGGTGTTGACGAGCGAGGCGCGCAGGTAGACGAACTGCGAGAGCGCCGGCGTGGAGACGTATTCCAGTTTCGCGCCGAACCGCTGAATGGTGACTATGGACTTGTGCGGACGTCCGTCGGACGGAATGGTTTCGCGTTTCGGATGCTTGAAAGTGACGGAGGTGAACCGCTGCACCACTCCCGCCACGATCGCTCCGCCGGGAGCGAGTCTGCCCGCCATGTCGAATTTCTCCTCGTCTTCGAGGGCCTTTTTCGCCCTGTTGAAGCGCCGCCGCATGGGCTGCGCCGCGGCCTCCCGCTTCTCCATCATCTCGCGTACGACTCGTTGTCCGTACGGGTAGACCACCGCCGGCCGGAACTCCGGCATCGAGACGGCCGTCGACGGCGTCGCGGTGGACATCTCCAACTCGACGTTGTTCCAGTCCTCGCCGGTGCGCTGCGAGACGACGCCGTAGTAGACCATCTCCACCTGATTGGTCTTCGGCAGGTAACGCACGTCGTACGCCGGCCTCCATGTGGCCTGGGGAATGAGGTAGGTGATGGAGCAGGAGACCTTCATCGCGCGTTCGGCCATCAACGTGACGAGAACGGACTTGGAGATGGTGGAGCGCTGTCTGCTCAACTCGTTCATCCGCGCCTGTATGACGGCCTGCTTACGCGCGAGTTCGCGTTTCTGTGTCTCCAGGGCGAGGTGCTTTTTGGCGGCGGCTCGTATGGTCTCGCGAATGAACTCCGCCATCTGAGCCAGTTCCTTCGGGTCCACTTTGCGTCTGACGGCCTCCAGCGGCGCCTTCGCGGCGGCCGCGCGGGCCATGTTCCTGGCGAAATCCATCTCGGCCGCGTAGGCGCTCATCTCGTGATCGATCTGGCTCATGCGGTCGGCCAGCGTCTCGTATTCCTCGCGCAGTTGCGCCAGTTCCTTCTGGAGAGGCTGCTCCAGATAGACGGTTTTCACCTCGACGCCCATGATTTTGACCTTCGGCGCGCCGCTGGCGAACGCTCGTACGGAGTCGTCGGACAGAGCGCCGGGCAGACCGTTGAACGCCACCGTCTGTCTGCCGACCTTCACGTTCACCTCCGCGGCCCGTGTCACCGTCGCGCTGTTGGCGTAGACGGTGACCGCGTCGATTCTCGACTTCGCCTCGATCGGCGTCTCCTGCGCGCGGACCGCTCCGAGCAGCGCGCAGGCGATCGCCACTGCCGCAACAAACCTTGTCATGCCGACCTCCTCCAAAAAACCGTATCCGCCCGTCTCCGTTTGCCTGTTATACGGGGCACCGCTTCCGCTTCGCGTAACGGGTCTGTAACGACCCGCCGCGACGGAGTCCCTCGCGCTTTTCCGTCGCGGAGTTAGACCGCGGAGCCGCTCGACGGGTTCTCCGTTTCGCTTGCGTTCCGCGGCGGCAGGGCGCCGCCCGCCTCGGCGAGGAAACGCGCCTCTTTCTCCTTCTCGCGTGCTATCCTGCGCTTCGTTCGTTCGACGCGCGCGGCGGTCCTCCGCGCCAGCCGCTTCAGGGACGGGTCGAGCCGTTCCTTTCCCGCGTACGCCAGCAGGAACCGCACCATGTCCGTGCGGGTCGCCGTGGGCGTGGACGCGGCGAGCGCGGCCAGGTCCTTGACCAGCATACGCGTCGGCACACGATGGCGCAACTGCGCTCGATTCAGATCGAGCAGCGCCCAGTCGCTTTTTTCTGTGTGCACCAGATGACATGCGTAGAGGTCGCGATGGTTGACGCCGGAGGCGTGCAGCGACGCGACGAGCGCGGCCGCGCGTCGCGTTTCTCTGCGGCGGGCCTCGCCGGACAGTTGCGGCGCCAACTCCTCCAGGCGCTCGAACGGACCGAGATCCGCTGTCGCCAGAGCGGTGCGTCGCGCGAAAAGACGCGTCTGCGTGGCCGCGCCCAGAAAACGTGTCGCCGCTACCGACCGCGCCGCCAGATGCACCAGTACGCGGCCCTCCTCGAGAAAACTCGTGAACGGAACGCGCAGTTTGACCAGCGTCCGTCCCAGAACCGCGAGCAGATTGAGTCGCGCCCGCTTGAGGTAGATCTTCCCGTGGATGGTGTCGACGTAGCCGGTTTCGCGTTCGGCGCGCACCTTCTTGACCAGCCTGTCGAACGGACACGCGAAGAGCAGTTGCGCGATGTCCTGCGGCGCGTCGCTGGCGAGCAACGCGGACTCGCCGACCCGGTATTTCAGGTTTTTGTGGAGGGTGTGCCAGAATCTGTCCACGCAGACGAGCGCGACCAGGGCCGCCGCGAACGCCGGCGACGATACGGGACTGAGCAGCGCCGCAGAGAGAGACATCGCCGAGAGGACACGCACGAGAGCGGAAGGCGCGTGACGCGCGGCGCGCGCGCCGGCGAGGACGGCCGGCAGCAGGAGCAGGAACCTGATCGCGACGTGCTCCGCTCCGGACGGCTCGACCAGCGCGGCGACGGCGGCGACCGCGAGCGCGGGAATCGCACGCGCTCCGAACAGCAGAAGCGGCGTCAGAACGAGCAGGGCGGGCAGCGCGACGGAGAGAGGCTCTTCCTTGAGCATGAGCGCGGGCGCGAGCGCCGGCAGCAGCGGCAGGGCGGGACGATCTGCGAGGCGCATCGCGCCGTAGACGAGCGCCAGGCGGACTCCGCTGTCGAAGTCCAGCGCCAGAAGAGCCGCGGCGGCGACCGCCGCGGCCGCCTCGATCGGCGACCAGTCGCATGCGGCGCCCAGGGCGTGACGCGCAAGAAGCACGACCAGCAGAGCCGCGGCCGCCGTCGCGGGCGCCCAGCCGGGCAGTCGTT
The DNA here is from genome assembly GCA_964412125.1 of uncultured Planctomycetota bacterium. GTDB lineage: Bacteria > Planctomycetota > SKW154 > SKW154 > SKW154 > CAYPNR01. The sequence goes on along the minus strand of CAYPNR010000018.1, from coordinate 21,328 downwards.
CCGGATAGCACGCGCACAGCAGCGCGGCGAGAGAGACCGCCGCTCCCAGGTGGCCGACGATTCCCCTTGCGATGCTCACTCGCTCTCCTTCCGCAGCACTCGTTGTATGGACGGCTCGCCGGTCGCGGTGACGGTGACGACGGCGAACTCCGCGGTTCCCAGACCGCAGATCAGGTGCGTCGCGGCGCCTTTCTTGCGGACGTGAAACATCGATATGTGTCCCGACACGACCAGTCGTACGTCCGTCTGCGCCACCAGGTCGCGGACCATCTCCGCGGCCGACGGTCGGTTCATGAAATGGTCGCCGTCGCTCCGCGGATCCTCCAGCGGCTTGTGGCAGACCAGCACGGTCGGCCCCGCCGCGTTTCTGAGGCGTCCTTCGAGGCGGACCAGTCCGTGCGGCGTGAGACAGGCCGGAGGATACTCGTCGGCGTTGTCGAAGAACACGAAACGACATCCGCCGAGCGAGAACGCCGACTCCCGCGGGCCGATGTTGCGGACGTAAGCGTCGCCGCAGGCGGCGGCCACGTCGTGATTGCCGGGCGCGCAGTACACCGGAACACTCATCCCGCTCAGACTCTCGCCGAGCGCCCGCAGCGCCTCCGGCGAGTTGTGGACCAGGTCGCCCGGCAGCACCGCGAAGGAGACTCTATACCTCCTGCACTCCGCGTCGAGCGTCTCGACGAGACGCCGGACGTCCTCGGCGGTGCGGCAGGCGGGATCGCCCATCACCATGAAGCGCAGCGGCACCCGCGGCGGAACGATCCGGATACGGTGTCCCGCGCCGCCGGCGAGACGGAACGAAAGACCGGTGCCCGCCGTCCTGAAACTCTTGGCGTCGATGAAGATTTCGGACTCCGGGAAGATGTTTTCGACGGTCAGTGTGAGATTCTTACGCGCCTCGACGTCGATTCTTGCGGCGGGCGCGAAGAGGCGCAGTACGAGTGGATCCGCGCGACGGACGAACGCGCCGCTGGCCTGAAGCGCGTAGGCCTCACAATCCAGACTCGTGCGCGCGCGCGCCCGACTCAGAGACACCGGTCCGAAGCGGAGCGACAGAAAACACGAACGCAGAAAGAACCCGATCGTCGTTCCGGAGACGACGAGCGCTGACGCGATCAGGATGCGACGCAGACGCATAGGCTTACTTCTTCTCGGGTTCTCCCTTCAGCATCCGCTCGATCTGACGCCAGATGTCCCCCTGACTCTTCTTTATCTCCCTTACGTAGGAGATGAACTCCGCTATGGTCGCGTACTGGAAGAGTTGGTCGAGCAGCGCCTTCACGGAGTCGGCCAGCAGGTCCATGTCGCCGCAGATCGCGTCGAACTCCGCGCTCAGGTCCGCTTTCGTCAGATTCGAGTTCAGTCCGTTTATGCGACGCGCTATCTCCGGCGAGTCGTTGTTGCCGAGCCTGTCGAGCGTCTTCTCCGCCTGCGACAGCAGTTTCAGCATCACTTCGGTGCCGGTCTTGTTCAACGTCATCCCTTCGATCACGCGACGAACGTCCTCCTGCGAGAGACGCAGCGAGGAGGTGATGTCGCGCTGGTCGCCTTCGCCGGCGGCGAGTTCGCGTCGCGCCGCGGCGTCCGGCGCGCGTGTCTTGTCGATGAGATCGTCGCCCAGCGTCCGCATCGCGTCGCGCAGCAGGCGTTGCTTGGTCAGTACGCGTTTGAGTCTGTCGCGTACCCGTAAAATGATCCGTCGGTACTCCGCTTCGAGGTCCTCTTTGCGGACTATGGTTATCACGAACTGGAACGACTCGCCCTGCTTGGCGCGGGTCGTGCAGGCGTCCTTCGCCGTGGCGTGATAGACCACTTCCTCGCCCGGATGCGCGCCGGTCAGTTTCGCTATGTCGAAGTCGAACTTCACCTCCGCGCGCGCCTTGCTCTCCCCGTCGGTGTACTTCATCTCGCGCTCCGTGAACACCTTCTTCTGCACGCTCTGCGGCGTGGCGGTGCGCTCGGTCTCCTTGCGCTTGAAGTAGTGCAGCGCCGCCTCGAGTACGCCGTTGTCGTCCCTTATGCTGATATGCATCGGCAGTACGGCGTTCTCGCTCATCCGCATGGAGCGCCCCGGCTTTATGAACTTGATCGACGGCGGATGGTCGTGTATCACGTGCACCGTGAACCGCTCCGCCGAGCGACGGTTGTTGAAGCCTTCCGCGTCCTCGAAGAAGAACCAGTAGCGACGCGTCCTGAACGCCTTTATGACTCCGCGCAGCGTTCGGGAGTCGGCTCCGAGTTCGGCGCCGGAGTACTCCCTTATCCTCTGGTTGTCCATCCAGAACTCCGCCCGCTTCAGTCTGGTGGACGCTGTGACCTCGAACTCTATCTCGGTGCCTTCCTCCACGCGTACCGAGCCCTGCTCCACCACCTTGTCCGGCTTGCGCAGATACGCCGGATACTTCATGTGGAGACGAATCTTCTCCACGAAGGGCGGCTCCTTCACCTCGATCACGTACTCCGCCGTCCTGTCGTCGCCGCCTTCCACGTAGAACTTCATGTCGTCGACCAGGTTCTCGAATTTCTTGCGGAAGCGTGTGCCGCCCACGCACTCCATCGAGCCGACCTCCCAGTAGGGCTCCCACGGTCGCTTGACGTCGGCGGTCGTCGCGGCGCCGGAGGCCTGCTTGCGCGTCTTCAAATATATCCTCACCGTGTCGGGATGTCGGGGCCCCATGCTCTCTACGACCACCTCCACCGAGTCGCCTTTGGCGACGCGGGTCCTCTGCCCGGACGGCTTCTTCACCTTCAGGCGATACATCTTCGGCCACGACGGAGCGTTGAACGGCGCGAAGAAGCGCTGGAACCAGAGGCGCACCGTGTCGGGATGCGCGCGCACGTAGAGACCCGCGGCGAACATGCACGCCGCGGCCAGCACCCATACGCGCACCGGCTTCAGCCAGTCCACCACGCCGCGGATGCGCATGTTGTAGACCTGCTTCGCCGCGTCGCGGACGGCTAAGTCCACCAACTCGTCGGAGTTGAAGAAGCCTTCGTCCTGTCTGCGTCGCGCCAACTGTATCGCGGAAATCAGGGCGGTTCTCAGTTCGGGATAGCGCGTCTCTATTGCCAGCGCCGCACGGTCGGCGCTTATCCGCTCCGACAGCGGCCGAAGCATGTGGCGCCAGAATACGTACACTATCCCCGCAAACGACGCGAGCGTCAGCACCAGACGCATGGCGGCCGGCAAAGGCGTCGCCCAGTCGAACAGAAGCGTTCCCGCCGCGCACGCCACCGACACGAACACCAGCCACGCCAGGCCGTAGAGGACCCTGGAAGTCAGAATCTGCGCCCGCACCCGCGCTATCGGCAGGTTGAGCACTTCGAGTAACTGCTCGCGGCTGTACTTATCCATCTCAGACCTCCCGTCAACGTTGGAATATCGGCAGATAGCCGTTCGGTATCTGTAGAATCAGCGCCGCCATCGCGGTCGCGTAGTTCGGTCCGACTATGTCCTGCCAGCGACCGTCCTCGTTCTGCCCGCGCAGAAGTTCGTTCGATATCTTGCGCCACCACGCCCGCCATCTCCGGCCGCCGGTCACGTACAGCGCCTGTATCGCGTAGTAGTGCGCGTAAAAGTAGGTGAACGTGGTCCGCATGTGCCCGGAAGGCGGAATCGAGTTCACCACGAACGAGTTGTACAGGTAACGTACGCCCTCCCGCACCTCGCGACAGTCGTAGCGGCCCGCGCCCTGCAGCGCGACCACGCCGGCGGCCGTCAACGCGAGACTCGTCCGCGATATGATCCGGTTGCCGTCGGCGTCGCGGGTCTGATAGTAGAACGCGCCTCTGCGCGTGGCGCTTTCCTTCACGTATTTCACCGCTTTCTCTATCACTTCGGTGTCGACCGCCACGCCCGCGTTGCGCGCCGCGCGTAACGCCATTATCTGGCAGACCGTCACCGAGATGTCGGCGTCCTTCGACGTCGGCTTGTAACGCCAGCCGCCGTACTTGTTCTGGGCGCGCTCTATCGCGCGTACCGCCTTCTTCAGTTTCTTCTTCACCTCTTCGTCGCGTACCTGGCCGTATACCTCCGCCAGGAAAAGCGTGGCGAAAGCGTGGCTGTACATACGGCTGTTCGAGTAGGAGATGTAGCCGTTCTCGTCGATGTTGTCCAGCAGGAACCGCAAACCCTTCTTCAGGTTTTCACCGTAGCGGCCGCGGCCGGGAGAGTCGCCGTGCGCCAGAAACGCCAGACAGGCCAGGGCGGTCACGCCCACGTGCTTGTCGTAGTGGCCGACGTAGAGGTTGGACGCCCTGCGTCCTATTATGTCCTTCCACGCTCCGTCGTCGTCCTGATGTCCGGCGAGGTAGTCGAGGGCGGCCCTGACCGCGCGCTTGACCTGACGTCGGAGCACCGCGTCGCCGTTGCGACGCGGCTCGTCGGCCGCCAGCAGCAGACAGCAGAGCAGAAGCGGCGCCGCCAGTACGCGTCCGCTCACTTCTCCGCCTCCTCGTACAGCCTCACTCTTTCCCGGTCCACCGAGAGTATCCAGCGACCCACGCGCAGGAGTCGTCCGTCGACGGGCAGGCTTCGCACGACTTCGGCGTCTGCGCCCGCGTCCAGTCGCCACGCGCTGCCGCGGGCCGTCACCAGCAGGGCGTCTCCGACGTGCTCGGCGGGGCCGACGTCCGGCGAGAAGGGGCCGAACGCCTCGCGATTGACCGCGAGGAGTCTGCCGCCGCGGAGGTCCAGCGCCGCCAGACCGTCGCCCCATACCAGGACGCGGCCGTCGAGCGTCTGGAAGTGATGCGCCGTTATGCCCGTGTCGTAACGGTACCGCCACAGGACGCGACCGGTTTCGGCGTCGAAGGCGGTCAGAAACGCCGAGTCGAGCGGCGCCGCGGATCGAGAGCGGCGTGGTCGTGGCGGCGCCGCCGCGGCCCACTTCGTCCTGCGGTAGCGCGGCAGATAGTTGGCCGCAGACGGTATCTCCATCTGCTCGTACTCCGCGGCCCACAACAGTCGCTCCTGCTCCATGTCGAACGCCGCCACAAGTCCCAGATCGCTGCACAGGTAGAACACACGACCGTCGGACGCAGGCGGACTCGACAGCGGCTCCCGCGCCGTCAACTCCCACATCGTCAGTTCCACACCGTTGGCGCAGAGCGGAACCGCCTTGACCAGTCTCCTCTCGGAGACGTCGAAGACCATGATGTAGGAGGTGATCATGTTGCCGAATATCTTCATCTCGCAGAACAGACGACTTCCGCGGACCACCGGCGGCGACGGCATCGAAAAGGCCCTCTTGCCGAAACGCTTCTCGAAGCCGTCGAACTCGTGCAGGTATCCGACGAATTTGGCGGTTTTTCTGTCGAAGACGGCGACCGCCCGTCGCGCCACGGGCATCCGCATCGGTATGCCGAGATGCGTCTCCGGCGGACAGCGCTTGAACGGAAACGAGGCGAACACCCGACGCGGCGTCACCGTGACGGTGTACAGATGGTCACGGTCGCGGTTCGCGACCGCTCCGCCGCAGGCGAAACGGCGGGTGTCGCCGGTGACGGGATCTATCTCCAGGACGTGAGTGCGGGTGGGCACGTAGAAGCGACCGAAGGCGAAGACCGGTTGCGAGCGCACGCTCGTCCGGCCGTCCGGCGCGCTGTGATAGACGCGCGCCTCGCGGTCCTGTCCCGGCAGCGGCCACATTCCCACACTCCGCACGCGCCGCGGCAGGGGCGACGCGGCGGAGACGGCGGAGCGCTTCCGCGGACGCTCGGCCGCGGCGCGCGCCTCCGCAAGCCATCGCGCCGGAACGCCGGCGGGAAGAATGCGCCGGGCGAGCGCGTCGAGACCGCAGCCCGCCGTCGCCACCGCGGTCTTGGCGGCCAGCGCCTTCGAGGGCTTCCGGCCCGACGCCGCTAAGTACAACGCGCGCGCGCGCGCGAACTCGCCGGCCTCCAGACGTATGTCGGCGGCCATCACGAGCGCGTCCTCAATCGACGGCGCTAAAGGAAACCGGTGAGCCAGCGCGACGAGGTTCTCCGGCGTCCTTCGATGAAGCGAGGCCAGCGCCGCTCTCGCCGCGGACTCCTGTTTCTCCTCCAGGTCCTTCCTCGCTTCCTCCGGCAGTTTCCCCGCCATCCTCATCAGCCAGCGCTTCAGGGGTAGATAGCGTCCGTCGCCCGCGGGGAAAAGACGGTCCTGCTCCTCCGAGAGAAGTCTGTGTATGTGGTCGGCCGCCGCCAGGTAGCGCTTCAGTCGAACCAACTCTTCCACACGCGTCCTTATCTCGTCGACGTCGGCCGCCGCGATCACGTTGAGATCGTTGCGTTCGCCGGCGCGCAGACTTCCTCCCGCAACGAGCAGCGCGACCATCACCGCTCTCATAGCAGCCGCCTCAACCTCCGGGCGACCCACTCCACCGTTATAAGACCAACGAACAGCAGGAGTATCCACCACTTGTCCCACAACGGCTCCTCCCGCACGTCCGCCGCCACCACCTCCTCTATGCCTTCCACCTTCTTCGGAATCTCGTGTATCCGGTGCAGCGGTACGTATGCGCCGTCGGTGCCCTCGGCGAGCGCCTTCAGAAGTTTCTCGTTTATCTGAGGGTTCTTCGTCTCAAGAGACGGCATCTCCACAGTGAAATGCGACAGCGCAAACGTCTTCGGGTCCACTTCCGGTCCGCCCAGCCAGACGTCGTGCAGGCCGAGATTGCGCGTCTCGAACGTCGCGGCGTAGTTGCCGGGATTCTTCGGATCGAGTTTCATCCGCAACTGTATCGGCTTGCCGTCGGGCAGACGAATGGTGGCGACCTGCTCCGGCTCGTTCAGCGGCTTGAAGTCGCGGTCGAGAATGTAGGCGGAGACCGTCACCGTCTGGCCGACGTTGTAGTTCTCGCGATCGGTGTGCAGCGTGTAACGCTTGCCCTTGCCGAGCAGGGCGGGCAGCGCGAGATAGCGTATGGCCTGACTCCAGAACCTGTAGAAGTAGATGTCGCCCACGCCGAAACGCCAGCGCCACGTCTCGTCGACGCCGACGAAAAGCGTGGTGCCGCGACCGTAACGCCCCAGTACGATTACCGGTCGCTCCTTGCCCTTCGCGTCGCGCTCGGTCGGATGAACCGCCAGAACTATCGCGGTCCGCTTGGCGCGCTCCACTCGACTGTACCAGAACAGGCCCGGCAGCGAGTCCTCTTCGTTGCGGTTGTTGTCCTCCCAGAACTCGATGTTCTTCTCGGGGTCGTCCAGGAGGCGCATGATCTTGGACTGGTCGGACTTGCCCTCGGGAGTCAGACGCAGATGGAAGACGCGATTGTAGGTGCCGGCCAACTGCCAGGTGCCGGTGGCGCCGAGCCGCTCCGGAATCACAGGCAGTATCTCCTCTACGGGCGTGTTGGCGTAGCGGCCCGGCGAGTAGTTCTCGCCGGCGATCATTATGAAGCCGCCGCCGAGGTCCACGAACTGCTTTATCATCTCCAACTGCTCCGGTTTGAAGCCGTGCTTTATGTGATGCGGATTCGCGTCGCCGATTATTATCACGTGATACTTCATCAACTCGTCCCGCGTCTCCGGAAACCTGCCGATGGGGTCGATGTGCGGACTCGACTCCTGACGAAAGCCGTCGTCGGCCTCCTGCAGGATGCAGTGGACCTCCATGGTGGGGTCGCGGATGAGCGCGTTCTTGAGGTAACGATATTCCCAGCGCGGCGCTCCTTCCATGTACAGCACGCGGATCTTCTTGTCCACCACCACCACCTTCTTCAGAAGGGAGTTGTTGCGCTCGAACTGCTCGCCCTTCTGCACGGGAATCTTCAGCACCACCTGATAGTCGCCGGGCTCGTTGGGCGTGTAGTAGAGCGTCTCGACCTGCACCGCGCCCTTGCCGCGCAGCCGCACACGCTTGCGCACCACTTCTTCGCCGCCGAACTCCAGGATGAGATCCACGTCTCTCTGTTCGAAGCCTTCCGACTTTATCTTCACCGAGAACGACGTCTGGTCGCCTTTGAGAATGGCGTCGCGCGCGTCGAGCGCGACCAGTTGTATGTCCTTGGGGCGACGCGCCGTGCCGACGCCGACGGTGTGGATCGGTATGCGACGACGTTTCGCCGCTTCCGTCACGTACTCCGGCAGTACGGTGTGCGCCGTGTCCTGACCGTCGGAGACGACTATCACGGCGGCCACCTTCTGGCCGCGCATGTCGTTCAGCACCGCGTTCAGCGAGTCGATCAGCCGCGTCTCCTCGCCCTTGCAGGTGTAGTAGTCGGAGAGCCGCCGCTTGTACGCGGTGACGCCCTCCTTCTCGTCCACGAAACGTATCTCACGCGCTTTCTTGTCCACGTCGGCTATCAGACGCGGAGTCTCGCCGGAGAAGGTGTAGACGCGCAGTCGGTTCTTGTCCAGCAGCCGCTCCAGAACGGTGCCGCCGTGCCGCGCCGCCTCCAGCGCGCGCAGCACCAACTCCTTCCGCGTCTTCGTCCTTACGTCCTCCTCCGACCAGTTGAGCGCCTTGCCCAACTCCTCCGGCATCTTCGCGCCCTCTTCCTCGTAGATGTCGCGGAGCGTCATGGACTGCGAGTCGTCCAGCAGAAGTACGGTCGTCGCTTCGCGTACCTCCCGCCACTCCGTGGAGCGGATCGGCTCGAACAGTATGATCAGAGCGACCGCGATGACCAGCACGCGCAGCGCGCGAAGAAACCATTTGTAGCCACGTCCGGCGGTGCCGCGTTCGAGGCGGTAGACGAGAATGGTCGCCGCCAGAACGCCCATGAAGATCAGCACCACCACCCAGCCCGGAGGCGAGGAGAGCCATTTGGTGGTGACCACCGGCTTGGTCGAAATAGCCGCGAGAAGAGATGCCATCATTTGTGTCTCCTCAACCCTGCCTGCGTCCGAACGCCACCGCCAGTATCATCTCGGCGGCCAGCAGGAATACGACCATGTACAGGAGCGTGCGCCACAATTCGCGTCCCTTTCCGCCTATGTCGCTCTCCTCCGCGCCGCGTTCGGCGCCTTTGGTTATCCGTAGGAGTTCGTCCTTGTACGCCTGAGGGAACGCGGCCCTGAAGTCGCCTTCGTACAACTTCTTCAGACAACTCTCGTCGGTCCGGAGATTCGCGGCCGCCAGGTCCGACCACTCGCCGGCGTTGAACACGAACTGGTAGACGCCGCGCAGGTTCGTCTTGTCGAAGAACAGCGAGAAGTAGTCCGGTTGTCGACCGCCGCTCTGCTCCGGCGCCTTCAACGATATCGTCAGCGGCTGCTCCTTGGTGGGCAGCACCACCGAGACCGCCATGTTGGAGACCTTGTTGGCCGGAACGCGTATGCTGAACGGCTCGCCGACCAGAATGTTGCGTCGCGCGCCGCCGCGGCCGGAGAGATAATAGGTGGAGTAGTACAGAAACAGCGGCAGAAACTGAAAGCAGCACCAGTTGTTCCACTCCGGCGAGGCGCTGGTGTGCACGAAGATGCAGCAGCCCTTGCCGAACATCCTCTCGACGATTATCGGGGCGCGATCCTGTCCGGTGGCGCGCGCCAGTACGGTTATGTGCTTGTCGCTGCGCTCCCGGCTGCGCATGTACCTGTCTATACGCGGCCTCTCCAGCACCTCGGGCCTGCCGCCCAGCATCTCCTTGAACACGGGATGCTCCTCGCGTTCCACGACCAGCGCGTAACGGTTGCGGGGGTTCTCCTCCTGCGGGAACACCTCCAGCAACTGGAACGGCAGCAGTCCGTCGCCGCCCTCCCAGAACAGGTCGTTCATCGTCACGGGATCGACGCGGTCTCCGAGGAACCAGAGTACGCCGCCGCCGCCCTCCACGTAGCGCTTCAGGGCGTCGCGGGTGTCCTGCGTCACCGAGCCGACGTTCGCTATCACTATCGCGTCGAAGTCCTCCAGCCGCATTCTGGAGCCGCCGACGGCCATCTCTTCGAACTCGCCCACCGTCTTCTCCTCGTAGTCGACGAGCGGCTCGCCGCCCGGCGGTCCGCCGGCCTTCTGCAGCACGCGATACGCGGCCAGTATGTTGGTCACCTCGTCGTCGATCGGCTGCGGCGACGGCTTGCCGTTGACCACCAGTACGTTCACGCTGCTGCGGACGTTCACCACAAGATGGCCTTTGTTGTCCACCGCTAATGGATCCGTGGCGATGCGCGCGGTCACCGAGTGCGCGCCCTTGACCGGAAACTCGCAGTTGAAATGAACGGTCTCGGACTTGTTGGGCGGCACGGTTATGCGCCTGGTCTCCTGCGGAACCTCGTCGCTGGTGAAGGTTATCGTTCCGGAGAACTCGCGGGAGGAGTGGTTGCGCACCTCCGCGAGTATCTTCACCGGCGTTCGGACGCCCACCACGTTGGACTGGGCCCGCGCCAGCACCTTCGTGACCGCCACGTTGACGGCCTCCTCCTCGCCGACGTCCACCAGAACGAGTCGCGTCTTCTTCTTGGCGAGCGCCACCACCGCTTCGCGCAACTCCTTCGCTTCCAGACCGCCTTGCTTGGTCCACGCCTCCTCCTGCATGTCGGTGGCGATCAGGATGAGTTTCTCCTCGTCCGGCGCTTCGAGGCGGTCTATCACCGGATCCTTGCCCAGCAGAAGGCTGCTCAAGAGTTTCACGGCGTCGGTGCCGCGGTTGCTCAACTCGACGGCGTCCAGTTGCGCCTTCAGCATCTTCTTGTCGGAGTCGCCGCCGACGTAACGCGCCTGTCGGTCGCCCTGCGCCAGTCCTTCGTTCATCGTGCAGAGCAGAACGCGGTCGCCCTTGAGAAGGTCCTTGTCCACGTAGCGCTTGAGCCAGTCCTTCGCGCGATCGAAACAGGAGGACGCGCCCACCTTGTAGCCCATGCTGTAGGAGTTGTCCAGCACCAGCACCACATGCTTGCGTTTGGAGGTGCCTATCGGCAGAAAGCCCCTCTGCAGCACCGGTCGCGCCACCGCCAGCACCAGCAGCAGCACGATCAACGTCCGGATTATCAGAAGCAGCAGGTTCTCGATCCGGAGTCTGCGACGGTTCTTCTTCATCGCCCGCAGCAGAAACTCCATCGCCGCCCACCATATCCGTTTGAATCGCTGGCGATTGATGAGATAGATGATGATGGGTATCGCCCCGAGCGCCAGCCATCCGAGCATCGACGCGTTCAGAAAACTCATAGTCTACCTCCTCCAGCGGCGGTGGAGGCCTTGCCCGTCCTCGCGGCGCGTCGCGCGAGATAGGTCGTCAACGCGACCTCTATCGGCTCCCTGGTGTCCATCAATACGTAGTCCACGCCGTTGTGCCGACATCCGCGTTTCAGTTCCTTCAGATACGAGTTCAGTTCGGAAAGATACGCCCGCTTCAGCGCCCGAGGGTCGCACAGCAGGTCGGGATACTCCTCCAGTCCGAGAAACATCGTCATCTGCTGGAACGGAAACTCCAACTCGTCGTGGTCGAGTATGTGGAAGAGAATGACTTCGTGTTTTCTGTGACGCAGGTGCCGCACGCCGAACATGATGTTCTCCACCGAGTCGAACATGTCCGAGACGAGAATGACGATTCCGCGCTGACTGACCATCTCGGCGAGGTTGTGCAGGATGACGCCGATGTTGGTCTTCTCACGGGCCTCGTGGTGCTCCATCTCGTGGAGCATCTCGCGCAGATGCGCCGAGACCGACGACGGACGCACGAAACGATGAATGTCCGCGTCGAACATCGCCAGACCGACCGCGTCCTGCTGCTTGAGGATGAGATACGCCAGCGACGCGGCCACGTAGCATGCGTAGTCGTATTTGTTCATGGTTGCGCTTTCGCCTTTGTATCGCATGCTCTCGGAGGTGTCGAGCACGAGATACGCCCGCAGATTCGTCTCCTGCTCGTACTGCTTGATGTAGTAACGGTCCGAGCGCCCCCAGACCTTCCAGTCGAGGTGGCGCAGATCGTCTCCCGCCACGTACTCCCTGTGCTCGGCGAACTCGATGGAGAAGCCGTGATAGGGACTGCGATGCAGACCGGTCACGTATCCCTCGACGATCTGCCGAGCCTTGAGTTCGAGTCGCGCTATGCGACTCAGCACTTTCGGGTCCAGATACTTGCGGTACTCCCCGCGATCCTTGCGCTCCGCCATGGCGCGCTCCCTTTAACTTCTGGTCTCCGGTTCACTCCTCGGTCTTCGGCACCAACTCCAGCAGCCGTCCGGTGATCCGGTCGGTCGTGATGCCCTCCGCCTCCGCGTTGAAGTTGGTTATGAGACGGTGGCGGAGCACCGGATAGGAGACCGCCGCCACGTCGTCGCAGGAGACGTAGTAGCGACCGTAGAGCAGGGCGCGCGCCTTGCCGCCGAGGATCAGATACTGGGCCGCCCGCGGTCCGGCGCCCCAGGAGAGCCACTCCTGTACGAAGTCGGGCGCCTCTTCCTTGCCTATCCGCGTCGAGCGAACGAGTTTGATGGCGTAGTTCACCACGTGGTCGGCTATCGGCACTCGCCGGACTATCTCCTGCACCTTCAGAATCTCTTCGCCGCCCAACACCGGCTCCAGGGTCAGATCCTGAACGGTGGTCGTCAACTTCATTATCTCGAACTCTTCCTTCTCCGACGGATAGTCCACGTTGATCATGAACATGAATCGGTCGAGTTGCGCCTCCGGCAGAGGATAGGTGCCCTCCTGCTCTATCGGGTTCTGCGTCGCCAGCACGAAGAACGGCAACTGCAGGTCGTGTTTGGTGCCGCCGGCGGTCACCTGATACTCCTGCATGGCCTCCAGCAGGGCGGCCTGCGTCTTCGGCGGCGTACGGTTGATCTCGTCGGCGAGAATGATGTTCGCGAATATGGGCCCTTCCAGGAACACCAGTTGGCGTCCGCCGGAGGTCTTGTCCTCCTGGATGACCTCCGTACCGGTTATGTCGGCGGGCATCAGGTCCGGCGTGAACTGAATGCGGCTGAACTTCAGGTTCAGGCACATCGCCAGCGATTTGATGAGAAGCGTTTTGGCCAGACCGGGAACTCCCACCAGCAGGCAGTGGCCGCGACAGAAGATCGCGATCAGCAACTGCTCGATCACCTCTTCCATGCCGACGATGTTCTTGCTCAACTGTTTCTTGAGTTTCTCGTACGCCTCCTGCAGTCGTCTGACCGCTTCTATATCGCTCTCGCGCTGCTCTTCGCCCGCGCCCTGCTCGGCGGGTTTCTCGCCTCCCTTCTCCTTTTCTTCCGGATTCGCCATATCGAGCCTCCTCAACTGGGTCTTCGGCGGGGAGTCATTATACGGTTCCCCGGGATTCAATCCACTCTAATTCTACGTGCGGCTCCGGCCACCTGCAGACGATTTTTGGACGGAAATTTTGTTGACAAACTCTTCCCGCCCCGCCATAATTCAGACTCGAGGCGTCTGAAAGGGGGCTGAATATGAGGACTGTTCTCCTTGTGGGTTGCGCGGCCGTTCTCTTCTCCGCCTGCGGGTGCGAGGCCTTCAGGCTCTCACGGGACGAGGCCAAACTTCCGCCCGTCTCCGTGGAGTACTCCCCGTTGTCGGTGTACCTGGAGGACCGCCTTCTGGACATTCTCGACTGCTTCATCCTCAACATCTCCGCCGGTCCCGGCTTCCTCATCAACGCGCGCGCGACCAAACTCGGTCAGGCCGGCGTCGGCATCGCCAAGTACAACAAGTACGGCTTCGTCGGTCGCAGTCTCGGCCGCTGGATGGAGACCCGAACCGAGATAGGTGTCTCGCTCTTCTATCTCTCCAACTCGGTTCGTCAGCCTCTGGTCTACAATCGCTTCCTCTACGACTGGTGCATACAGTCGGAACGCGACAAGACGACCGACATAGACATGTTCAGGGCCGTGGACCGCGACTTCTTCGACATAGCGGTCTCCGTGCACGTCCTGTTCGGCGGCATCGAAATAGGTTTCCGACTGCGCGAGTTCGCCGACTTCCTCCTCGGAATCGTCACGATCGACTTCCAGGAGGACGATCTGGTCAACCGCTCCCGTCGCAAGTCGGTCGCCAGCGGCAGCAAGATGAGCGAGCGGATATGGAGCGGCGAAGCGCTGCCGCCGCAGCCGCGTCTGTCGCCGACCGCCTCGACCACCGAGTTCATGAAGTGATCGACCGCCGCTCATGCGCGACTGTCGCTACAGTCTGTCGGTGACGCTATCCTTCAGCGCCGCGCATTTTCTCAGGCGCTACCACGGCAAATGTGAGGCGCTTCACGGTCACAACTATCAGGTGACCGTCGTCGTCGGCGCAGACTCGCTCGACGACTCCGGAATGCTGATCGACTTCGCAGAACTCAAAAGTCACCTCCGTCAGGCGCTCGAGCGCTTCGATCACACCTGTCTGAACGACCTGCCGGAGTTCGCTCAGGAGAGTCCCACCGCCGAGGCGCTCGCGCGGGTGCTCGCGGGGTCGCTGGCGCCGCGCCTTCCCGGGCGGCTCCGCCTCTGCTCGGTGACCGTCTGCGAGTCGCCGGGCTGCTGCGCCGCTTATCGTCCGGACGCCGGGTGAGGTCCGCCTCGCTTGCCGGATGCGCGTCCCGCAGGGTATAATGTACCGCGAAGAGCCGCGGAGGACGCTCGACCGTGAAGATGTGCGGTCTCCTTCTCGTTTGCGTGACGCTTCTTTCGACCCGCGACGCCGTCGCGGACGTCGTCGTCACCAACGACGGCCGCCGGATCGAGGGCAAAGTGCTGAGGCGCGACGCCGAAGGCGTCCTGCTCGGACTGCCGTCCGGAGAGATACTCATACCGGCCGAGCGCGTGAAAGAAGTGATTCCGAAGAAGACGGTCTGGGAGGAGTACGCGGAGCGCGCGGAGAAGGCGAAGAGCGCGCGGGAGCACGTGGTGCTGGCTGAGTGGGCGCTCGAGCGCGGACTGAGAAAGGAGGCCGCCGCGGAAGCGAAAAAAGCGCTGGAGGCGGAGCCGGAGAACGAGAGGGCGCTCTCTCTTCTCGACCGACTCGAAGGACGCAGGGTGAAGGCGCGACGCGACGAGGCGGCGGAGGTGCGGCTGGCCAAGGAGGAAGCCGTTCCCGACGGCTTCGAGGTCTTCCGCGGCGGCGAGTTCATGCTCGCCACCGACGTGGGCCAGAAACGCGCCGGGCACTACCTGTCGGTCCTGAACGAGTTGTATCGCGCCCTGCGGGTCAAGTACTCCTCCGTCTGGCGCGGACGCGGTCGCGAACCCATGCTCGCGCTGCTGTTCTCCAGGCGCGAAGACTATCGTGACTTCGTCAAAAAAGACGGCGTCGACGCCGCCGTGGACTCCTACGGCTACTACTCCGGCAAGAAACACAAGGCTTACGTCTTCGAATTTCCGGGCCGCACCGAGGCTTTTCTGATGCACGAGTGCACGCATCAGGTCTACGTGGAGCGAATGAAGCCGAAGCGCACGTTCACGTCGATGTGGCTCTTCGAGGGAATGGCGGAGCGCTCGGAAGGCTGGTGGAATCCTCGAAGGAAGCGTGTGGAGGTCGGCCGACTGCACAGGGGCGACATGTTCGCGTTGAAGGCGGCCCTGAAGCGCGACGAACTCATACCGCTGGAGAAATTCCTGGCGGCGGAGAAGTTCGCGGACCTGTTCGACGAGGGATACGACACGTCGGCGTGCCGTGTGGCGTATGCGCAGGCGTGGGGATGGTTTCTGTTTCTGATGAAGCGGCACAGGAGCGCTTTCGTCCGCTACTGGAAGCGCGAGCAGGACGGTCGCTCCGGTGTGGAGGAATTCGCTAAAACCGTCGGCAAACTTGACAGGCTGATGTCCGAATGGCAAAACTTTATCCGTGGTCTCAAATAACCTGCCGCAAGGAGTGACGAACGTGCGGAAATGCATCATACTGGGGGCTGGCGGCAAAGACTTTCACGTCTTCATGACCCTCTACCGGGACGATCCGGAGGTGGAAGTGGTCTGCTTCACGGCGACGCAGATCCCCGGCATCGATCGAAGAGTGTTTCCGGCCGCGATGGCGGGACCGCGCTACCCCGACGGCATTCCGATATTTCCGGAGCGCGACCTCGTGAAGTTGATCGAGCGCTTCGGCGCGGAGGAGGTGGTTTTCGCCTACAGCGACGTCTCCTACGACTATGTGGAGCAACGCCGCGGGTTGGTGGAGAAGGCCGGCGCGCGACTCACGTTGCCGGACCCGAACGCCGTGATGCTGGAGAGCGAAAAGCCGGTGGTGGCGGTCTGCGCCGTTCGCACCGGCGCGGGCAAGTCGCCCGCTTCGCGACGCGTGGTCTCCGTGCTCCGCTCTCACGGTCTGCACACCATCGTCGTTCGGCATCCGATGCCGTACGGCGATCTCGAAGACCAGCGGGTGCAGCGCTTCGAGACCATAGACGACATGACCCGCGGACGCTGCACGATAGAGGAGATGGAGGAGTACGAGCCGCACATAAACAACGGCGCGGTGGTGATGGCCGGCGTCGACTACGCGGCGGTCCTGCGCGAGGCCGAGGCCGAAGCGGACGTCGTGATCTGGGACGGCGGCAACAACGACACTCCTTTCTTCCGGCCGCGTCTCCATCTGGTGGTGGTCGACCCCCTGCGCGCCGGTCACGAACTCTCTTACTATCCGGGACGCGAGAACTTCGAGATGGCCGACCTGATAATCGTGACGAAGGTGGACATGGCGAACGAGGAGCAGTTGACGACGGTGCGGAAGAACATCGCCGGGCACAACCCCGACGCCGCCGTGATCGAAGCGATTCTGGAGGTCTCCGTCGACGGAGGCGGAGAGATCGTGGCCGGCAAGAGGGTGCTGGTGGTGGAGGACGGTCCCACGACGACGCACGGCGAGATGGGTTACGGAGCCGGCGTGGTCGCGGCGCGTCGGCACGGAGCGGCGGAGTTGATAGACCCGCGGCCCTTCGCGGTCGGCTCGATAGCGGAGGCGTTTCGGAAGTATCCGCACATGGGCGCCATGCTGCCGGCGCTCGGCTACTCGGACGAGCAGATGACGGAGTTGCGACGCACCATCCGCCGCGCGAGTCCCGAACTGGTGGTGGTGGCGACGCCGGTCGATCTGCGTCGCGTTCTCAAAATCGATGTTCCCATGGCTTGTGTGAGATATGAGTTGCGCGAGGTCGAGGGCTCTCTCGAGGACGCCCTCGCGCCGCTGTGGCGGTAGCGCGCTCGTCTGTCGGCGTTGCTGAACCGGCTTGTCGGAGGGTCCGATATGCTGCCCACTCTGGGCCCGCTTTTCTTTCCGCGCTCGGTCGCCGTGATCGGCGCGTCCAATCGTCCGCTGACGATAGGGTATCGTATCATCAGGAACCTGGTCGACTTCGGCTACACCGGCGCCATCTATCCGGTCAATCCGAAGGGCGGCGTCATTAAAAACTTCCGCGCGTACGCCAACGTCCGTGAGATTCCCGACGAGGTCGATCTCGCCCACATCGTCATTCCGTCCAAGTACGTGCCGCAGGCGGTGGCCGACTGCGGCGACAAAGGCGTCAGGTTCGTCATCATAAACAGCGCCGGCTTCAAAGAAGTGGGGCCGGACGGCGCGGAACTGGAGCGACGCGTCGTCGAGGTCGCGAAGGAGCGCGGCGTGCGCGTCTTCGGGCCCAACTGCCAGGGCGTCATCAACACCGATCCGGAATGTCGCGCGTACTGCAACTTCACCTTCACCTATCCCGGGCCGGGCAACATATCCATAATCGCGCAGTCAGGCGGCGTCGGCGAGGTGATAAACCAGCGGCTGGACGAGTTGGGCGTCGGCGTGCGCTTCTACGCCTCCAACGGCAACGCCGCCGACGTCGGCATACCCGAGATCATAGAGAACTGGGGCGAAGACGAAAAAACCGCGGTGATCGTCGTGCACATAGAGAGTCTCTCCGACCCGGCGCGCTTCTACGAGGCGGCGCGGCGCGCGGCCGCCAAGAAGCCGATTCTCGCGATGAAGACCGGGCGGACGGAGGAGGGCGCCAGGGCGGTCGCGAGCCACACGGGAGGAATGGTCGGCGCCGACGTCGCCACGGAAACACTCCTCCGGAAGGCCGGATGTCTCGTCTTCCGCGATCAGGAGGTGCTGTGCCAGGCCGCCATCGCCTTCTCCAGGCAGCCGGTCCCACGCGGCGACCGCGTCGGCATGATAACCAACACCGGCGGTCCGGCCATCATATCGACCGACGAGATCGTGGAGGCGGGACTCCGTATGCCGGCCCTCTCGGAGGAGTCGATTCGACGTCTCAAGGAGAGTCTTCATCCGGCCGCCGTCGCCGCCAATCCGATCGACGTTCTGGCCACCGGCACTCCCGACCACTGGGAGACCGCCGTGGACGTGCTGATCGGCGACGCGAACATAGACGCGATCCTGGTGAACTTCGTGACGCCGTTTTTCGTCGACACGGTCGAGTGCGCGCGGAGATTCGCGAAGAAGGCCGTCGAGGCGCGTGACGCGGGCAAGCCGATCGTCATGAACATCATGACCGATCGGCGTCAGTGGAAGGAGACGCTTCGCGTGATACGCGAGGCGGACATTCCGGAGTACGAGTTTCCTGAGACGGCCGCGCGCTCCTTGGCCGCGATGTGCGGATACGCCGGACTGCTGCGACGCGGGACGGGCGAGCCGAGAACGTTCGACGACGTCGATCGGGACGCGGCGCGCGGCGTCGTCGAGAACGCGGTCTCCCGCGGCTCGATGCGTCTCTCGCAGGCCGAAGCGTATCGTCTTCTGAGCGCCTATCGCGTTCCGGTCGCGCGCTGGGCGGCGGTCGCTTCGCGGGACGCACTGGAGAGCGCCGCGGAGACGGTCGGCTTCCCCTGCGCCTTGAAGGTGGACGATCCCGAACGCGCGTTCCACAAGACGGAGCAGGGCGCTCTGGCGCTGAACATCGTCGACGGAGAGGCGCTGACCGCCGCCGCGGACGATCTCTGGAGCCGCTTCAGCGACGCTCCACTGCTGGCGCAGGAGATGGTCGCCGGCGACAGAGAGGTGATGATCGGCGCGCTGGCGTATCCCGGCATGGGACATCTGCTGCTGTTCGGCCTCGGCGGAGTGCTGGTGGAGTTGCTCAAGGACGTCGCGACGGAGGTGACGCCCGTTACGCCGCAGGAGGCGCGTCGCATGATCGAGTCGCTCAAGTCCTATCCTCTTCTCTCCGGCTATCGCGGCGCCGAACCGGTCGACGTGGAGACGCTCTGCGAACTCGTCGAGAGAGTCTCACGCATGCTCGAAGACAATCCGGAGATAGCGGAACTGGACATAAACCCCGTGAAACTGAAACCGGCTCCGGAGGTGCCGCTCGCCGTCGACGTTCGTGTGGTGCTGAAGAAGCCCTGACGCTCATCCGCCGCGGACGGCCCGCTGACAGGCGATGTGGACGCCCTCCAGCGTCAGCACCGGAATGAAATCGACCAGTTGCGTGGTCATGGGAAAGATGACCGCCGCGGCTCCGCCGGTGGCGACGGCGGTGAACTCGAACGGCAGCGCCCGTCGATAGCGTTCGACCATACCGTCGATCATCGCCGCCAGTCCGTTGACCAGTCCCGACGATATGGCCTGTTCGGTGCTCTTGCCGAGCAGCGGCGGATTCGGCTCGGGTTCGACTTTCGGCAGCAGCGCCGTCCACTCCGCGAGCGCCCTTGCGGTCAGGTGCAGGCCGGGCGCGATGGCGCCGCCGAGATAGACGCACTCCGGCGACACCACGTCGAAAGTGACGGCGGAGCCGCAGTCCACCACGAGCGAGGCGCCGAAGCGCTCGAACGCGGCGAGTGCGCCCACGAGCCTGTCCGTGCCCACCTCCTCCGGTCGCTCCAGGTCCACGCGGATCGGCACCTCGAAGTCGCGTCGCGCCAGCAGTACCTCGTCGCAGAACTCCGCCAGGGCCGGCTCGAGCGTCTTCCAGACCGGCGGATTGACGCTCGCGACCGCCGCGGCGTCGAAACGTCCGTCCGTCCCGCGTCGCAGCATCTCGCCTGTGTGGACTCCGGCCGGCGCGGAGAAGACGCGTATGATCGCGTCGGCGCGTACCTCCGCGCAGTCGGCCTTGCTGTTGCCGAGATCAATCAGCAGCAGTCTGTCCGCGGCTTTTGCGGCCAATTTTCGGCTCCTCTCCTCGCAGCAGACGTCCGATGTTCGACGCGTGTCGCGTCCAGACCAGGGCCGCCACGCAGAACGCGTAGACGGTCACCGGCAGCGCCGCTTCGAACGCATCGCCGGCCGACAGCGCGAGATGCGCCGCGGGCAGAGCGAGAGCGGCGACCAGCGAGGCGAGCGAAACGTATCGGAAGACCAGCAGCGTCACGGCCCAGCAGCCGACGGCGATCGCCGCGGGCGCCGGCGCGAGCGCGACCGTCGCCCCCGCGCCGGTCGCGACGCCTTTGCCGCCGCGGAAGCGCAGATACACCGGAAAGACGTGTCCGAGGACCGCCGCGACGGCGCAGAGCGCGGCCAGCAATAGAGGCTCGACGCCGCACCATTCGGCCAAAAAGAGTCGCGCCAGCAGCGTCGGAGCGGCGCCTTTCGCCGCGTCCAGCAGAAACACGACGACGCCCCGGCCGGGACCGAGGGCGCGCGCTACGTTGGTGGCGCCGATGTTGCCGCTGCCGACGGCGCGCAGGTCCACTCCTCCGGCGCGGGCCAGCAGCACGCCGAACGGCACCGCGCCGAGCAGATAGGAGCCGGCGACGCACGCTGTGACACGCAACCAGAGCACCCCGCGTCTCCGTTTCTACTTTTTCAAGCCTTCCGTGCGCTTCGCGCGGGGCACGTCCTCGGCCGTGCTGTAGTGGATGGGCGTGTGCAGCGGAAGAGGGTCCTGCGGGTGAAGCGCGTGGAAGAACCAGATGTCGGGCGAGGAGCGCTCCGCCACGCCGAAGAGATGCTCGAGCGCCTCGTTTATCGGATAGGTGCCGATGTAGTCCATGCGCTCCTCACGCTCGTTGTAGACGAATCGATAGGTGCGGCCGGTGTCGGTCATGCAGCCTATGATCCTGCTGGAGCGGTCCCGCACGTACAGCCACTCCACGCGTTTCTTCGGATCGTGGTAGTCCTTGTTGCAGACCACCAGATATCCGAGCCAGCCGTATTTTTTGTGATAGACCGCCAGCGGCTGATGTATCTCCTTGTTCATCCATTCGAGGTACCCGAACGGCTTGATTATCTCCTTGCCGGGCGCGTATACGCCGCCGGGGGGCAACTCCTCCACCTTCGCGGGGGTGATGGTGCAGCCGCAGGCGAGGGCCGCCAGGAGAGAAAGAGCACATCGCATGACGTCCGCTCCAAAAGCCGCCCGATTATACCGGCCGCGGCCGCGTCCGTCAAGAGTTTTGCGTCCGGGATGTTCGTTCGACGGCGACCGCGCCGTGCGCGGAGGATGCGGTCCGTCGCTTCGCGGCTTTCCGCGGTCTCACGCCGGGTTCAGCCGCCGCGCCGCGTCCTCCAGAAGGCCCTTCAGACGCTCGAGCG
>CAYPNR010000017.1:0-28865 GCA_964412125.1 uncultured Planctomycetota bacterium | reverse complement strand
TGGGTCGCGCCGGACACCCTCACAGAAACCGCGAAAACGCCGGCCGAGACCGACGCGACGGGAGGCGTGCTGCCCAGCCGCGTCGCGGGAACCCCTTACTACATGAGTCCCGAGCAGGTGGAGGCGAACGTTCTCGACGGACGCTCGGACGTCTGGTCGCTGGGCGTCGTCGTCTACGAGTGTCTGACGGGCGTGATGCCGTTCGACGCGCCGGACCATCGGAGACTGTTCAAGTCGATTCTCTCGCACCGACCGCCGCCGCCGCACGTCGTCACCGCGCGGAAGCGGCGACGGTCCTCCGGCGCCGCAACGAGAGCCGCGGAGCGCCCCGTCGACAGGGACGCGGGAACGATCGTCATGAAGTGTCTCGAAAAAGCGAAGGAGCGGCGCTACGCCTCGGCGGCGGAGATGAAAGCCGACATAGAACGATATCTGCGAGGCGAGCCGATAAGCGCCCGCCCGCTGGGACCGATGGAGAGACTGTGGCGTCGCCTGAGACGCAACAAAGCCGCGTCGATCGGCCTCGGCGGAGCCGCCGTGGCGCTCGTAGTGGCCGCACTCGTTCTCTGGCGGCAGAGCGTCAGACGCACAGAAGAACTCCGCAGGAGGCGAACGGAGGCGGCCAGGTTCCTGACCGAAGCGCGTGAGGAGTTCGACAAGAGCAACTACGAAAAGGCCCTCGAACTGGCCGGAAGGTCTCTCACGCTTCGGCCGGGCGGCGCGGAAGCCGAACGCCTGAAGAGAGAATGTGAAAAGCGTCTCGAAACGAAGAAGCGGAAGGAGGCCGCGCGCAGAAAGGCGGAAGCGCTCCTCACGCAGGCCGCACTGGCCGGTTCGCTGTCGGAGAGACTCGCCCTGCTGGACCGGGCAGTCGATGCCGATCCCTCCTGTCTGTCGGCGCAGATGGAGAAAGGTCGCCTGCTCAAGGACGCCTACCGTTACGAGGAGGCGATAAAGACTTACGAACGCGCCATCGAGACGGCGAAGACGAACGGCGACGCCGCGTCGGAGGCGGTCGCCAACTACAGAATCGGCGTCATTCTGTGGGAGCAGGAGAAGCAGCCCGACGCGGAGAAATACATGGCCGAGGTGAAGCGCCTGATGCCGGGCGTCGACAACGACATGACCCGTCTTGTGGAGGCGGTGGCCGCGTTCAAGAAGAAAGACCTGCCGGAGGTGGTGAAGTGGTGCACGAAAGCGCTGGAGGCGAATCCCAACTCGTCGGTCGCCTACAGGATGCGTGGATTCGCTTATCTTCATCTCGGGGACTACAGAGCCGCGATCGAGGACTTCAACCGCGCGACGGCCATAAGACCGAGTTACGTGGAGGCCTACACTTTCCGGGGCATGGCCAAGACGCAGTCGGGCGACTGCGAAGGCGCGATCGCGGACTTCGACAGGGTGATTCGCATGGCGCCGCAGCACGTATACGCCCACAGCAACCGCGCCGTGGTCAAGTACAAGATGGGCGACTACAGAGGCGCGATCGACGACTTCACCACCGTTCTGCGACTGAGGCCGGACGACGCGCACGCGTACAAAGGCCGCGCGCTGGCGAAACGCGCGATAAACGATCTGAAAGGCGCGCTCGCCGACTACGATGAATCCATAAAACTGAAACCGGCCGTGGACACCTACAACAACCGCAGCATCATCAAGAAGATGCTCGGCGATCTGAAGGGCGCCGCGGAGGACATATCCGAGGCCATAAAACTGGCGCCGAACCTGCCGGAGCCCTACGTGAGCCGGGGCAACATAAAGGCGGACGCCGGCGATCTCGACGGCGCGATCGCCGACTATCTGAAAGCGGCGCGGTTACGACCGGAAATGTGGCAGGTGTGGGCCAATCTTTCGCTGGCGTACGCGCGCAAACGCCAGCGTAAAAAATGCATCGACGCGCTCGCCAAAACCCTCCGACTCAATCCCCGCTCCAAATCGTGGGCCCGCAAGAGTCGCTCTTTCGACTGGCTGCGCGGCGACGCGGAACTCGAACGCCTGCTCGGCGGAAAGTAGCGCCGCGGGTCAGTCAGCGTCCCAGAACGGATCCTCGCGCTCCAGACGCGCGCGCAGGCGCCGGCGCCTGACGAAATGAACCACCACCAGCACGATCAAAAGAAGGCCGAGCACGCCGAAGAAGTCCAGCCGCTGGAGAAACTGCCACCAGAAAGAGTAGCCCGCGGAAATCTCCGACAGCCATCGCGCGTGCGCGGCCCTCGGACTCTCGCCGAAGACCTTCTCAAAGGCGGCCTCGAAGTCGCCGCTCTCGACGAACTCCGCCAGAAACGCGCGCAGCGAACCGTCTCCGGCCCGCCGCTGAAGGTGCCGCACGAACTCCAGAGCGGCGGCGTAGTACAGCGGCCGCCACTCCGGCGGCGGATACCGCTCGTCGAAGGCCTCGATAAGATTCAGTCGTCCGCCCCTCGCCGCGTTGACCAGCGTCTGCCGCTGAAGAGACGCGAGAACCCTGCCCTCCGATATCTGCGCGCATCCTTCGTTCAGCCACAACGGCACTCTCAATCCCCGCGCGGACAGCGCACCGGCCAGCGCCACGTGGAACAACTCGTGACGGAGCACCGCGCGAACCGGCGAGGAGAACGGATCGGCGCGCTCCGCGTCTATCATCACCGTCCGCCGCGCCCAGTCCGCCACGCCGACCGCATGTTCACGGCCGGTCAGACGTCTGAAGTTCGACGTCGTCTCGACCACCACTATGGTCACCTCCGGCATGCGCAGACCGAAACGCGTCTCTATCTCGGCGGCCGCGGCGTGCGCCTGCCGGACGAACCGCGTCGCGAACGTCGCGTCCCGCCGGTGCAGCAGGTGAAACGGCCGCGAGTCGAACTTCTCATAGCCGCTCAGCGTCAGCAGCAGAATCAGCAACGGCATCCGCTGCGCCCCCTTTCCGCGCGGGGCCGCCCGGCACCCGCGCCAGAAGCGTCTCTCCGTCGACGCCCTCCATCCGAACCGGAACGAGCGTCCCGGGACGGATCCGCCCCGGAATCCGAACGGTCTGGTACCGCTCGGACAGACCGAAAGAGAAGTCGCCCTCCACGCGTTCGACCACCACCGAGTCGCCCGAGCCCACAAGCGAGTCGCGATAGGCGACCGCCTGCGCCGCAACCTGCTCTTTCAGACGCGCCAGCCTCTCCCGTTTCTCCGCGGCGTCCACCGCGCCCGGCAGCCGCTCCGCAGGCGTCCCCGGCCGCGGAGAGAACGGAAAGACGTGCACGCGGCAGAAGTCCGCGACGCGCACCACCTCCGCCGTCTCGTCGAAGTCCTTTTCGGTCTCGCCCGGAAAGCCGACGATGACGTCGCCGGTGACGGCGGCTCTCTCCTTCGCGCGACGCAGCCTCTCGACGACGGAAAGGAAGTCACAGGAAGTGTAAGGTCGGTTCATCGCGGCGAGGACGCGATCCGAGCCGGACTGAAGCGACAGATGGAAATGCGCGCAGACCTGCGGAGTCGCGGCGACGACGTCGAGGAGTTCGTCCGTCACGGCGTGCGGCTCGAGCGAGGAGAGGCGTATCCTGGGAAAGCGGCCCGCGGCGGCGAGACGAACGACCAACTCCGCCAGCGACGCGCCGATGTCGGTTCCGTACGCGGCGAGATTGACCGCAACAAGGACGATCTCACGAAAACCGGAAGCGGCCAGCGCCTCCGCCTCCTCGACGATACTCTCCGGCGCGCGGCTGCGAAGCCGGCCACGAACGCGGCGGACGATGCAGAAGGTGCACGCGTGCGGACAGCCGTCGGAGACTTTGACGAAAGCGCGGGTGTGGCCGTCGAAACGACTGACGCGGCAGACGGCTTCCGCGCCGAACAGCGTCGGTATCGCGTCCTTGCGCTCGTTCGGAACCGCCAGCACCGGCAGCGACTCGAACAGACCCGGCCTGGCCGAAACGAGACATCCCGTCGCCACCACCAGCGCGTCCGGATTCTCGCGGAGAAGCCGGCGCAGCGTCTTCATCGACGTCTTCTCCGCGCGACGGGTGACGCAGCAGGTGTTCAGCAGCACGAGACGCTCCGCGGCCGCCGCGGCGCCCCGAAACGGCCCACCCGAACGCTCGAGCGACTCTTTTATCAGTTGCAGTTCGTACTGGTTCACCTTGCAGCCGACGGCGACGGTCTCCACGCGTCCCGGGAGGCGGCGGGGCATGAGGCGTCCCTCTCAATGCTTCAGAGTATGTATGAGATTGAATATCGGCAGGAAGAGCGAGAGCGCCAGCACGAAAACGAGTCCGGCGACGACCATCAGCAGCAGCGGCTCGATTATCCGCGGCAGATTGCGTACCATACGCGCCATCTCGTTCTCGTAATCGTTGCACAGAAGGTTTATCAACTCGTCCACGGTGCCGGTCTCCTCGCCGACCTTGAGCATCTGAACTATCAGCGGCTCGAAAACGGCGGCTTCGTCCATCGCTTCCGAAATCGACGCGCCTTCGCGAACCGACGAGACGGAGTTGCGTATCGCGTCCTCCAGTACCGAGTTGCCTACAGTGCCCGCGGCTATGTGGAGCGCGCCGACGATGTCCACTCCGGAGCGCACCATCAACTCAAGCGCCCTCAAGAAACGTAGAATCGCCGCCTTGTACACGAACTTCCGTACTATCGGTATCTTCAAAACCAATCGGTCCCACAGCCGCGAGCCTTGCGCGCTGCGCAGAAACAGCGCCGCCGCGAACACCGCCGCCGCAAGCGCCACGATCACCAGCGGCCAGAAGTCCCGTAAGAAATGACTGAACATCAGCACCACCCTCGTCGGCCACGGCAGATCAATGTCGGCGCGCGAGTACACCACCTCGAACTTCGGCAGCACCCCGGTGCTTATGAACAGCGCTATCGCGACCGCCACCACGACGATGACGATGGGATAGGCCAGAGACGCGCGAATCGACGCCCTCAGGTTGTGCTGCATCTCCTGGTAGGCGGCCAGGCGCATCAGTACCAGTTCGAGGCCGCCGGTCGCCTCCCCCACGCGAACCGACGATATCATCAGGCTCGGAAAAACCTTCTGCTTCTCCATCGCCGCGGAGAGCGGCTCGCCCGCGGCCAGCGAGTCGCGAATGCCCTCCACCACGCGACGCATGGCGGGCGAGGGAATCCTCTGCAGAATCATCTCGAGCGCCGTCATTATGGGAATGCCCGCGCGCGTCATCGTCGCCATCTGGCGCAGGAAAGCGACCATGTGCGCCGAACGCGGCTTGCTGCGAATCTTCCTGCCCACGAGCCGCTCGATCGGCCGCAACTCCGGTCGGAGTTCCACCGAGATCACGTAAAGGCCGCGCTCGGCCAGTCGCTCCGCCACCTGCTGCTCGTTCTCCGCCTCCACCTCGCCGGAGACGGGCTTGCCGACCGCGTCGCGCGCCTTGAAACGGAACTCCGGCATGACCGCCTCCAGAAGATCGCCTCAGAACTCCCGTTTCCCGCCGGTCATCGCCTTGAATATGTCGGTGTCGCGTATGGACTCCAGATCGGGATCGTTCTTTATGTGCTCGACGTCCCGGAAACCCGCCTCCCACGCTTTGAGGAGATACTGCGCGGCGTTGTCCCGATCGCCGGAGAGCGCGTGGGCGCAGGCGAGATTGTAAAGAGCCACACGGTCCTTCGGCGCCACTTTCAGAATCGCCTCGTACTTGTCCACCGCCGCCGCCAGCCGACGCGCCTTCAGAAGCGCCAGGCCTTCCTCGTGCCACAAGTACTGTATCTTGTGCGTCCCTCGTCGCGCCGTCCTGCCCCTGTAGCGGGCCGTGCGCATGTAAACGTTCTTCACCCCCGCCCTCAACACCTCCTCCGAGAAAAACGGGTCGAAGTAGTCCGACGCGGCCCGCTTGCCGCCGACGATCGCCGCCATCATCCTCCGATAGCCGTCCCGGAGACGCTTGTCGCCGTGCTGCATGCAGAAAACCGTCGCCCACGAGCACAAAAGACATCTCCGGTCCAACTCGCTCTCCGGCACCCGCGTCAGCGGCCGCGGCTCGCAGTAGCGGCCCTTGATGAGATCCGCCTTCAGCGAGCCCGCCAGATGCTTGGGTACGCCGAGATTGGTGTAGTCGTCCATGGAGGAGGTCACCCCGCGCTCGAACGGCAGCGTCCAGCCCTGCACGTACAACGCGATCCCCTCCCGCAGCCATCTCGGCATTCCGGGGTCCGTCACCTTTCCGTCTTCGACCTTCGGCCCCAGTTTCAACAGCCGCTCCACCAGCGCGTGCGCCAGCAGCCAGTAAGCCACTCTCAGCATTCCGTCGCCCGCGGAGAGCGAGATTCGACCGCTGCCGCGCTCGAAATGGCCGAGACCGTCGCGTCCCGTCAACTTGTTGTAACTCTCGACGTCCCGGTAGAGCACCACCTCCAGTCGCGAGACCTTCCTGTCGTCCGCGCACAGCACGTGCTTCACCCGCGGCAGCACCCAGAGCATGGCTCTGACGAGTCTGTAGGTGGAGGCGGCGTCGGCGCCGCTGGTCACCACCAGCGGCGGCGCTTCCACGCGAAGCCCCCGCGTCCCGTGGAAGTCCACGGACCCGGTCGGAAACTCAGGCTTGACCCAGACGTCTCCGCTCTTGACGTAGCCCAGCGCCCTGCCCGCGTAATCGTTGGACGGAGCCACCGAGTGCAGCGCCTCGAGCGCGCGTCGCCACTCCCGGCGAAGTCCGCTCTTCTCCAACTCCCGCGCCAGTTTCTCCAGGCTCTCCGCCGTCTTCTCGAACGCCTGTCGGGTCGCCTCCACCAGATGCGTCACGTCCTTCACCGCGCTCACCTCGGACCGCCGCACGTTTCCGGGCGTTCCGTTCACCTCCACCATATACTCCGCCCGCGTCTCCGCGCGCAGCGTCGCTTTCACGCGTCTGCCGCCGATCGTCAGCAGCACCACGCGGGCCGGCTCGTAAGTCAGACGCTCCACGTCCGTCCACGGAAAAGTAAGCGTGCCGTACTTGGAGCCGAGCACCACCGACTTCCCGTCGGAACTCTTCACCCGTCCGTGATAGCGATGTCCGTCGGTCGTCTGAACCTCGTCTGCGAGAAGGGCGGCGGAACCCAGAAGGGCGAGAACGACGACAAAAACGTTTCTCATCAAACCGCCTCCACTGGCACGGCGGTCATTATTACCGCACCGGTCCGTCCTTTTCAAGTGGCCGCCGATCCGGAACGCCCGACGCCCACGCGAAAAATCCGAAGCGTCCGCCGGCGTCGACCGTCTCCCTTTAGCGTTGACAACCCCTTCGGTCGCGGATAACCTCGTAACCGGACCCCATAGGGGCGAAGGATGAGAGCCCGTTTCCGCGTACTTATGCTTGCGGGACTCGCGGCGACGGTCGTATCGAGCGGCGGCTGCGCGTACTTCGACAACCGCTTGAACGACCTGGCGGACTGCTTCACCGCCAGGGCGGGCTGGGGCCTCGGCGTCAGCGTGCGCGGAAAGTTGACCTACTATCTCTCCGCGTCCGCCGGCGTCCACTACTGCTCCAAGACGCTCGGCTTCAGGGGACGCGACCCCATCGTCGTCGAAAAAGACCTCTGTCTCGGTCTGCCGCTGCCGCAGGCGTACGCGGTTCTGATGCCCCTGATGGGAATACCCGACGGAATGGCGGACAACTGGTACGAGACCATCGGAACGTGGTTCTCCATGTTCTTCACCACCGAGTTGCATAGTTGGTCCGACGAGAGGGACGGCGGCACAAACAGAAGGAAGCACGGCTGGAAGGAGCGCGACTACGAACTCCAGGGCTGGCTTTACGGCTTCAACTTCAACACGCTCTGGCACGGCCGGAACGCGAACAGGCCGCGTTCCCTTCCGGACAGTCTGTTCGTGGAACTCGGAGTCACTCTCGGCGTGGTCGCCTTCGACGTGGGAGTGAACCCCGCCGAACTGCTGGACTTCGTCCTGGGATGGTTCGGTCTGGACATATGGAGCGACGACGAGGATGACTGACCTCATCCGCCGCGCCGAGCGCGGAAGCGCCCCCGGCGCAGGTCCGGCGGAGAAAGCAACGCACGGCCGCGGAACGGCGACGCTTCCCCCGGCGATCCTCGTCGCATTGCTGCTGTTGTTCGGCGGCGGCTGCGCGGAGACGGGTCCCTATCTCGCCAACCGCGCCCTCGACTTCGTCGACATATTCTCCGTGAAGGTCGGCGGCGGCTTCGGCGTCTCGAGCGGCGTGGACGTCTGCGGCGTCTTCAGCGTCTACGCCGGCTTCTCAAAGGTCCGCCGCAGCGGCTTCGAAGGCCGAAGCAAATGGGTCGAGCGCGAGGAGCACGTCGTTCTCGGACCGCCCTTCCACACCATCGCCGTTCCGATTCTCAGTCTCATGCGCGGCGACATAGACAAATACGACAATCCGGTGCTCGGAGCGCTCTGCTGGATTCTCACCATACTGTATCCCGGCGACGACAAGATATATCCGAGCCGCGAGATAGACGAGGACGCGTCCATTCTGGAGAGTTTCGGCGCGTTCTCCACCGCGGACCTGGAACTCGCGCTGTACCAGTGGGGCGCGTTCTTCGGATTCAACGACGAGGAGGAGGACCCTCTCGATCGCGGCCTGCGCGCGTACGACCTGCGCGTCCACGTCTGCGTGTTTCTGTCGATAGAGATAGGAGTCAACCCCTTGGAAGCACTCGACTTCGCGTTGGGGTGGCTCGGCATAGACGTGATGGGCGACGACGAGGAGTGAGACGGCGCCGGCGGCGCGCGTCCCGCCGGGAGTGTCTCGATTCCGTCCGCGGCGGAAGGAAGAACAAAAAGGGCCGAACGCCCGAAGGCGTTCGGCCCTTATGGTCAGACGGCAGGTCCCGGCTTCAGAGGTCGATGCTTAGAGCGGACGCACAGGTTCAAGCGCGACGCCGCTTCCTCAAGGGCGCGACGCCGCCTGGGGCGTCCGACTCCTTAGAAAGGAGGTGATCCAGCCACACGTTCCCGTACGGCTACCTTGTTACGACTTACTCCCCATCATTGGGACCACCTTCGGCGCCTCCCCCTCTTGAGAGTTGGGCCAGCGACTTCGGGTGCTCCCAACTTTGGTGAGTTGACGGGCGGTGTGTACAAGGCCCAGGAACATATTCACCGCGGCATGCTGATCCGCGATTACTAGCGATTCCGACTTCATGCAGGCGGGTTTCAGCCTGCAATCCGAACTGAGGCCGGCTTTTTGGGATTTGCTCCACCTCGCGGCTTGGCTTCCCTCTGTGCCGACCATTGTAGGACGTTTGCAGCCCCGGGCGTAAGAGCCATGACGACTAGACGTCGTCCCCACCTTCCTCCCGCTTAACGCGGGCAGTCCCCTTAGAGTGCTCGGCATTACCCGATGGCAACTAAGGGTAGGGGTTTCGCTCGTTATAGGACTTAACCCAACATCTCACGACACGAGCTGACGACAGCCATGCAACATCTGTGCTGGTTTCGGACTGGATACCGATGGCGACCCCTTTCAGGGCGCTACTTCCAGCATGTCAAACCCGGGTAAGGTTCTTCGCGTAGCTTCGAATTAAGCAACATCCTCCACCGCTTGTGTGGGCCCCCGTCAATTCCTTTGAGTTTCAGCCTTGCGACCGTACTCCCCAGGCGGTCCACTTAACGCTTTCGCTGCGACACGGAAGCCATCGACAACCCCCGCACCTAGTGGACACCGTTTACAGCCGGGACTACCCGGGTATCTAATCCGGTTCGCTCCCCCGGCTTTCGTCCCTCAGCGTCAGAAACAGGCTAGCCAGTCGCCTTCGCCACCGACGTTCTTCCTGATATCAACGCATTTCACCGCTACACCAGGAATTCCACTGGCCCCTCCTGCCCTCCAGCCCGGCAGTATCGACCGCAATTCCCCGGTTGGGCCGGGGGATTTCACAGCCGACTTGCCGAACCGCCTACGGACGCTTTAAGCCCAGTGACTCCGCGCAACGCTTGCCACCTACGTCTTACCGCGGCTGCTGGCACGTAGTTAGCCGTGGCTTCCTCTGGGGTTAACGTCAAACGCCGAGGCTGTTAACCCCGACGTCTTTCGCAGCCCCTGACAGCGGTTTACGACCCGAAGACCTTCTTCCCGCACGCGGCGTCGCTCCGTCACGCTTGCGCGCATTGCGGAAGATTCTCGACTGCTGCCTCCCGTAGGAGTCCGGGCAGTGTCTCAGTCCCGGTGTGGGCGACCACCCTCTCAGGCCGCCTACCCGTCGTGGGCTTGGTGGGCCGTTACCCCACCAACTACCTGATGGGACATACCCCCTTCCCCAGGCGAAGGCGGACGGTTTCCCGCCCGCTATCCTTTACTCAAAAACAAAGGCTTACTTGTGAGACTATCGGGTATTACCCTCAGTTTCCCGAGGCTATCCCCGTCCTGGGGGCAGGTTAGATATGCATTACTCACCAGTTCGCCGGTTTCCGCCCCCGAAGGGACTTCTCCCTCGACTTGCATGCCTAATCCACGCCGCTAGCGTTCGCGCTGAGCCAGGATCAAACCCTTCAATTGAATCCTCGGCCGTCCGCGACCGCGCAGGAGCGCGACGCGAACGGCGGCAATCCAAAAAGAAAGGGCCTGCATCGGCCACATCATCTCTCTGAAACCGATCCGTTGCCGCCTGCCTGTCAAAGAGCCTCCCATAAGGCAGTACATAAAGTACAATCCGAAAGACGCCCTGTCAAGACCCTCGCGCCATTTTGTCGTAAAAAACCTCGGCGGACCGACGCGCGGCCGGCCCGGAAGCGCCTTTCAAAAAGGCGGCGGATTTTGACAGCGGCTTCCCCATGTTGTAGAATCAATTGGGATAAGGAGACTGGAGGCGGCCGCTTGGGAAAGGTTGTGTCACGGTACTGTAATATATGCAACCGCCTCATAACCCCCAGAGAAATCGAGCGGGACGAGGCGATAGTCTACGGCACCCACGCCTACTGCTCGAAGTGCAAGCAGGAAGTCATGCCGATAATAGAGGCCCTGCGCAAGCGGATGGGCAAGGAGGAGCGCAAGAGCCGCACGGGCGCTCATCAGCGTCCGACCAGACCGAGACGCCAGCAGAGGGACGTGGTGAAGACGCAGGTGTTCTTCCGCCGCCCGCCGAGGCGTCCCGCGCCGGAAGTGGTGCCGGTGGACGAGCCCGTGACGGAAGCGCAGGTCGTAAGC
Source organism: uncultured Planctomycetota bacterium (assembly GCA_964412125.1). GTDB lineage: Bacteria > Planctomycetota > SKW154 > SKW154 > SKW154 > CAYPNR01. Next base: position 17,763 of record CAYPNR010000017.1, on the reverse strand, counting down.
GAGGCTCCGACGGAGGCCGACGGAACGGAACTCGAGCCTGTGGACCTCGGCTCGCTCGGCAAGGTGGGCGAAGAAGTGCCGCTGCCGCCGGGGCCGGTGAAGGTGGGCGGCAAGTTGATAAAAGTGGCGCCGGAAGGTGTGGAGTACGCCGCGCCGGCGAAGCGGCGGCCGTCGCAGTCCGCGCCCAGGGTTCTGCCCGCCGACGGAGGAAAGCGACGAACCTCCCCCCGCGGCGGCACCAGACGGATCACGCGACGCCACGTGCCGTCCGCCCACAAGCCTGCGCGGCCCAGGGAACCCGAGGAACCGGTCAAGCCGGTGGGCGAAGGCGCCAGTCGTATCGGTCTGGTGCTGCTGCTGGTCGTCGCGCTGGCGGGAGGCGCGGGCGCCGGTCTCTATTACGCTTTGAGAAAGAGTCCGCCGAAGCCGCCCGACGGGAACGGACGCACCGACGACGGAGGAGACCGGACGACTCCTTCGCGGCCGGCCGAGTGGAAGGAGAAACTCGAATCGCTGCGCCGGCGGGCGGAGACGCTGTCGACTCTGGAGGAGCACGAGCGGCTCCGCGCGGAACTGGCGTCTCTCGCGAAAAAGGCCGGCGCCGACGCCGAGGAGGAAGTGGCGTCGGTCCGTCTGCGTCTCGACAGGTGGCTCGACGCCCGCGCCCGCCGGCAGTACGAGACGGTGATGGACCTGTACAAGAGCATGCTGCAGGCCGACGCCGACGACGTTTCGCGTCTTCGCGAGACGCTGAACCGCTTCGACGTCCGCTTCGCCGGAACCGAGTGGGGGCGGCGGATGGAGGCGGAGAAGAAACGACTGGAGAAGAGCGAAGAGGTGCTCGGCCGACTTCGAGAGGTGCTCGGCAAAGCGGAAGCCGATCTCTCCTCCGGAAAGCCGGCCGAGGCCGCGAAGAGGCTTCGGGAGTTTTCGTTCCGGCAGAAAGAGGTGGTGCCCGAGATTCTTCGCGAGAGCGAGGTACGTCGTCAGGCGATGCTGAAGCGGGCGGAGGACGCGGTGAAGCAGGGGCTGCAAAGGCGACTCAAGGCGGAGGTGGAATGGCCGAATCTGCGACGACAGGTCGACGATCTGACGGCGAAGCACCGTTTCGGCGAGGCCGAAGAGCGCCTCAAGCGCTTCCGTCGGGCGTACGAGGGAAGCGGCTTCGAGGGGAAAGTGGACGCCGCGCTCGCGCGCGTCGCGGCCGCCCGAAGGGCGCACGAGTTGCGCACCGCGCTTGTGAACGGCGAGACGAGAAAGGGTTTCTGGAAGCACAACGACTCTCTCAAAGTCGAGCGCGGCGGCGGCGCGCTGGAGTTGAGCGCCGCGGAGGGCGAGGGAAGACTGTGGCTGGCGGTCGAAGGTCTGTCCTCGTACTCCGCGGAACTGCGTCTCGTCCGCCTCGCGGGGGTTCCGCGGATAGAGGCTCCGGCCGACTCCATGACGCCGACCACCGCGGCCGAGATACCTCTTGTCGAGACGGCGTTTCCCGCGGGCGTGGAGGTGCTGCTCACGTTACGGGTAAGCGGGCGACGCGTCATATACACCGTGAAGATGCGGGGCGCCGAGCCCACCAGGAGCGTCGCCCGGGCGCGGGGCGAAGGCGGCGGATTCGTGATCGTTCTGCCCGCCGGCGCGCGACTGCGACTCGTCTCCGTCCGCCTGACGGAGCAAAAGTGAGAACCGCGGGCCGGCCGCTCCGCGTCTAATGGTATGGAACCTTTGTAAAAGGTGGAATGTCTATGAGCGGCGGCGAGACGGTCGGCGGAACGCTGGGCGGTTATCGAATCACGGGACGGATCGGCCGCGGCGGAATGGGCGAGGTGTACGAGGGCTTCGACGAGACGCTGCAGCGGCGCGTGGCGGTCAAGGTGCTTCTGCCGTACCTCGCGGAGGATCCCGATTTCACCGAGCGGTTTCTGCGGGAGGCGCGCTCGGCCGCGGCGCTCGAGCATCCCGCGATATGCGCGGTCTACTCCGCCGGCAGGGACGGAGACCGTTACTTCATCGCGATGCAGTACATCGAGGGACAGACGCTCGCTTCGGTTCTCGAGCAGAGTTCGGTGCTGCCCGAGCCGGCAGCGCTGCGCGTCGCACGCACGGTCGCTTCGGCTCTCGCTTACGCGCACGGCCGCGGGGTGATACACCGCGACATCAAGCCGGAGAACATCATGATCGACGTCTCCGGCAAGGTCATGGTGATGGACTTCGGACTGGCCAAGAAGATGGGCGCGGGCGGACGTCTGACCGCGACCGGCACCTTCATCGGCACTCCGGAGTACTGCTCGCCCGAGCAATGCGAGACCCGCGCGCTCGACGGACGCGCCGACATATACAGTCTCGGCGTGGTGCTCTACGAGACGCTCACCGGTCGCGTGCCGTTCGAGGCGGAGACGCCGTTCGCATTGTTCAAGAAGATAGTGAACGAGCGACCGACACCGATACGGAAGTTGAACCCGAAGGTGTCCGCGGAGACCGAGACGCTGGTGATGCGGATGCTGGAGAAGTCGCCGGACGCCAGGCCGCAGAGCGCCGACGAAGTGGCGGCGGCCCTGGACGCGATAATCGCGGGACTGCCGGCCGACACGGACGCCGAGACGATGGCGCTGCGGATAGCCGAGCCGGAGCGGGCCGTCACCGACGTCGCCGTGGGCACCCGACAGGCGGAAGGCTCCAGGCGACGTTCCATCTTCACGGCGGCGGGCGCGCTGGCGGCGGTGGCGGCCGCGCTGCTGGTGTTCGCGCTCACCACGAAGGAGGGAGGCGAGCCGCCGAGACGCCCGACTGCGGGAAGACGGCCGGAAGTCGTCCGTCCCGCGCCGGTCAAGGATCGCTGGCGCGTCGCCGTGGCGCCGCTCGCCGACAGGACCGGCGGCAAAGATCTCGCCTGGCTTCGCGAGGCGTTCGCCGAGATGCTCTCGACCGACCTGTCGCAGTTCTCGTTCTTCGACGTGGTTCTGACGCAGCGGCTGCTCGAGCGCGACGCGGATCCGATGCGCGCGGCGGAGGCGCTCGGCGTCGAAATACTGGTGCGGGGCGACTTCCGAACGCTCTCCGACGTACTGGCGGTCAACGTTCAGGCGGTGGACGTCGCCAGCGGAAGCATCGTCGCGGGCGCGCGCTCGCGCGCGCCGCGCGAGCGACTGCTGGCGCTGGTGGACGAAGTGTCCGAGGCGCTGCGGGCGAAACTCGCCGCCGCGCTCGGCAAGGCGGGCGAGTCCATGTTGAAGGTGCGCGACGCCGCCATCAAGGACCGACTCGACGGCGTGCTGCTCGCCATGCGTCCGGCCCCGCGCGACGCCGCGGACCGCGGCGGCGGCCTCCGCGAGGCGGAGAAGATGGAAAGCGAAGACAAAACCGACGACGGGCGTAACGGGGCAAAAAATCTCCTCGGGAAGTCGCTCCTGGAGCGTCTGGAGCGGAGCCGTCAGGCCGCGGGCAGGTTTCAACGGCTGCCGGCCGCGGCGCCCGCGGCGAAACCGAAGCGCAGAAAGGTCGCGTCGGAGGTCCCCGTCGCGGAGCCTTCGAGTCGTCCGAGGCCGCAGGCGCCGACCGAACACGGACTCGCTCCGACGACGAAGCCCGGCGGCGGAGACGCAAAGGCCGAGGAGGAAGGGACGGCGAAGACCGAGAAGAAAGCGAAGCGCGTGGGCGACTTCGAAGCGGCGGCGCTGCTGTGGCGGGCGAAGGGACTGCTGCGCGACGGCCGCGGCGCCGAGGCCGCAAGCCTCCTCAAACGCGCCTCAGAGAAACTGCCGCCACACTGGCGCAAAGCGTTCGAAACGCTTCTCGACGCGGCGCGGAAGGTCGGCGCCGGGCGTTGAGGCGTCCTTCCGACGACGACGGCCCGCCGGTTTTGGCTTGACAGCGTATCCGGGCGGCATTTAATGTGGAGGCTCGGGTGCGGGTGTAGCTCAATTGGCAGAGCATCGGCCTTCCAAGCCGAGGGTTGTGGGTTCGAGTCCCATCGCCCGCTGGAGACGCCCGCGCGGCGCTGCTGTAGCTCAGTGGTAGAGCGCGTCCTTGGTAAGGACGAGGTCATGGGTTCAAATCCCATCAGCAGCTTTTTGGGGGAATTTGCCCGCGAGGGCTTGACAGAAGCGGGCCGGAGCGGTTCAATTCCGGCTTTTGCGGAACCGGATTAAGAGACGAAACTTTCTTTAAGGGGATGGGGATATGGCGAAGGACAAGTTCGACAGGAGCAAGCCGCACGTGAACGTCGGCACCATAGGGCACATCGACCACGGCAAAACGACGCTCACGGCCGCCATCACGCTCAACCTCGCGCATTTCAACATGTCGAAGCCGCGGCCGTTCGAGTCGATCGACAACGCGCCGGAGGAGAAAGCGCGGGGCATCACCATCAACGTGGCGCACGTGGAGTACGAAACCGAAAACCGGCACTACGCGCACATAGACTGTCCCGGCCACGCCGACTATATCAAGAACATGATCACCGGCGCCGCTCAGATGGACGGCGCGATCCTCGTCGTCGCAGCGGACGACGGTCCGATGCCGCAGACGCACGAACACGTCCTGCTCGCGCGGCAGGTCAACGTCCCGCGGATAATCGTCTTCATGAACAAAGTCGACCTCGTCGACGACGAGGAACTGCTGGAGTTGGTCGACATGGAGTTGCGGGACCTGCTCAACAAGTACGAGTTCCCCGGCGACGACACGCCGATCATCCGCGGCTCGGCCCTCAAGGCCATGGAATGCGCCTGCGGCAAACGCGACTGCCCCCATTGCGGACCGATCTTCGAACTTCTCGACATCGTCGACGAGTACATTCCGCTGCCGGAGCGCCCGGTCGACAAGCCGTTCCTCATGCCGATAGAGGACATCTTCTCGATCACCGGACGCGGCACCGTCGTGACGGGCCGCGTCGAGCAGGGCCAGATCGTCCCCGGAAAACCGGTGGAGATAGTCGGCCTGCGTGAGGAGACGATGAAGACGGTCGCCACCAGTCTGGAGATGTTCAACAAGACGCTGGACGACGCGCGCGCGGGCGACAACGCGGGGATTCTTCTGCGCGGCGTGGACAAAAAGGAAGTGAAGCGCGGCATGGTGGTCGCCGATCCCGGAACCATAACGCCGCACAGGAAGTTCAAGTGTCGGGTCTACGTGCTGACCAAAGAGGAGGGCGGACGTCATACGCCGTTCTTCACCGGCTATCGACCGCAGTTCTACTTCCGCACCACCGACGTCACCGGAACCATCACGTCCATGCCGGAAGGCGTGAAGATGGTGATGCCGGGCGACAACGTCGAGATGGAGGTGGAACTCATCTATCCGGTCGCGATGAACGAGGAACTCAGGTTCGCCGTCCGCGAAGGCTCGCGGACGGTGGGCGCCGGCGTGGTCACGGCCGTACTGGACTGAGCCGGCACAACTTCGGATAAGTCGAGGAAGAGCGATGGCGCGGGTGGACATATGGCTCGTCTGCGGCGAGTGCAGCGCCCGTAACTACCGCGGCACGAGAAAGTCGGGACCGAGCATGAAGAAACTCCAACTGCGCAAGTTCTGTCCGAAGTGCCGCAAACACACCACGCACAAGGAACGCAAGGGCAAGTGACGCACCGCCGACGCGTCACGGAGCGACGTCGTCCCGCACGACGGAACTTTCGTCCGCGGAGCGGATTCTTCCGCCGACGAGCGCCGCGACGAGAGCGGCGACGGCGCACACGCCGGCTCCTATTCTGACGGCCAGCGCGGCGCCGACGCTTTCCGCCACCACTCCCGCGTACATGCCTCCCAGCGGCATCGCGCCGCCGAACACCAGCGTCCATATCCCCATCACGCGGCCGCGGAAGGCGTCCGGTACCGTCCGCTGAATCAGCGTGTTGGCGGTGGAGAAAAACATTATCATTCCCATGCCGACGAACGGAAGCGTGACCAGCGCGAGCGCGAACCGCCCGGTGAACGAGAAGGCCAGAACCGAAAAAACGAAGACCAGGACGCCTATGAAGAGTACGTTACGCCTGCCGCTCTTCCTCTTTCCGACCGAGGCGACCACCAGCGAGCCGACGACGGCGCCCATGCCGTTGAAGGTCAGCATCTCGGCGTAGCCGAGTTCGGCCACGCCGAAGACGTCCCTGGCGAACGCCGGCAGCAGCACCACGTAAGAGAAGCCGAAGACGCCGACGACGCCGAGCAGGCCGAACAGCCCCATTACGCGACGGTCGCTTCTGACGTAGGCGAATCCGTCGACGATGCGGCGCCAGACCGAGCCGACCGGCGGCGGGGCGGCCCGCACCCGCACCTTCATCATCGCCAGTCCCACGATAATGGCGGCGTAACTCAGACCGTTTATCAAAAAACAGAATCCGACGCCGACCGAGGCCATGGTTATGCCGGCGACGGCGGGTCCGATTATGCGCGCGCTGTTGAAGACGCCCGAGTTCAGGCCGATAGCGTTCATCAGGTCCTCGCGGCCGACCATCTCTATCACGAACGCCTGGCGGGTCGGTATGTCGAAAGCGTTGACCACGCCCAGCGCGGCGGCGAGAAGCGCTATGTGCCAGACGCGAACGGTGTCGGTGAAGACGAGCGCGGCGAGAGCCAGCGGAAGAACCATGGCCGCGCTCTGCGTGACGATCAGGATCGTCCGACGCGGAAAACGGTCGGCGATCACGCCGCCGAACAGCGAGAAGACGGCCAGCGGCAGCGTGCCGGCCATGCGCACGGTCCCGAGCATCAGTTTCGAGCCGGTTATCTTGTAGACGAGCCAGCCCTGCGCGGTCCACTGCATCCACGTGCCGACCAGCGAAACGAGTTGGCCGAAGAAGAAGAGGCGATAGTTGCGATGGCGCAGTGCCGCGAACACGGAGGCGAAAGCGCCGAGAAGCGGGAGGCGTCCTTTCTCGCGCCCGACGGCCGCGGCGGGTGCGTCGTCGCGCCCGGCGGCCGCGTCGTCGCGCCCGGAAAGTTCGTCGGCGGCGCCGCGCTCGTCCATGATGCATCCCTTCGCACGTCAAGCCTGCTGCGGCCTACAACTTCCGCGCGGCGCGCCTGGCGCCGAGACACCTGGCGGCGTCCGCCATGCTCTTCGCGTCCGCGACCAGAAACACACGATCGCCCGCCCTGAGTACGTTCTCGCCGCGGGGGATTATCAGCCTGTCGGTCTCGGAACGATATATGCCCGCGATGACGCACTCCTTCGGAAACTCCTCGGAGCGGGTCAACTCCGCGACGCTCTTGCCGTCGGCGCTCGAGCCCTCCGGCACCTTCAAAATGACCACCGAAGCCTTGCCGCCGCCGAGCGTCGCCATCCGCACGAGATCCGGCTGCTCGATGTCGAGGATGAGATTGTCCACGAACATCTCCACCGGATTGGCGACGTCGGTGGCGCCGGCCATGCGGTAGGCGGTCGCGTAACGCGGGTCCCGCATCCGTACGAATATGCGCGGAACGCCGAAATGCTTCGCGAGAAGGGTGAAGGCGAGATTGTCGGCGTCGCGTCGCATGAGCGCTATGCCGACGTCCGCCTTGCGCAGGCCCGCCCGGTCGAGCACGTCTATGTCCGTGCCGCTGCCGCAGACCGCGACCACGCCGAATCGCGCCGCCATCTCGTCGCAGGTCTCCCTGTCCGTCTCGATCACGACCACGTCGTGCCTGTGTCGCACCAGTCGCTCCACCAGCGCCCCGCCGACGATCCCGGCGCCCGTGAGGACCACATACATCGCGGCCTCCTTAACACCACGCCTTCCGCGAAAACAACAGCATCACGGGCAGTATCTCGAGCCTGCCCGCAAGCATGCCCAGAATATACGTCACCTTGACGATCGGATGCAACGACGCCATGTCGGATATGTAGCAGGGACCGATGTTGCCGAGCGCGCTGAACATGCCGGAGGCGCTCTCCAGCGCGCCGAGGCTCGAAAACGCCGCGGTGACGAGTCCGCCGAGGAAAAGAAGAAGGAACCACGCGAAGAACAGCGCGCCCACACGCCTGCACTCCTCGTCCTCCACCGCGGCGCCGTCGAGCGTCACGATCACCCTGGCCGACCTCGGACGTATTATCTTCATCACCTGTCTCTTCAGCATCTTCAAAAGTATTCCGACCCGCAGCACTTTGACGCCGCCGCCGGTCGAGCCCACGCAGCCGCCCACCACCATCAGCATCAGAAATATCTGTTTGGCGGCGGCGCCGAAGAAACCCGAACCGATGTCCTTTGTCGCGAAGCCGGTCGTGGTGAAAATGGAGGCGGTCTGGAACAGCGAGCATCGAAAGCCGGCCTCCGGCGAAACGCCGGGGTTCCTGAGCATGTACTCCACCGTGACGATCGCGGTGGACGCGGCGAGGATGAGCCAGAACAGACGAATCTCGAAGGAGTCCCACACGGCGCGCCAGTCGCCGCGGAGAAGGCGGAAGTGCACGAGAAAATTGATGCCGCCCAGCAGCATGAACACGACGAGCGTGTACTCGATCAGCGCGAAATTCGCGTAGCCCGCCTGTCGATAGAAGTCCACACTGGCGTCGTGGGTGGAGTATCCGCCGGTGGAGAGCGCGGTGAAAGCGTGACAGACCGCGTCGAAGAGGGAGAGTCCCTCGAATCTGAGAACGAGGACGCAGGCGGCCGTGAGGAGCGAGTAAATGGCCCAGAGCGTGCGGAGAGTGCTGAAGAGTCCCGGCACGGGCCGTCTGGAGAGGATTTTGTGGCTCTCGGCGGTGAAGATTCTGTGAGCGGCGGCGCCTGAGAACATGAACGCGAGGAACAGCGCGAGGATACCGAGGCCGCCGAGCCACTGTGTGAAGGCGCGCCACAGCAGCAGGGACTTGTCCATCGAGTCCAGTCCGCTCAACATGGTGATGCCGGTGGTCGTAAAGCCGCTCATCGTCTCGAAATAGGCGTCCAGATAACCGATCCTCAGACGCATGACGAACGGGACGGCGCCTATCGCCGAGACGCCCAGCCATCCGAGCGCGCACAGCAAGGCGGCCTCCCTTGCGTCCTTCGGCGGTCCCGCCCTGAAGAGTCGCTTGAGAAGGAGGCCGAGCGCCATACTGAGGGCGGCCGGCACCGCGAACGCCATGACGCTGTCGCCGACGTCGGAGACGTCCAGCAGGAAGGCGGAGGCGACGGGAACGGCGAAGACGAAACCGAAGAATATATGAATGGAGCCGAGGTACCCGGCGACTCTCGAGAAGGATTCCAGTCTGTTTCTCACGTCGCGCCTCTGAAACCGTCCGTCGGCGTCCGCCGACCGACCGCGAAGACGAGGCATTCTAACAGCGGAGGTCCGCGGTTGCAATTTCCGGCCGCGACGGAGACGGCGACGGCAACCGATGCGAGACGGCGGTTGACAGGAAAAGCCGCGCAGGATAGAATCCGAGCCGGTCCGAGATGGAGGAAATCCTCATGCGATGGTTTTTGGTCGTCTCCGTCGCGGCGGCTTTCGCGGCGGGCTGCAGCAGCGAGAAGCCCGTGCCGCGGGTGGAGATAACGACGCCGCAGACCGCCCGGAGCGGCGACATCGTGATATCCTACATTCTTTATGATCCCGACGAGCGGAACGCGACGCTGGAGGTGCAGTACTCCCTGGACAACGGCGTGACATGGCTGCCGCAGAGCGGTCTTCCCACCGAGGGCGTCGGCGGCGACGGCACGACGGACCTCCGCAGCGCGGCGCGGGGGCTGGCGCACTCCTTCGTATGGGACTCGGTCGCCGACATCGGCCACATAAACTGCGAGACCGTGCGCATACGAATGCGACCGACGACGCGACGCCGCGGCGACTGGGCCAGCAGCGGCCAGTTCACCGTTCAGAATCATCCGCTCGGCCACTGGACGACCAACGTCGCGGCGGCCGAGGGAACCGAGCCGGACGTCGCGGTCGACTCCTCGACCGACGTGATATACGTGGTCTACGTTTCGGGCGGGGACATATGGATAGCGGCGAGCGAGGACGGCGGCGCCACCTGGGTCGGCGCCACAGAGGCTCACGCGCCGACCGCCACAGACACCGAATCGCAACCCGCCGTCTGCGTGCAGTCCGACGGAACCATACGCGTGGCTTACGTTCGTCTGCTGCAGAGCGGCTCCACGGAGGTGCGCTGCGCTTCGCTCACCTACGACGCGGCGAGCGACTCGTTCACGAGGGCCGCGGACGTGCGGGTGGACGACGACACGCAGAGCGGCCACACCGACGCCGCGCCGGACGTGACCGCCGACTCAAGCGACAACGTGCTGGTGGTCTGGTCCGAAAACGACGGAAGCGGCAACCACACCGTCTACGCCGACGTGGACGACGGAAGCGGCTTCACGACCGCCGACTACACGGTCAGCGACGCGACCTCGGCCGTAGAGCCCGAGCCCAACGTGGTGATACTGCCGGGATCGCCGGAGCAGGCATGGGTCTTCTGGGAGCACGGCACCGGCACCGAATCGCAGATATGGCAGGACTCCGCGACCGAGACCGGCTCGGCCAACGCCTACGACGACTGGGGCACCGACGCGCGTGTGGATCAGCACACGAGCGGCGACAACTCGACCGATCCCGCGGCCGCGACGGGAAGCAGCCGCATATTCTGCTTCTACACCGACGACCGCGCCTCGGCCACGACGGGACTGGACCTCATCATGGCCTGGGGCGCCGGAAGTCCGTTCACGGAGGCGACCGCGACGGCGGCCGAAGGCGACCAGACCGCCCCGGCGGCCGCGGCCGCGGACGACGACAACGTCTGGCTCGTCTACATCAACGGAAACGGAGTCGAGGCGATCAAAGGCACCTACAGCGCGGCGTGGAGTTTCGCCTCCGCCGAGCGCGTCGACGACGACGGCCTGGGGAACGCGAAGAGACGGCCGGCGGTCTGTCTGTATCAGGGCGCGCCGGCGGTGGTCTTCGAAGACGACCGTGACGGAACCACCAAGGTGTTCTTCACCTCACGCAGTCCGTAGGAACCGACTCGCGTCGGCGCGAGTCGGTCAGTGGAGGAGCGGAGCGTGCGGGCGATCTGCATACTGGCGCTGGCGCTTGCGACGACGACGGCGGCGGCCGGCGACAACGGTCCGCCGAAGGGCGCGAAGTGGCTGAAGACGATTCAGGAGGCGCTGGCCGCGCAGAGCAGACTGCGCGCGCCGCTGGTCATATTCGTCTACGACGCCATCTACGACGACGCCAAAAAGATGCGCGCGTCTTTCGAGTCCGAGCGCGTCGTGAGGCTCCTGTCGCATTTCGCGTGTTTGTATCTGTGTTACGCTCACGACAAGAACGCCTATCAGCAGGCGTACGTTCCCTATCTGGCGCCGACGCCTACGACCGGCTTCACGCCGCCGCTGGTGACGGTCTGCGACGCGGGCGGTTTTCCGCAGAAGGAGTACCGCGTGGAAGGCCGCGCCATGGACGAGGAGGCCCTGGCGCTGCACCTCGAAGGCGCGCTTCGCAAACTGGCGCCGAAACACTATCTCAAGGCCGTAGCGGAGTGGATCGCCGTCGCGCCGCTGGCGCACCTGCCTCAGCGGATGCGGGCGGCGGCCGACGCGATCGCGGCCGCCGCGGACTCCAGGGACAGGAAAGAGTCGCAAACGGCGCTCGACGAGATGAAGATCGTAATGAAGGTTCTCGGGAAAAGATTGTCGCGCGCCTTCGACGACAGGAGCCGTCCGCGGGCCGTCACCAAAGCCGCCAAGACTCTGTTGAAGGCGGCCGCCTCGGCGGTGAAGAAAGCCGGCGGCAAAGGCGCGCGCGAGGCGGTCGACGCGCTGACCAGGGCCGCGGAGGAGTTCGACGGAGTCGCAGGCGAAGCGATAGGACGACTGAAGACGTTCTGGTGGTGCGGCAGACCCGGACATCCCCTGCTCGAGAATGAAGACAGGTGTCCCGTCTGCAAGCGAAAGACGCGACGAGTGGAGTTCGACCCTTCGGAGTTGTGGACCTGCGGAGAAGCGGGACATCCCCGCTACCACGGCGCCCATCCCGGGAAGTGTCCCGTCTGCGGGAAGGAACTGAAGAGGGCGGCCGACGCGGAGGAGCAAAAGAAGGAAAAAAAGTGACGACGACCGGCCCGAACGCTATAATGGGCCGGCTTATGGGAGACGGTATCATGCGTGTGTTCCCGTTACTGATCGCGGCGCTTGCGGCGGGATGCGCCTCCGGTCCGTACGGCGAGACCACCGTCATACGCAACCTCGACTTCGACGAGGACGTCCTTCATCGGCGCATCCGCAGCGCGCTGGAGCACTGCTTCGCGCGGGTGGAGCAGCCCGCGCCGAACGTGTTCGCGACGGGATATCAGATCATCGCCGGCGAAGGCGCCGATTTCGGCTTCGAATACGCAAACCGCGCCGTCCTCCGTCTGGTCGCCCACGGTCTGCTGTTCGACCTGTACATCCGCGCCGACAAGTACGGACGGAAGGCCGGCGTCTACCAGTTCGAGGACGAAGGCTGGAGGCACGTACGCAGAAGTCCCGAGACCGAAGAGAAGGTGAGAAAAGAGATCATGGCCGAGATAGAGCAGGACCGTCGCGTCCGGAGAGGTCACGACGAGATCATGCGACTCCGACGCGGCTGGTAAGGAGAGTCGAGATGGCCCACACGCGCAGCGCCAAGAAGTGGATGCGCAAGAACAAGCGGCGCACGCTTCTCAACAAGTCGTTCAAGAGCATGGCGAGGACGCACATACGTCACGTGATGGCGGCGGTGGCGGCCGGCGACGCCGCGCGGGCGGAGGAACAGATGCGCGCGGCCTTCAAACGGATAGACAAGTGCGCGAAGAAGAACATATTTCATCCGAACAAGGCGGCGCGTCTGAAGTCGCGGCTGTCCAGGACCGTTCGCGCGCTTCGCGCCGGCGCACAAGAAGGATGAGCGTCACGAGCCGCCGCGCCGCGGATCGAACGTAGGACGGCCGTCGAGCGTGACGGGCTCACGCGTCGAACGCCTTGGAGGTCGTCGTCTTGCGCGTCGCGCGTTACGTCGCAGCCGCTCTCATCGTCTCCGTCGTGGTCGCCCTCACACTCTGGGCGGACGTCGAGACGCTGCTCCATCCGCGCACGCTCGTCCACTGGACGAAGACCGTCGCGCGCAGGTACATGCACGCCGTCCTTTCGCTCGAAGACTGTCGTGTGAGCCTCTCCGGCCGAACCGCGACGTTCTCGAAGATCCGCGTCCTGCGCTCGACCAACGGAAAACTCGACGCCCGCGTCGATCGTCTGCGGGTCCGGCTCGGAACGGATCCGCTCGGAGGCGGAATCGGCGTCCGTCACGTTTCGTTTGACGCGCCCTATCTCGGTCTCACGATCACCGAAGACTGGCGGACTCCGCTGGAGGGGATGTTCGACCTGCCGGAGAGCGAGCGGGAGACGGAGGCGCCGGTGGTGAGCGGCCGCCTGCGGAGGCTGCGCATGACTCTTCCATTGAGGGAGGGCGGCGCCGCTTTCGACCTGCGCGGAGTGGAACTCGGCGTCATGCCGCACGAGAAGGGACGCGTGCGAATCGGACTGCGGGCGCGGGAGTCGCCGGCGGGACCGCTGTCGGCCGGCGTGACGCTGGACGGCGAAGCGATTTCCGGATGGGCCGAGGTCGGCCCGGCCGAGGTGAGCCGCCTTTCCTCTCTGCTGCCGGAGTCGGTCGCCGAGTGGTTCGACAAACTGCAACTGTCGGGACGCTTCCGTCTCCGTCTGTCGCTCGGCGGAACGCTTTCCGGGCCCGTCGTCGGCGTCCACATCGCTCTGGAAGGCGGAAGTCTTCTGGTGCCGGAGACGCGTCTTGCGCTGCGGGAGACACGTCTCGAGGCGGAAGGCGTCTTCGCCGACGGAAAGTTACGCCTCTCCGGCAGCGGCGTCGCGCGCCTCGCCGACGGCCCGCCGGTCCGACTGCTGATCGAACTCGCCCACGACGAAGGCTTTCGTCTGACGATAACCGGCCGCGCCGAGGACGTGAAGGTGAGCGAGCGTCTCGTCTCACGTCTGCCGACCGCCGCGCAGGACGTGGTCTCCGCGCTCGGCGGCCGCGGCAGTCTCGACGTGACGACGCGACTGGAGTTGACCGACGAAGGACCGCCGTCGCTGCGATTCGACTTCGCCGCGCGGGAGGAGACGTCGATAGCCGTCAAATGGTTTCCGACCCGCGTGGACCGTCTTCACGGCGGCGCCGTCTGGGACGGCGAACGCGTGCTGGTGGACGCCGTCTCCGGCTGGAAAGGCGGCGAGATAAGGGCGCGCGGCGTCGTCGGCACCGCCGGCGGCGAACTCGACCTGGTGGTGAGCGGACGCGACATTCCCGTCTGCAAGGAGATTCTGGACTCGCTGCCCGAAGGCGCGCGCGAGACGACGGAGCGCCTGAAGGCGTCCGGGCGGCTCGGCTTCGTCTTGCGCGTCCGGCGTACCGACTCGAACAGGCCCGTGACGTTCCAGGTCAGAGTTCCGCTCGACGGACTGAGACTGGTTCCGCAACTCGTACCGGTGCCCGTGCGCGTGCGCGAAGGAGAGGTGGTCGTCGGCGCGGGCGGCGTGATGGTGCGGGGCGTTCGCGGCGACATTCACGGCGGCTCCATCCGCTGCGACGACTTTTTCGTGCCGTTCGGAGGCGGCGACTTCATGGTGAGGGTGAATCTCGACGACCTTCGCGTCGACGGCGAACTCACCGACACGATATGCCGGGCTTTCGGTCTCGGCGAACGCGACTGGGACGCCACCGGACTCGCCGACGCGGAACTGCGCTTCGTCGTCCGCGAAGGCGGTGTGCGCTACGACGGTCTCGCGCGTCTGCGCAACCTCTCGCTCCGCTACGCGCCGTTTCCGGTGCCCCTCACCGAAGGCGAAGGCCTTCTCCTGTTCGAGCCGGAGCGGGTCACGATAGCGGGACTGCGCGGGCGGACCAGCGGCGGAAGCGCCGTCGCATGGGGAGAGGTGACGAAGAAGAACGACGAATGGAACCTGCGCGCGCGTATCGAGGCGTACGACCTCGTCGTGGACAAAAGGCTGCGCGACGCCCTGCCGAAAGGAGTTCAGGAGTACTTCGACACCTTTCAGCCGCGCGGCCGCGCGGACTTCGGCTGCCGTCTCGACGGGCCGCCGAAGGCGCTCGATTGTCGTCTCGTCCTCGGCCTGCGCCGCTGCGCCGTCTCCATTCCGGAGTTCAAGTATCCCGTCGTGGACGCCTCCGGCTCGGTCCTGGTGGACGTCGGTACCGGCTCCGTCGTCATCCGGGACATGACCGCGCGGGACGGAGCGATCGTCGTCAACGGCTCCTCCACGGCCGCCGGCGGCACGCGCAACACGTCTCTTCGAATCGTTTTGCGCGGTCTTCCGGTGGACGGCGACCTCGTCGACGCGCTTCCGGCCTCGCCGTTCTTCGACGAACTGCATCTCTCCGGCGGCGTCTCCGGCTCGGTGAACGTGAAGATCACTCAGACCGGCGATAAAACGTCGTTGCGCGTCTCGGCGCGACTGCATCCCGTCTCCTGCAGCGCCGCGCCGGGCGTCCTTCTGGATCGCATCGGCGGCACCGTCGCTTTCACGGTGACCGCGGACGACGGCGGCTCGCGTGTCTCGCCCATAAGCCTCGACCTGCGCGGCATCGAAGTCGAGGGAATCAAGATAGATCGGATCTCCGCGATGGTGAAGATACTCGACGACGGCGTCCGCGTGGAGAACCTGCAGGGCGAGGTCTACGGCGGCGCGCTCAGCGGACGCGTCACCACCGAAGGCGGAAAAGTGAAGGCGCTCGTCCAGATCGAACAGGCCAGCGTGAGAAGAGCCGCGGAGCACGTCTTCAAAAAGAAAATGCCCAAGGCGACCGGTCGCGTCAACGTGACGGTCAGCGCCATCATCGACGACAAAAACAATCTCTCCGGCTGGGGAAAGGTGAGGATGCGCGACGCCAATCTCTGGGAGGTGCCCTTCTTCAGCATCCTCGTCAAGGCGTTCTCGCTGGGACAGGTCGCCGGCGTCCCGTTCAGCAGGGCCGGCTGCAAGTTCAAAATAGAGAACAACCGCCTGAAGTTCCGAGACGTCTACTTCAAGAGCGCGATTCTGGGACTGGAAGGCGTCGGCTCGCTCTACTTCGGCGGCCGACTCAGGTTCCGCTTCGCCGTCCGCTTCGGCGTCACACGATATCTGCCGCTGGTCGGAGACGTCATCGACTTCATCCAGGACAACCTCTTCCAGATACTGGTCCACGGCACCGCCAAGGATCCCACCATCAAGACGGTCCCCTTCCGTCCGATCGCCGAGTTTTTCAAGAGCGAGGACGAGTAGACTTGACTGACCGCTTCCGTTTCGCTATCATGGTCGTTCGCCTGTGGAATCTAATTGGACGCTGAAGTTCATGGCCAAAGAAGAAGCGGTCCGGGTGGAGGGCGTGGTGAAGGAGGCTCTGCCGAACGCCGCCTTCCGCGTCGAACTCGACGACGGGCACATGGTGCTCGCCCACGTCTCGGGAAGAATGCGCATGCACTTCATCCGCATCCTGCCGGGCGACAGAGTCGTCGTGGAACTCTCGCCCTACGATCTCGAGCGCGGCAGGATAGTCTACCGCCAGTGAGAACGAATACGGAGGTCCGGATAGATGAAGGTGCGTTCGTCGGTGAAGCGGGTATGCGAGCACTGTCGGATAATCAAACGAAAGGGCGTGATACGGGTCATCTGCAAGAAGAATCCGCGACACAAGCAACGCCAGGGCAAATGACGGCCGCGCGGGAAAGAAAGAGAACCTTCACGCGACTTCTGACTCTTCTGTCGGCCGTGCTCATCGTCTGCGCGGCGGCGGCGCAGGAGGAGCCGCCCGCGCGGGAGAGCGGCGCCGGCGCCGAAGGAAAGTCGCCCGCGCGCGCGCAAGGCAAGCGCTTCGTCATAGCGCGCGTCAACTCCAACATCATCACGCGACTCGACGTCGAACGCTATCTCAAGATCAACAAGCAGAGATACTTCGTCGTGGAGGAGTCCAATCTCTGGGCCGAGCGCGAGTACGCCAAGATGCTGTTCGGCGACGCCGTGCGCCGACTGATAGGCGAACATCTCCTCATCGAGTACGGCATGCGTCAGGGCTGGGTGGAGACCGGTCTGTCCAAGCCCGTCTACGACGAGGAGCAGGCGTTCGAGTCGGCGCCGCCGACCGGCGGTCCGCTGCTGAAACGCGAACCCTTCCGCCTGACCGAGCAGGACGAGGCCAGCGTGCGGGAGTGGCTCCACAAAAGCGCGAAGCGGTTCGGCTCCATGTCGAACTGGCGGGCCCTGCTCGAAAGAGAGGGGCTCTCCTTGGAGTACATAAAGGAACGAATGCGGATAGCCATCCTGCGCGACCGCGTGATGAGCGAGCCGACGCGACTCGACCGACACGTCTCTCCCGCCCAGATCCGCGAGTACTATAGGAAGCACATAGAACAGTACTCCGAACCCGAGCGGGTGACATGGCGGGAGATATCCGCAAGCGGGCCGGGCGCCGAGATGCGTATCGCCAAGGCGCTCCGGCGACTCGAAAACGGCGAGGACTTCTCCGAGGTCGCCAGGGCCCTCTCGCAGGGCGGAACCGCCGCCGACGGCGGACTGGTGGAGGACAATCGCACGTCCGAGGTGGTGAAGCCGCTGCGCGAGGCGATCGCGAAGATGAAGGCGGGCGACTGGACGCGCAAGCCCGTGAAGGTCGGAGCCGAACTCATCCTGTTGAAACTGGAGAGCAGGACGCCCGCCAGGCCCAGGCCGCTCGAAAACTACTGCGAAGAAATCCGCAGAAGAATCATAGAGGAGCGCGCCGACGAGGCGCTGCTGTCGTTCTACGACGAACTCGCCGCAAACGCGCACATCGAGATTCTCGATCCGG
>CAYPNR010000016.1:0-29004 GCA_964412125.1 uncultured Planctomycetota bacterium | reverse complement strand
CCGTCAGTGCGGAGCCGCAACTCGTACACCTGTCCACGACGATCCGCATCGTCCGTCCCCCTATGACCGCGTGTCCGCGACGCGGAAAAGGTGGTGCAACTCTCGTGCCACTTCCGAATCGGGCGCCGGATGCCGCAAGAACGTGCGGCGCGACGCGTTACAGGAGGCGCGGGGCGTAAATTTCGCTTTACAGGCGGGCGGCTCCGTGCAGGCTCGCCTTCCTACTCGCCTTCCAACTTCTCCCGCGCGGAACTGAGGTAGACGTCGTAGAGATCGTTGCCGACCTTGACGCGTACCTCCTCGAGAAGACCGTCGATGTGGAGAACCACATCGTTTCGGTCGAGGCGGTCGGCGAAGCCGCGCGCGGCCAGCGCGTAGTAGACCACGTCCTCGTAAGAGTGTCTGCGACGCGAACAGACGCAGATGTTGAAAAGAGCCGCCAACTGCATCCGAACGAGATTACCGTCGGTGGCGACGCGAAGGGCCTCCGAGAAGTGTCCGGCGGCGGTATCGGCTTCGCCTTCGAGGAGCGCCGCGACTCCCGCGCCCAGACGACATAAAGCCACACGCTCCGCCTGTCCCTCCTCCTCCTCGACCGTCGCAACGGCCCGGTCGAACGCCTCTCTGGCCTCCCGATATGAGGCGCGTCCGAGAAGTACGCCGCCGAGAACCATCTTCATGTTGCAGGCCATCTCCTCGGAGCCGAGTCGCTCGGCGAGCGTCAGTCCCTTGCGCAATACACTCTCGGCCTCTTCGAGATTGCCGAGCGCTTCGTAAACCTCGCCCAGGTCCAGATGCAGCGCCAGAAGCATCGACGTGTCTTTCAATTTGGTGTTGATGCGGAGCGCTTCACGAAAAGCGTTGAGCGCCTCGTGATTGCGGCCGAGTTTCATGAGCACCTGGCCCAGTTTGGCGAACGCGAAAACCTGAAGATGATCGAGCCTGTCCGGAAAGTCGCGGATCAGTCCCTGCAGCAGCGAAAGCGCGTTTTCGTCGTCGCCGGTGCGGATGTGACAGTCGGCGACGAGCGCCTGCGCCCGCCTGGCGCCGTCGCGATTGCCTTCCTCGCCGAAGGTGACGAGCGCGCTCTCGAGAGAGTTCAGCGCCTCGTGAAGCCGGCCCTGCCGGTAATAATGATGCCCCAACGAGAGCAGCAGATGCGCGCGATCGAGACCGGTGGAGGTGGTGGAGCGGCGGCGCAGCGCTTCTTCCTTGCGCTTGGCGAGTTCCTCGTCCGAGACGCGCGGCAGCAGCGGCTCCGGACTGGAAAAGAAGGCGAGCGGCGCAACAAAGGCGACCTGCACGTCCGAAACGAGAGCGGAACGACCCGCGAACAGCGCCGCGTCGAGTCGACTGCCGCGGACGAGCGCCTCGAAAAGAGCGCTCATGTAAAGAGTCTCCAGACTTTCCACCAGCGGCACACGGTAGCAGAACACCGCGGGCAGTCCCTGCTGCACGAGTTGCCACGCCGCGTCCATGAAACTCATCTGCTCGCAGACGGGCGACGTGAAGAAGACGCATCGCAGATGAGGCGTGCTCATCAACGCGCCGACCACCTTCGTGGTGGTGACCATCTCCGCCTGCGAGGTGAAGACTCCGCCGCCCTCGCTGGTCGCGACCATCACCACCACATGCGGCTTGTGCTCGGCTATCCGCGCCGAAAGCGCGGTGGCGGAATCCGCCGTGGCCGCCGTCAGATCCACGGCGCCGGCGTCGGAGAACTGCGTCAGCGTGGAGAAAACCGAGTTCGCGCGGCGCTCGACTTCGTAGGCCGGCTCCCGCTCCGGCGGCATCAGCGCCGCCACCAGCACGCGCACCTGCTCGCCCAGCGCACGAGGCGCCTCCTGTCTGAGACCCTCCGCCGTCCTGCCGACCAGTATCCGACCTCCCTTCACCAAGAAATCCGTGCCGTCGTGAAACGCCTCCCACGGAAGACCCGCGATCCTTCGACTGCGGGTGGCCACCATCAGCGATATCACTCCGCCGACGTCCAGGATGCGTCCGAACTCGCGCATCACCGCGCCTTCCAGTACCTTCTGGTAGAGCAGCGCTCCTATCTTCCGCATGGCGTTCATGACGCTGCCCGGCACGTCCGGACCTATCTGTCGCGGCAGCACCCTGTCCATGTGCTCCATCTCGTGGAAGACCGGAAAACTGCCCTCGGCGGCCACTCGATCGCTCTCGGTGAGGAGCCTGTAGCCTATGCGGAGCCTTTGCGTCTCCACCCGCAGAACGTAGTTGTAGAAAATCTCACTCCCCGCCACGCAACATCTCCAAGAGCGCCTCCAATGCGTCCTCCGCCCGCACCTTACGCACCATTCGTCCCTTTTTGAAGAGAACGGCGTCCCGACGTCCGAACGCCACGCCCACGTCGCAGTCCGCCGCCTCGCCCGGGCCGTTGACGCCGCAGCCCATCACGGCGACGCTCAGGCCGTCGTGCGCGTCGCCGAGCGCCGCGCGCACGCGTTCGACCGCGGCGACGAGGTCGACGGCGCAGCGGCCGCAGGTCGGACACGAAACTATCTCCGGTCCGAAGCGACGCGCGCCCGTCGCCTGCAGAATCACTTTCGCCACGCGTACCTCGTCCGCCGACGGACCGGTCATGGAGACGCGTATCGTGTCGCCGACGCCGTCGAGAAGGAGAGCGCCGATGCCGATCGCGCTCTTGACGAGCGCCGCTTCGCCCGCGCCGGTGGCCGTCACGCCCACGTGGATCGGCGCGGCGGACGACTCCGCTATCAGCCGGTTGGCGGCGACGGTGACGCCGACGTCGCGGGACTTCGCGCCGAGGATCAAGCGCGTCACGCCGCGACGCGTCAGCAGTCCCGCCGCCTCGAGCACGCCGCCGGAAAGCGCCTCGGCCATCGACTCCGGACGGCGTCGCGGCGAGCCGATCGAGCCGGAGTTCGCGCCCACACGAACCACCACGGCCGCCTCCGCCGCCGCGCGACAGAAACGTTCGAAAGCCGCGCCGGCCGCCATGTTGCCGGGATTGACGCGCAGCGCGCGCGCGCCCGCGCGCACGAGCGCCTCCGCAAGCCCCCAGGAAAAATGCACGTCCGCCATCAACGCGAACGACACCCTCTCCTGAAGAGCCACGAACTCCTCCGCCGCCGCGCGGTCCGGCACCGCGACGCGTACCAGTTCCGCGCCGGCGCGTTCGAGGGCGTCCAACTCCTCCGCGAGACGCTCAGGCTCCGAAAGACTACTCTTGACCATGGCCTCGACGACGACGGGCGCTCCGCCGCCCAGGCGCAGCGCGCCTATCTCCACCGGCCGCGAACGCCGCATCAGTGCTTCCTCCGTAACTCCAGCAGCGCCTTGCGTGCCGCGTCCCTTCCCTTGCCTTTCGGATTCTCCTCTATGTACCGCTCGAGAGCCGACTCCGCTTCGCCTTTGCGGCCCTGCTCCACCAGCAGCCGCGCCAGAAGCAGCACCACGGACACGTCGTGCGGAAAATCCTTGCGCATCCCGCGCAGCACTTTCTCCGCCTCGGCCTTCTCGCCCGTCTTGCTGAGAGCGACGGCGAGATTGAAACGCGTGGCGCCGGAGGTGTCTCCAGCCTCGATCGCCTTCCTGAGCAGTTCGACGGCGCGTTTCATGTGCTTGGACACCATCTCGAGCATGCCCTCGTAGGCGAGCGTCTTGTAGTCGTCGGGACGCTTCTTCTTCAGCGGCTTCAGATACCTCCTGGCCTCGGTGAACTTGCGCAGGTTCAACGCCGCCTGCACCGCCATCTGCAACGCGTCCGGGTCCTCCTTCTTGATCAGGGGCTTGAGAACCGAAAGCGTCTTCCCGTACTCCCGCCGCGCCAGGCGTATCGCCGCCACGGTGCGCACGGCGTACGGGTCCTCCGCCGCGAGCGGCCCTTCAAGCGTATCCAGCACCTTCTTCAGTATCTTCTTGTACAGATGCGCGCGATAGTAAAGCACTCCGAGACGCACACGGGCCTGGTAATGAAGCCTGTTCGCCCCGACCGCCTTCTGATAGAGACTTATCGCCTCGGCCAACTCCTTCACCGTCTGTCTCACCGCTTCCCTGTCGCTCTTGCCGGCCTTGCGCGCGCGCTCGTACTCCTTCTCCCACTCACTTTCCTTGGCGAGAGCCGCTTCGTAGGTCTCCTCGGCGCGTTCGGCGCTCTCGTCGTCCACCTCGCTCAGGCGGTTGATGAGCCGCCGCAGCCGCACCTTCACCGCCTGCTCCTCCGCCTCGCGAAGGAACTTCCACATCCGCCAGTACGCCTTTTCGCCGCGGGCGAGCAACTGCTCCTCCGCGCCGCGCTCGCCGCGAATGTAACGTCTTATGAGACCGTCCAGAGAGGTCTCCGGCGCCGGAGGCGGCTTCTCGGGCGCCAGCGGCGTCTTGGGCGCCGGCGCGGGTGTCTCGCCGCGAACTATCTTCACCACCCGGCCCGCGTCGACTTCGACGCGTCCGAACTTGCCTTCGACCACCACTTTCTCGTCGTTTTCCTCGACCACTTTTCCGCGCAGCACTCTGCCGTCGTCGAGATGCACCTCGTCGGCGCGGAGCGCGGCCGGAAAAGCGGAGAGTCCGACCGCCACCGCCACCGCGACCACAATCGCTCTCATTTCTCCTTTTCCTCCACCAGCCGCCTCGTCGTCCGCGTGGTCACCGCCCTGGCGCGTCGCCGCTTCAGCCACGCGGGCAGCCACACCGCCACCAGAACCACCAGCGTTATCCAGAACGCGAAACCGCAGGCGGTCGCGAGAAACGTGTCCAGTCTCGCAGGAAAAACCGCCCCCGGCCTGATCTTCACTCCTATCCACGACACCAGCCACACCAGCAAGCCGAGAAGACAGAAGCCCAGCAGAAGATGGCGACCCGCCTGCCTGGGCGGCGTCATCGCCACCACCATCGAGACCACCACGTACACCGCCACCAGCCGCAAAAGATCCGGTCCCGCCAGTCCGTCGATCACCCGCTGCAGGGTGAGACATACCACGTCGACCAGTGTGTGGCCGAAGGACCAGAACAGTCCGACCAGCGGATTGAGACCGAGAGAGTCCTTCACGGAGGCGGCGAGGACGCGTCCCTGCGGCGCCACCTTCAGCAGCCACAAGACCAGCGCGACCGCCACGAACTGCACGGTGAACGGGCCGAGAACCATCAGCACGCGTTTGTGGGAGGGCAGTCCGTCGAGTTGCTCTATGTCGGAGGCCGACGAAAAAATGCCGACACGTCGCTTGTCCACCCGCGACACCTCGCAGAAGAGCAGTCTCAGTCCCCCCATGAGCAGGAATCCCGGAAAGAAGGCCAGTCTGAGTGTGCGGGAGGCGAGACGACGATCTAGGACGCTGCCTGAGACGACCAGGAGAATGACGAAGGCGGCCATCCAGACGAACTGGTATCCAACCTCTTCCATGGTTTCATGCTCCAACGAACCGTATATAATCATATCCGCATGAGGAGCCGCCCGGAAGAACTTTTGCGTCGGAAGCGGCTCAATACGGAGTGGAGGCGGAGGCGCGAGATGGCGCGCGTCACGGTGAGACTGACGGGCTGGCCGGCGAAGACGCTCGGTCCGCGGCTGGAGGTGGACGCGGAGACGATCGAAGAGTTGCTCGAGCGGCTCATCGCGGCCGGAATCGCGCGGGAGCACGTCCGATACCTTCTCGCCGTACGGAAAGGCGCGCCGGCGGCGCCGCAGGAGCGACTCGACGACGGCGAAACCGTCACCGTCTTCCCGCTGATGAGCGGAGGATGACGGCCGGCGACCGCGCCGACGACGGTTGCCGGCCTGCCGGATGCGCGGTAAAATGAGTTCGATGTTAGGAGTTCGTCATGAAGATAGGCGTCATAGGCGACGGCGGATGGGGAACGGCTCTCGCGCTCCTGCTGCACGGAAAAGGTCACTCGGTGACCGTCTGGGGAAAATTTCCCGACTACACCGCCGCGATGAGGGAGCGTCGCGAGAACTTCAAATTCCTGCCGGGAGTGGAACTGCCGCAGGACTTGAGACTCACCAACAGTTTCCGGGAACTGGTCGACGGAGCGGACCTGTTCGTCAGCGCGGTGCCGACCCAGTTCGTGCGCGGCGTGGCGGAGGAGTTCGCGTCGCACTACACGGGACGGCCGGTGGTGTCCGTGTCCAAGGGGCTCGAACGCGAAACGCATCTGCGACCGACGCAGGTGCTCGAGCAGGCGCTGGGCGGCGGAGCGCGGCTGTGCGCGCTCAGCGGACCGAGTCACGCCGAAGAAGTGGCGCGTGGGATACCCACGGCCGTGAGCGCGGCGGCCGACGACGAGAGCGACGCGCGACTGGCGCAGGAGACTTTCACCACCGGACGGTTCAGGGTCTATCGCAATCCTGATCTGCCGGGCGTGGAGATGGGCGGCGCCTTGAAAAACGTGATCGCGCTGGCCGCGGGCATGTGCGACGGTCTCGGCTTCGGCGACAACACCAAAAGCGCGTTGCTGGCGCGCGGGCTCGTCGAGATGATTCGTCTGGGCGCGGCGCTCGGCGCGCGCAGGGAGACCTTCTTCGGACTGGCCGGAGTCGGCGACCTCATGACGACTTCGTTCAGCCGCCACGGTCGCAACAGGCACGTCGGCGAGCGCATAGGAGCGGGAGAGACGCTCGAAGAGGTGCTGTCGAGCATGGAAAAGGTGGCCGAAGGCGTCTGGACCGCCGAATCCGTCGTTCAACTGGCGCGGAAGACCGACGTCTCGATGCCGATATCCGAGCAGGTCTACGCCGTGCTGCACGAGGGTCGGAGTCCCGCCGAGGCGGTGAAGATGCTCATGAGTCGCCCGTTGAAGTCGGAATACGAAGACCTGGCGCTGTAGCGCGAGGGCGGCAGGACGGCAACGGAGGTCGAACGCTTGCGAAAGACGGAGCGGCGTCGCTACCGGCGTTTCGCCATCGTGATGCTCATCACGGTACTGGTGCCGATGGGCTTTCTGGCGTGTCTGAGCGTTCTGGCGCAGAGCCGCGAAGCGGAACTGCTGCTGTCTGAGATGCACGAGAACCATCGACTTCTGGCGCAGGCGGCGGTGAACCGATTCGAAAGCGAACTGCTCCAGCGGGAGAAGCGGGTGCAGCACGCCGCGGACCTGCTGGCGCCGGACGAGGTGGACGACGAGAGCGCAAGGGCGTTCGTCGCCGATCTCGAGGAGCGCGTCGACCTGATGGAAGCGACCGTTCTGATGAGCGAAAGCGGCGACATACCGTATCCCGCGTCCCCGTTCGGCAGGCATCGCGAGGAAAGCGTCTCGCCGGAGCCGTTCGTCGGCAACTGGCCGAAGGAGCAGGTGGAGCGCCACCGTCGCATAGCCGCCGCCAACTCCACGCTCAAGACGATAGAGGCCGCCTTGAGAAAGGCCGAGATGACCACGGAAGAGGCGACCGAGGCGATCCGCAAATGTCGGGGAATAATCAAGGAGGTGGACGACGAAGCGACGCTCGCCCGCGCCTCTCTCACACTCGCGCTGCTTCTGGCCGGAGTCGACGAGAAAGGCGAAGCGCTGGAGGTGGTGCGTCGCGCTTTCGACGGACCGCCGGCTCTGTCGACGCACGGCGTGCCGATCTGCGTGGAGGCGCGAACGGTCGCGCTGGAGATGGCCGGCGGCGCCGATCGCGCCGGGGCGAGAGAGGCGTACGCGGCCGCCTTGAAGTGGGCGGAGTACTTCGCGTCGGCGGCCGAGTTCCGCAGCGTCTGGCGAAGAATAGCGACCGCCACGAATCGTCGCTTCGCCGATCTCGAAAAGAGACGCGCGACACTCGAAGAACTGGACGAGCGGAGAACGAGGGCGCGGGTGGACTTTCTTCCGGCGCTTCAATCGTATCTGCAGCGGCCGTTTTCGTTTCCCGACAGGCGTCGCCACATCCGTCGGGGAGTCGCGCCTCGCATGGAGACTTACGCTTACTTCGCGCTCGATCGGCGCCTGCTGCACGGCCATCGACGCGTGCGGTTCCTGCTCGTCTATCGCCTGAGCAGAAAAGGCCTGCTGGACATAGCGAAACGCGTCCTGGAAGGCTTCCACGCGGGAAAGGAGATAACGATCACCCTGCGCGTGGGCGACAAGACGCTCGGCAAGGAGGAAGGCGAGACCAGGGAGTTCTCCGCGCTCGCGTACTCGCAGCCGCCCGCGCCGCCGGTGACCGCGGAGGTGCTTTCGCCGCATATCGGTCCGCTCCGCTCCTGGCTGACGGGTCGCGCCGTCACCAATTTCCTGCTGGTCTCGATACTGGTGCTGGCGGCCGGCATGGGCGTTTTGTTCGTCCTGCGCGGCCTCAGACGCGAAATGGACCTCGTCCAGTTGCGCAGCGAGTTCGTCTCCAGCGTCTCGCACGAGTTGAAGACGCCGCTCACCTCCATCCGGATGTTCGCGGAGATGCTCCTGGCCGGAAGAGTGAGAGGCGAAGACAAAAGAAGAGAGTACGTCGAAATCATCGCGTCGGAAAGTCAGCGTCTGACGCGTCTGATAACCAACGTACTGGACTTCGCCCGCGTGGACGAAGGACGCAAGCGATTCCACATGAAGCGGACGGACCTGCGCGAGGCGGTTCGACGCGCGCTGGCGGTGCTGTCCTACCACATAAGAACGCAAGGCTTCACGGTCGAGCGCTCGCTGCCGGAGGAGCCGGTGTGGATCCGGGGCGACGCGGAAGCGATGGAGCAGGTGGCGGTCAATCTGATATCGAACGCGATCAAGTTCTCCGGCGAAGAGAAATGGGCGAAGGTGAGCGTCCGACGCGACGGAGACGGAGCGGTTCTCGAAGTGGTCGACCGCGGCATAGGAATACCCACAGAGGAGATTCCGCGCGTGTTCGAGCGTTTCTTCCGCTCGTCGGTGACCTCCGCGTCGCAGAGACCGGGAACGGGCATCGGACTGACGCTTGTAAACTCGATCGTCGAAGCGCATAATGGAAGGATGGAGGTGCGCAGCCGCGTGGGAGAGGGAAGCGCGTTCAGAGTTCTGTTACCGGCCTATGAGGAGGCGGGTGATGGCCAGAGTGCTGGTGGTGGAGGACGAGTTGCCCATACTGATGGGAATAAAAGATAATCTCGAAATGGAAGGCTACGAAGTCGCGACCGCGGCCGACGGCGAGCAGGCCCTCGCGTTGATCAAGCGTTTCAAACCGGACCTGATGGTGCTGGACATCATGCTGCCGCGGATGGACGGTTTCGAGGTGCTGCGGCGCATCCGCGAGGAGAAGACGGAGATAGGCGTGATCATATTGAGCGCGAAGAAGGCGGAGACCGACAAGGTTTACGGTCTGGACATCGGAGCCGACGACTATGTGACCAAGCCTTTCTCCGTGATGGAGTTCGTGGCGCGTGTGAAAGCGGTGCTGCGCCGCCGCGGCGTGGCCGTTCCCATCAAGCACTGCTCCTTCGGCGACGTCAAGATAGACTTCGAGAACTACGAAGCGACCAAGGGCGGCAAACCCGTGGAGTTGTCGCCCCGCGAGTTCAAGATTCTGCGTCTGTTCGTCGAGAACGCCGGCCGCGTGGTCTCGCGCAACGAGATACTGAACAAGGTCTGGGGATACGAAGTGTTTCCGACCACGCGCACCGTGGACAACTACATCGTCAAGATCCGCAAGGCGATAGAAGACGATCCGTCCAGGCCCAGATGGATACTGTCGGTGCGCTCGGTCGGCTACAAGTTCACCGGCAACTGAGGAAGGCGGCTCAAGCGCCCAGGTGCCGGATGTGCAGCGCGTCGGTTCTGCCGGGAACGCCCACCGGTGTGCCGCTTACGAAGACGACCGCCGCTCCTTTCTGCAGACCCGCTCCGAGCAACGCCGCTTCGGCGTCCACCACCATCTCCTCCATCATGCCGAAGCGCGGCAGTTCGAGCGCGACGACGCCGCGGACCAGCGCGAGACGGCGGCAGGTCGCCGCGGAGTCGGTGAGCGCGTAGATCGGCACGCGCGGAAAGTAACGCGAAAGCAGCACGGCCGTCCTGCCGGTCTCGGTGAAGCACGCTATCGCCGCCGCGTCGACGTCCACGGCCGCGTGCACGGCGGCGTCGCAGACCGCGTCGGCGACTCCGGAGACTTCGCTCTCCTCCACGGCCGAGACTTCCGACTCGACGCGTTCCGCTATCCGCGCCACCTGTCGAACGACATCCACGGGATACCGTCCCACGGCCGTCTCGTCGGTCAGAAGCAACGCGTCCGCTCCGTCCAGAATCGCGTTCGCCACGTCCAGAACCTCCGCCCGCGTCGGCAGACGGTTTCGCGTCATGCTCTCCAGCATCTGCGTCGCGACCACGCTAACGCGATCGCGTCGGACGGCCGTTCGTATCAGTTTCTTCTGCAGCAGCGGCAGTCCGACCAGTCCGACGGAGAGGCCCAGATCGCCCCGCGCCACCATGAGTCCGTCGGCGACTTCGAGAATCGAGTCTATTCGCTCGACCGCTTCCGCTCTTTCTATCTTCGCCATCAGACCGACGCGTCCGCCGAGCGCCGCGCGCGCGCGCGCGACGTCGTCGCGGTCGCGGACGAACGACAAAGCCACCCAGTCCGGACGCATCTTCGGCAGCCAGCGCAGCCAGCGTTCGTCTCTTTCGGTGATGGCCGGCAGATCGACTCCCGCGCCGGGAAACGCTATGCCTTCGCCGCCCTCGAACGCGCACTCCGTCCGCGCCTCCAGCAGCATCCGGTCGGAGGAGGCCTCCACCACGCGCATCTCCATCGAGCCGTCGTGCAGCAGCGCCGCCCCGCCGACCGGAGAACCGGCGAAAACCGGCCAGACCTCTATCCGACACGGACCGTCCCTGCGTACCTCCAGTCTCTCGCCCTCGCGCAGCAGTATCGGTCCGTCGGTGCGCAGCCGCATCTTCACGCCGGGCAGGTCCGCCATGACCGCCACGTGACGCGCCGCCGCCGCTTTCCTCAGCCGGCGGATCGCCTCTTCGGCGTCGGCTTCGTCGCAGTGGGAGAGATTGATCCTGAAGCAGTCGCAGCCCGCCTCCATCATCTCGGCCGCGACGCCCTCGCGCCAGCAGCCGGGTCCCCATGTCGCGATGATCTTCACGGCACGCATCATCGTTTCCTCACGCGCAGGAGAAGCGCGGCGGCCCGTCGCGCGGCCCTCATTTCCGCAGCACCGCGCCGAAACGCTCCGCCAGCCTCCCGACGATTCGGTCCACCGCCTCGTCCACTTCGTCCGACTGCAGAGTCCTCTCGTCCAGACCGAAACGGAGTCGGATCGCGATCGATTTCTTGCCTTTCGGAATCTGCTCGCCGGTGTAGGTGTCGAACGGAACGAAACGCCTCAACGCCGGAATCTCCAGGTCCGAGACGGCCGCCGCCACGTCCCGCCAGAGAACGTCCGCGTCGAGCACCACGGCTATGTCGCGCTCGACTTCGGGATGGCGCGGAATCGGCCTGAAGCGCCGCGCGATCGTGCCTCTCTCGAGCAGCCATTCTCCGTCCAGTTCCGCGGCCCACAGGTCGCCGCGGACGCCCGCCGCCTCGCACACCGTCCGCGACAGCAACCCGGCGACGCCGACCGCGCGACCGTCGTGATGGAGTCTCGCGGAGAAGCCTTTTTCGAAGACCTCGACGTCGGCGGGCTCGTAGCGCGCGGCCAGTCCGAGAGACTCGAGCGCGGCGTCCACGACGCCGCGGAGACGCGCGTATCCGGCGCCGGTGACCAGGCCGAGCAACTGCGGCTCGCGCGGCAGCGGCGCCTCCGCCGCCCAGAAAACGCGGCCCAA
Organism: uncultured Planctomycetota bacterium; assembly: GCA_964412125.1. GTDB lineage: Bacteria > Planctomycetota > SKW154 > SKW154 > SKW154 > CAYPNR01. The sequence goes on along the minus strand of CAYPNR010000016.1, from coordinate 17,310 downwards.
CTCGAACAACTCCGGCGTCACTCCCGCGCGATGCTGATTGTGACGCACCGCCGCCAGAAGACCCGGCAGCAGACTCCTTCGCAGACCCGGCGTGCCGGCGCGTAACGGATTGCGAACGACCACAGGCGACGCCGACCCCTCTATGGAGAAGGTGTGCAGCGGTCCTTCGACGGAGACGAAAACGTCGGTCATCGCCTCGAACAGACCGGCCGCAGCGACGAAGTCGCGAAGCGCCGCGGCGAGTTCGTTGCGACGCGGCCGCCGCACCGCGCGGGCGGCGAGCACCGCGTCGGGAACGTTTTCGAGTCCCGCCAGGCGGCCGACCTCCTCGATCAGGTCTATTTCGCGCTCGACGTCGCCGCGCCGCGGCGGAACGTCCACCTCCACCGACTCCGCGTCGCGCGAGACCGTCTCGAAACCGAGCCTCGAAAGCGCGGCGACCGCCTCGTCCGGCTCCACGGAGAAGCCCATCACCATCGGAACGCGTGAGAAACGCATCGCGACTCTACGCTTCCCGACCTTCAGGAGATTGACGTCCACAGGAGACGGGGCCGCGACTCCTCCGGCCGTGTCCTGAATCAGTCTCGCGCAGCGCCGCCCGGCGCGGGCGGCCAAGGTCGGATCCACGCCGCGCTCGAAACGATAACTGGCCGCGCTCACCAGGGCGAGCCTGCGGGAGGTGCGACGGATCGAGAGCGGCTCGAACCACGCTATCTCCAGAAGAACGTTCCGCGTCGCCCCGGTCACTTCGGTGTCGAGACCGCCCATGACGCCCGCGATGGCGACGGGGAACTTGGCGTCGGCGATCACCAGTGTGTCGCCGTCGAGCGGATAGACGCGACCGTCTATGGCGCGTATCTCCTCGCCCGCGCGCGCGCGCCTGACCACTATGCGCCGCTCCAGAAGCCTGTCGTAGTCGAAGGCGTGAAGCGGCTGTCCCGTCTCCATCGTGACGTAGTTGGTCGCGTCGACGACGTTGTTGACCGAGCGAACGCCGATGGCCTCCAGGGCCTCGCGAAGCCAGTCCGGCGAAGGCGCCACCTCCACGTCGCGGATCACGTGCGCTATGTATCGCCTGCACAGGTCCTCCGCGTCTATCTCGACGGAGGTGAGCGCGGAGGTCTCAGGTCCGGAAACTACAGGCTCCGCCTCGGGAAGGGCCAGCGGAAGACGAAGCGCGGCGGACAACTCGCGCGCGACGCCCTCCACGCTCAGGCAGTCGGGACGGTTGCTGGTTATCTCCAACTCGAAGACGTGATCGTCGCCGACGCTCTCGACGCGCTCGACCTCAAGACCGAGAAACGTGAGCGTGCGGGCCGCCTCCTCGACGGAGACGTCCATCTCCGGCAGAAGACGTTTGAGCCACTTGTAGGAGACACGCATTCGGCGGATTCCTCATCGCAACAGTGTCCCCCGCGACGGCCGCGAAGCGGGAGAAGTGCGCCGCGCTCTCAGAAGTCGTCGCCCTTCTCGAGGGCGTCGGCGGCCCTGCGCAGGTTCTCCTCTATGCCCAGTTGTATGGCGATTATCTGGCCGAAGCCGTAGAATCCGAGCGCGTACAGGAGCGCGAAGATGAAGACGGCGAGAAAGGCGCCGACGCCGCCCTCCCCGGCGGCGGACGCCGCGAATATCACGCCGGCGACGAAGACGAGCACGCCGAGCACGCGATAGCCGAAGGAGATCATACGAAGCGCAGCGTATTTCATCGTCGCTCCTCCTCAGAACTGCCGTTTCGCGAGCGCGTCGGCGACGCGACGTGTCTGCTCCTCGACGCTCACCAGGAGACGGAGGAAGTCGCCGGAGGCCCACAACAGAATCGCCAGGAAGAGCATGAACAGCGCGCCGACGACGACGGCGCCGCGTGCGCCGGCCCTGGCCGCTTCTCGAACGCCTTCGCCGGACTCGCGGGTCTGCTCTTCGAATCTCTGTACCGTCTCGTCGTCCTCGCCGTACTTCTCCTTCATCTGCCGGAGTATGTCGCGCTGGCCCTTCTCGAACGCCTCGGCGACTCCGTCGGCCACCTTCTCGGTGATGCGTGTGTGGCCGCCGGCCAGCATCACTATCGTGCCGACGAGAACGAGTACGGCGCCGAGACGCAACAGAAGCGCTATCAGGCGCACAACCAGATACCTCTTCTGGGTTCCTGACTCCTCCACGAGGACTCCCCCTAAAACTGACTCAGGAAACGAACGTCGTTCGTGAAGAGATGGCGTATGTCGTCGATGCCGTAACGCGCCATGGCGATGCGGTCTATGCCCAGACCGAACGCGAATCCGCCGTAGCGCTCCGAATCTATGCCGCAGTGGCGAAGAACGTTGGGGTCCACCATGCCGCAGCCGCCCATCTCCAGCCAGCCTTTCTGGCGACAGGTGGAGCAGCCGTCGCCGCCGCAGACGAAACACGAAAAGTCGAACTCCGCGCTCGGCTCGGTGAACGGAAAGAACGACGGTCGCAGCCGCAGTCGTACGTTCCCGCCGAGCATCAGTCTCGCGAAAAGATAAAGCGTGGTCTTCAGATGCGCGAACGTCACCCCCTCGTCCACCCACAGCCCCTCGACCTGGTGGAACATGTAGTAGTGACTCGCGTCCACGGTGTCCGGACGAAAGACGCGTCCCGGCGCGAAGATGCGGACAGGCGGAGGATTCTTCTCCATGTAGCGGATCTGCACCGGCGAGGTCTGACTGCGCAGCAGCGTCTCATCGGTTATGTAAAAGTTGTCGGACTCGTCACGAGCCGGATGGTTCTCCGGAATGTTGAGCGCGACGAAGTTGTGCCACTCGTCCTCCACCTCCGGACCTTCGACGTAATCGAAGCCGAGTTGGCGCATCGCGTCGCAGACCTCCTCGACCAGAGCGGTCACCGGATGTCGCCGCCCGACCGCGGGAGGAACGCCCGGAGCGGTCACGTCGAGAGTCGCGCGCGCCGGCGCGACCTCCTCACGGACGCGGAGCCGCGGACGCAGTTGCGTCCTGATGCGATTCACCTGCCGGCCGATGCGCCGCCGGAGTTCCGGCTCGAGACGACCCATGAAGCCGGTGAGGCGGCTGAACGGTCCTTTGCGGCGCACAAACGCGCGTTCCATCTCGGCGATACGCTCCGCACCCGCTTCGTCGAACGCGCCGTCGTCGATCTCGGGCAGGGCCTCGAGCAGATCCGCCGCTTCGCCGCACAGCGCGACGACGTCCGCGTCGGGCCGTTCCATCCGGGAGATCAAATCTTCCAGGCGTCGCGCCGCTTCGAGATAGGCGGCCAACACCATCAGGACGACACCCCCTTGGCGAGCACGGCGAGTTCCGAAAACGCCTCGGCGTCGTTGAACGCGATGTCCGCCAGCATCTTGCGGTCCATCTCGACGCCGGCGCGGCGCAGACCGTGAATGAAACGCGAGTACGACAGACCGTGTCGCCGCGCCGCGGCGTTTATGCGGATTATCCATAAGGAACGCATCTCGCCTTTCCTGTCCTTCCTGTGCTCGAAGGCGAAGTTCCCGGCGCGCATCAGCGTCTCTTTCATCCGCCGCACAAGATTCTTGCGTCCGCCCCAGTTGCCCTTGCTCGCCTTGCGCATCTTGCCGCGACGCTTGCGCCTGGCTTTTGTGTTCCGCGCACGCATCCGTGATCTCTCCTCTAACCGCCCATGTACGGCAGACGCTTCACGCGTCTCGCCTCGCTTTCGCCTATCGTCGCCGGTCGTCCCAGACGCAGTCTGCGTCTCGAACGCTTCTTGGCCATCAAGTGTCGCTTGCCGCTGCGCCTGTGCACCACCTTGCCGCTCGGCGTCACGCGCAAACGCTTCCGCAGCGAGTCCCTACCCTTCGCCTTCGGCATCTTTCCGCTCCTTCTCCTTCCCTTTCGTCCCGGCCGTCTCCTTCTGTTTCCGGCGCTGCTGTATCTCCTGCTCCTTCTTGCGTATCAACTCCGGCTTCGGCCCCACCAGTATCGTTATCCTGTTGCCCTCGCGGTTCGGCTCGCGCTCCAGCCTCGCCAGATCCTCCACCTGCGACCACACTCCCATCAACGCGTCCACTCCCATGTCCGCGTGACGCCGCTCCCGCCCGCGCAGAAACATCGTCACCTGAACGCGATGCAGGTCCTCTATGAACGCCCTTATCTTCTTCACCTTCAGCGCCAGGTCGTGCGGGTCCGTCTTCAAATGCAGCCGCACCTCCTTCAACGATCCGACGTGCACGTGCTTCTTCGCCTCGTGCGCCTTCTTCCTCTGTAGATACTTGTATTTGCCGTAGTCCATCAACTTGCAGACCGGCGGATTCACGTTCGGCGCGACCTCCACCAGGTCCAGTCCCGTGTCCTCCGCTATGGTCAGCGCCTGATAGATCGACATCACCCCGAGATTCCTTCCGTCCTCGCTAACAACACGCACACTCCTCGCCCTTATGTCCCTGTTGACCCGTGGCTCTTTGAGAATAGTGGCGCCCTCCTAACACACCCTTTATATTCTGCGCTCCTCCACCTCGTCGCGCAACCTCTTTATCAGTTCGCCGATCGCCATCTGACCGAGTCTTCCGCCGCCCTTCCTGCGTAAAGCCACCGTATCCGTCGCCTCTTCGCGCTCGCCCACCACGCCCATGTACGGCACTTTCTCGAGTTCGGCGTCTCTTATCTTCGCCTGAAGACTCTCGCTCCTCAGGTCCGCTTCCGCTCTTAAGTCGGCTCTCCGCAGCGTCTCAGCGATCCGCTCCGCGTACTCCGCCTGTCCGTCGGTCACCGGCAGTATCCTCACCTGGATCGGCGACAGCCACAAAGGAAAAAGTCCGGCGTAGTGCTCGATCAAGCCGCCCACGAACCGCTCCATCGAGCCGAGCACCGTCCTGTGAATCATAACCGCGCGGTGCTTCGCGCCGTCGACGCCCACATAATCCACGTCGAAACGCTCCGGCAGGTTCAGGTCCACCTGTATCGTCGGTCCCTGCCAGAATCGACCCAGGGCGTCCCTCAAGTGAAGGTCTATCTTGGGACCGTAGAAGACGCCTCCGCCTTCGTCCACCTCGAACTCCGCTCCGAGCGTCTCGAGCGCCTTCCGAAGATCGCCCGTCGCCTCCTCCCACCTCCGCTCCGAGCCGATGTACTTCTCCGGCCTGGTCGCGAGATAGACTTTGTAGTCGTAGCCGAAACTCTTCAGCATGAAGTCGGCCAGTTTGAAGACGCCCATCACTTCGTCGACCACCTGCTCCGGCGTGCAGAATATGTGAGCGTCGTCCTGAGTGAAGCCGCGCACCCTCAACAGGCCGTGAAGAACGCCGCTGCGCTCGTATCTGTAGACGGTTCCCAACTCCGCGTACCGCACCGGCAGTTCGCGATAGGAGCGCTGCCGCGACTTGTAGATCATGATATGGCCGACGCAGTTCATCGGCTTCAGATAGTAGGGCGAGCCTTCGATCTCCATCGGCGAGTACATGTTCTCGGCGTAGTTCTCGAGATGGCCGCTGATCTGATAGACCTTCGCGCTGGCTATGTGCGGCGTATAAACGATTCGATATCCGCGCCGGACGTGCTCCCGCACCCAGAAGTCCTCGACGGCGCGACGGACGACGGCGCCCTTCGGATGCCAGTGAATGAGACCGGCGCCCACCTCCGAATGCACGCTGTAGAGGTCCAGCGTCCTGCCCAGCGTCCTGTGATCGCGTCTCTTCGCTTCCTCGAGGCGGCTCAGGTGCTCCTCGAGCGCCTTCTTCTTGAAAAAAGCGGTGCCGTAGACGCGCGTCAGCATCTTTCTGCGTTCGTCGCCGCGCCAGTAGGCGCCGGCCACGCTCAGCAACTTGAAATGCCTCACCCCTCCGGTGGACGGCAGATGCGGTCCGCGGCAGAGATCCACGAAATCGCCGTGTCTGAAGAGCGTCACGCGCTCCTCTTCTATGTCGTCGAGCAGTTCCAGTTTGTACTCCTGGCCGAGTTTCTCCATAAGCGCGCGCGCCTCCGCCTTCGAAACCGTCTCCACCTCGAACGGCAGGTCCGCTTTCGCTATCCCGGCCATCAACTCCTCGATCCTCGGCAGATCGTCCACGCTCAGCGACTCCGGCAGGTCGAAATCGTAATAGAAGCCGTCCTCGATGGCGGGTCCTATTCCCAGGCCGACGCTTCCGCCGAACAGCCGCGTCACCGCGTCGGCCATGACGTGCGCGGCGGAGTGGCGCAGGACGTCGAGCGCCTGCGGGTCGCGATCGGTCACTACACGAAAAGCGCCGCCTCCGGGAAGCGGCAGTCGCAGGTCCGAAAGAACGCCGTCCACCGAGACGGCGAGCGCGCGCTTCGCCAGCGCCTCGGAAACCGCGCGCGCCGCTTCCATGCCGCCGGTCCCGTCCGCGACGCTCAACACGCTTCCGTCGGGCAGGACCAGTTCCAGTCCGCTCATCCGTAACGACCTCCCGCGGAAGTGACGCGCAATTTTGGCGCAAGCCTCCCCGCCTGTCAAGCGGAACCCGCTTAAGAAACACGCCCGTCGAACGCGACTCGCCTCTCAGTACTCTATCACGTCCGACAGAAGCGATACGGAAGCGATTATCGAGCGGACCACCATCACGCGACGACGGTTCTTCTTCACGCCGTACTTCCGCGCGTCCATCGTGTAGCACTCCTTGGTGGACGACGACTCGTTGCTGTCGTGAACGTCGACGTCCTCCAGCACGAGAAAATAGTCGCCGACCTTCGTCAGTCTGCCGATGTAGAGAAGCGGCGTGGCCGTGTCGACCACCACTTCTTCGCCTATCATCTCCTTTATCTCGTCGAGTTCCTTCTTCTTCGGCACGAAAGCGGCTCCTACGGCATCCGTATCAGACGCGCGATGTCGTGATAGGTCACAAACAGTATGAGGAAGATGAAGAAGGCGAGACCCGCGAGTTGAGCGATGGTCTGCGTCTTCAGCGACAGAGGTCTGCGGCGCAGTTTCTCTATGCCGAGAAACAGAAGATGTCCGCCGTCGAGAATCGGTATGGGAAGCATATTGACGATGGCCAGGTTGATGGAGATGAGCGCGAGGAAGTAGATGAGCGTGCCCACGCCGAAACGCGCGACGATGTAGGAGACCGAAATGATCCCCACAGGACCGGACAGGTGCTTCGGCTCGACGGTACGCGTGAACAGACCTTCGATGACCAGGAACACGCGTTTGGCCCACAACAGCGTGCGCTTCACGCCCAGCGCCACCGCCGAAAACAGACTCGCGCGATAGACGAAACGCTCCGGTCCGAACGCCAGTCCCACTCTCGCCAGGCCGGACGGTTTCGGACTGATGCTTCCGTTTCGCTTCCCGCCGTCGGGCGTCACCCACGATATCGGCGCGGGTCGTCCGCCGGTGGCCCGCACGGCGTCCACAAGGTCGGCGAACTCCGCGACGGGACGGCCGCCCAGTTCGACTATCCTGCTGCCGGGCGTCAGGCCCGCCGCCTCGGCGGCCGAGCCTTTCCGAACGAAGCCGATGACCGGCGGCGGTCGCATTCCCGCAGGCCAACTCTCGAAAGCCAGATCGCTCTCGAGACGCCTCGCGAGCAGTTCTGCGTCGATCTTCATCGTCACGGGCGCGCCCGCGCGCACGACCTCCACCGGGACCGGCGACGGCGCGGCGCCGGACGCCGCCTCCAGAGCCGCCGCAAGAAGGCCCGCAGGACAGTAGACCTCTCGACCGGCGACCGCGCGGACGCGATCGCCGGACTTCAGCCACTCCGACAGCGGACTTCCGAGCCTGATCGCCCTGATCGTCATGTTCTCGGCGACCAGCACTCCGATCCGCGCCGTCTTCTCCGTGCCCGGATGAGCGTCGGTGGTCACCGTTACGGTTCTCGGACCGCTTTCGGTGTCGAACTCCAGCAGCAGAGAGTCGCCGGCGTTCACGTGAAGCGCAAGAAGCGCCCTGAAGTCGCCGGGCTGACGTATCCGCACGGCGCGTCGCACGCCGAACAGGCGATCGTCCAGCGTGACGGCTCTCAGGCGCCAGTGCGGCTCGATTCCCGCTCTTTCGGCGGCGCTGCCGTCCATCACGGCCTCCACGCGGGTGGTGACCGAAGTGACGCCGATGCTCAGACCCCTGCCCTGCCTGTCCGGCTCCGGCTTCAGTGTGACGTCGCGTCTGCCGCCGTCGCCCTCCACGGTGAGAACGACCGGCACACCTTCTGCGCCGAGGGCGATGCGCGTCCACAACTCCTGAAAGTCCTCCACAGGCTCGCCGTCGATCGCGACCACGTGCTCACCGGGCGCAAGACCCGCGCGCCACGCCGCTCCGCCCGGCTCCAGTCCGCCGATCACGGGCTTGACGAACGACACGCCCACCGCGAACGCGATGACGAACAGAACGAACGCGCTCGCCGCGTTCATGAAACTGCCGGCCACGAACACCACGGCCCGCTGCCACGGCTTCTTCGAAAGAAACTCGTCTTTCGTTCCCTTCAACGGCTTGCTCGGATCCTGTCCTTCGATGTCGACGAAGCCTCCGAGCGGCACCAGTCCCACACCGTATTCGGTGCCGCCGCGCTTGAAGGCGAACAGCCTCAACGGAATCGAACGGCCCGCTATCTTGATCCGCGGCGCGAAGCCGAGATAGAAACGTCTCACCCTGGCGCCGATCCACTTCGCCGCGAAGAAGTGGCCCATCTCGTGGATGAAAATGATGAAGCCTATGCCGAGCACTATCTCGACGATGTAAGTCAGGACCGCCATCGCGAACATATCTCCAGTGCGGTTTCACGAAAACGAACGTCGGCCTCCATCACCTCTTCAGGCGTCCCGGGTCGACCGGAAGCCGAACGCGCGACCTCCAGGGCGACTTTCGCTATCGCGTCGAACGGTAGCCTGCCTTCGAGAAACTCCTCGACCGCCACCTCGTCGGCCGCGTTGAGCGCGATTCGATAGGCCGGCGACGCGCCGGACTTCAGGTCCTCCAGCGCCGCAAGCGCCTCGAAGCGCGCCGGCTCCGGTCTGAAAAAGCGAAGCGGACCGGTCTCGGTCAGGTCAAGCGTGAAACGAACGCCGCCGCGCTCCGGCCACGTCAGCGCCTGTTGAATGCAGCAGCGCATGTCCGCCGGCGCCGCCTGCAGAACGGTCACGCCGTCGCCCAGAACCACCGCCGCGTGTACCACGCCTTCCGGATGCACCAGTACGTCGATGTGATCGTAATCGAAGCCGAACAGGACGTGCGCCTCCACCACCTCGAAAACCTTGTTCATCAGCGTTCCGGAGTCCACGGTTATGCGGCGTCCCATGCTCCAGACGGGATGCGCCAGCGCCTCCTCCGGCGTCACGTCCGAAAGATCGTCTCTGTTCAGGAACGGTCCGCCGGAGGCGGTGAGCGCGATGCGCCGGACACGCCCGCGAAAGGCGGACATCAGAAGCAGGAGCGCGGCGTGCTCGGAGTCCACCGGCAGAACGTCGACGCCGGCCGACTCCGCCGCGCTCAACAGCAACTCGCCGGCCATGACCAGCGACTCCTTGTTGGCGAGCGCGAGACGCTCGACGCCCGCGTCGAGCGCGGCGAACGAGTACGCCATGCCCGAAGCGCCGGAGACGGCGTTCACCACCACGTTCGCGCCGGACGCGATCACCGCTTCGGAAGCGGTCTCCACTCCCGTAAGGACGCGCCAGGGGCCGTCGGAGAGGGGCTGCGCGGCGTCGGAGTCGGCGACGTGAAGGACTTTCGCGCCGCCGGCCTGCGCCAGCGACGCCAGCACGTCCGCGCGGGAGCCGGCGCCGAGACCGACCACACGCAGTCCCAGCGACCCGCAGACGTCCACCGCGGCGGCGCCCACCGAGCCGGTCGCGCCGAAGACGAAAACCGTCGATTCTCCGCTCACCTGCGTTCTTCCTCAAGCATGCGGATGGAGTGCTCCAGTCCGCGTCGCGCGCCGTCGAGTTTCGGATCCACACGAAGCGCGGCGCGAAAGGCGTCGGCGGCCTCGCGCCAGCGACCGAGCGCCAGAAGCGCGGAGCCGCGGTTCCGGTGCGTGTGAGCGTTGCCCGGCTCCAGTCGCAGCGCCTGCTCGTAGGCCGCAAGCGCGTCCCGATAGCGGCCCAGCCTGAAAAGCGAGGTGCCCTTGTTGTTCCACGCGCCGGCCAGAGACGGATCCACTCGCAACGCGTGATTGAACAAGTCCAGAGCGCTGCACCAGTCGCCGGCCTCGGCGCGGGCCACTCCTTCGTCGAAATACTCCTGCGCCGGGCGCTCCGCTCTCTCGCGACCGCCGCCGCGCAGCACTCCGAAAAACAGCACCGCCACCGTCAGCGCAACCACGACGAACAACGCGAGCGCGCTCGCCGCGCGTACTCCGCCGCCTTCGGACGTCTTCCGCCTCATCCGGCTCACCAGTCGCTTCAGAGGCAGGCTCCTTTCGCCGCGGAGATGCCGTCTCACCGCGTCCATGTCGCGCAGCACCTCTTCCATGGACTGCTGTCGCTGCGCCGGACTCTTCGCCGTCATCCGCCTCACCAGCCACTGCATCGCTTCCGGCACGTCGTCGTCGGGCAGAAACAGCAACTCCTCGTTCAGCACCCGAAGCATGACCTGCGCGCTCGTCTCCGCGACCAGCGGCCGCCGCCCGGTGACCATGTGATACAGAGTCGCGCCCAGGCCGTAGATGTCGACTCGATGATCGACGTGCTTCGGCGACGTTATCTGCTCCGGCGCCATGTAACACGGCGTCCCGACCACCTGGCCGGTCACCGTGATGTCCTGCTCGACCGAGTCCACTTTCTTGGCGAGTCCCATGTCCGTCAACTTGACGACGCCGTCCTCCCTGAGAATGATGTTCTCCGGCTTCACGTCGCGATGGACTATGCCCTTGCCGTGGGCGTGCGCCAGGCCGACGGCGGCCTGCGCCGCCACGTCCAGCGCCTCTTCGGCGTCCATGGGACCGCCGCGCTTGATCCTGACGATCAGCGTCTCGCCGCTGACGTACTCCATCGAAAAGTAAAAAATGCCGCGACTGTTGCCCACCTCGTACACCCGCGTCACGTTCGGATGCGAAAGTTGCGAAGCGGATCGCGCCTCGCGCAGGAAACGACGAATGTAGTTGCGGTTCCTCGCCAGGTTCACCGGCAGTATCTTCAACGCGACCAGACGCCCGGTCTCCAGATGAACCGCCTTGAACACGGCGCCCATGCCACCCTTGCCGATGCGCGCAAGAATGCTGTAGCCCTCTACGACGCCGCCGGACCGGCGAGGCAGAGTTCGATTCACCGTTTTCCTTCCATCTGTCATCACAGGACCGATTCTATCGAAAGTCGTCGTCCCGGAACAGCAAAAACGGACCCGTCGGGGCGCTAAAACAGAAAGAGCGTCCCGGCACGAGCGGTCCGGGACGCTCTTTTTCCGTCGCTCAAACCTACGCCTTTACGCCCAGTCTTCTCTTTCCCTTCGCGGCCTTCTTCGGAGTCTTCCTGCTCTTGTCTTCCGCCTTCGCGCCGGTCTCGTCAGCGGCCGCGGACGCCGCTCCGGCGCCGACCGCCGTCTTCGACTTCTTCGCCGTCGTCGTCTTTCCGGCGCCGGCCTCCGAAAGCGATTCCTGTCCGACCAACTGCGTCGGCATTCCTTCCAACTCCTCCACCTCGACCGTCACGTGAAGATGACGCAGTTTGTCCACCTTCGCCTCCAGGGCCCTGCCCTGCTCCACTATGCCCTTGTATATCATGGGAAAACGAGATTTCTGGCCCCGCCACTTCGTCTCCAGTCCGCGAAGATACTCCACGTCCTTCTTCACTATCTGAATCATCCTCAGCAGATCCTCGACCGTGTACACTCGCCCGGCCATCGTTATCCTCCTTCCTCGCTCACTTAGAAATACGCCTCGTACTTGTTCTTCTCGTACAACACGCCGAACACAACGACCAGCGCCATGAGAACGATCTCGACTCCCAGGAAGACGTAATTGGTCATGTTCCAGACCCAGTTGAACGGATCGAACAGGAAAAGCGTCCAGATCACGCCCACGAGCACCATGAGCGCCGCGGAGATGCCCGCCACCGCCACGTTGCGGTACTCTATGCCCTTGAAATAGGCCCAGCGACGCAGCCACTCCTGATCCGGAGCCATTCCACCGTGGTCGCACTCGCCGCAGTAGATCTCCTTCACGCCCTCGCGCGGCTCGAAGACCACTTCCTCGTAACACTCTCCGCAGATGATCTTGAAAGGTTTGCCGCTCGGCTTCACCTTCAGAGGTATGCGGGTCGTGCGGCGCCTGACCGGCCTCCTCGCTGCCATAGCCGGCTCTCCTCAAACCACCACGCGCCCCAGTTTAGCCGGCCCTCACCGCTCCCGTCAAGGAAAAAACCCGCATTCTCCGCCGCCGTCCGCCCCGCCCCGCAAAACGGCCTCACCGGCCGTAGCCGCGACCCATCCGCCTGTACTTCTCCTGCTGCTCCGGCGTCAGCATGCGCATCACGTCGTCGCGAAACCTCTCCCTCTCCTCGCCGTAGGCCTGAGAATAGCGCTTGTAGACCTCCCCCCGCGCGGCGCCTTCGCCCATCTGCCCGCGCACCCTGGCGTAGAGTCCCGAAACTCTCGAACGAAAGTCGCGATACAGTCTGAAATACTCGCGTTTCTGCGCCTCGCTCAGTCCCAGTCGCTCGCCCATGTGGTGAACGTAGGTCGCCAGACCGCCGAACTCGTCGCGCTCCCACTGCTCGGTCCCGGACGAACTCCATGGACTCCGCCGGCTCCGCTTCACCTCCTCCCGTATCACCTTGCGAAGATCGGCGAGCGTGGCGGGCAGAGGCGAAGCGTCGGACGGCGTCTCCGAATCGTCGTCGGCCGGCCCGGCCCGCTCGTCCGACGGCTCCCGCCCGGGCGGCGGAGCGGGCGCGGCGGGCGGAAGGGACTCCTGAAGCATTTCGATCTGCGCCTGCAGACCGTTCACCCGTCGCGACAGCAGCATCAGATCGTGTCGCAACACGTCGACCTCCTCGGCCGCGGCGGGGCGGACCACGTCGCCCGCCTTCCGCGACTCTCGTCCGAGAAGCACCACGGCCAGCGCCGCGCATCCGGCGGCGAGCGCCGCCAGCGAAAGCATCCTTTGCACAGACGGTCCCCCGGCACGACGAGCGAAAAGTCGTGTCTCTCCTCATTTTCATACGCCGGCGTCGCCCGCGTCGTTTGTCCGCGGAAGCGGCCGGCGCCGCGCGGGAGGAAATTTTAGTTTGAAAAGGCGTCCGCGCCGCTGTAGATTCGTTTTTTGTCGGACGGCGTAAGCGGGAGGCGCGGATGGTCAGCGGACCCGCATCCTTCGGCGTCGCGGCGGCGGGGGAGACGGTCTACATCAGGGTGAACGGCGACGGCGTCGCGGGAACCTGTCCCACGCTCCGCGCCTTCATCAATCGCATGCTGGGGACGCGGCGGCGTTCCTACGTGGTGGACCTCAAAAACTGTCACTACGTGGACTCCTGTTTCATGGGCACGCTGGTCGAGATAGTACTCGAGCAGCGCGGACAGGTGGTGGTGATAAACGCGTCTCCGAAGGTCTACGAGCGCTTCCATCTGCTCGGCCTCACCGAACTGCTGCCGGTGAAACAGGGAGCGGTGAAGCCGCCGGAGGGCATATCCCTTCACCGGCTGCGCGTGGGCACCGCCAGCAAGAAGCAACTGGCGCGCGCGGTGGAGCAGGCGCATCGACAACTCATCGCCGCCGACGAGCGGAACCGGGTGCGTTTCGAGCCGCTGTTGCGCCTGCTCAGACGCGAACTCAAGGAACCGTAACGTCGAGTCTTCGAGGGAGGACGAGACATGACGCTGACGAAAGCGATCGACCGCTTCTTCGGCGTGAGAGAGGCCGGCTCCTCGATACGACGAGAGGCGGTGGGCGGCCTCATCACTTTCATGACGATGTCCTACATCATATTCGTCAACCCCGTGATACTCAGCGACGGCGCGGGCATGGACTACAAAGCGGTGATGGCGGCGACCTGCATCGCCAGCGCTTTCGCGACCATATTCATGGCGCTGGTCGCCCGCTATCCGATAGCGCTCGCCCCGGCCATGGGGCACAACGCCTTCATCGCCTACACCATCTGCGCCGCGGGCAAACTCACCTGGCAGCAGGCGCTCCTCGCCAACTTCGTCTCCGGCTGCGTCTTTCTCGTTCTGTCGTTCACGCCCCTCCGCCGCAGAATCATGGAGGCCGTGCCGGACTGTCTCAAACACGCCATCGCCGTGGGCATCGGCATCTTCATCGCGTTGATAGGCTTCCAGTTCGCCGGCGTGGTGGTGTTCTCGCCCGCCACGGGCGTGACGCTCGGACCGCTGCAGGAGCCGGCCGTTCTGGTCGGCGTCGTCGGCATACTGCTCACCGCCCTGCTGGTGGCGCGACGCGTTCCCGGAGCGCTGCTGATAGGCATCGCCGCGACCGCGGCGGTCGCGATGGTCGCCGAAGTCGCGTCCGCGCCGGACCGCATAGTGGGGGAGGTACCGTCGCTGGCGCCCACGCTCGGCAAGATATTCACCGCGACGCCGGCCGCCTGGGGCGTCTTTCTGCAGGTGGTCTTCATACTGCTGTTTCTGGACATGTTCGACACCATAGGCACGTTGATAGGCGTCTGCGACCACGCGGGACTGCTGAAGGACGGAAAACTGCCGCGCGCCGGCAAAGCGCTGATGTCCGACGCGGTCGGCACCGTCGCCGGAACGCTGCTGGGCACGACGACGGTGACCAGTTACATAGAGAGCGCCTCCGGCGTCGGTCACGGCGCGAGAACGGGACTGGCGTCGGTGGTGACCGGCGTTCTGTTCATAGGCGCGCTTTTCTTCTCGCCGCTGGTCGAGACCGTCGGTCAGGGCATTCCCGTCAACCTGCACGCGGCGGTCGCCTGCGCCGCGGGCACCGACGTCACCGTGCTCTCCGCCGGCAAGCAGGTGCTCGGCCACGTCGTCGCGACGGCTCCGGTGTCGACGACGCACATGACGTCGGTCGTCTTTCTGCATCCGCTGGTGGCGGCGCCGCTGGTCGTCGTCGGCGTGATGATGTTCTCCGGCGTGCAGCGGATCGACTGGAAGAACATGAGTGAAGCGCTGCCGGCGTTTCTCTGCATGATGCTGATTCCGTTCACCTTCAGCATCACAGACGGCATCGCGGCCGGCTTCATCACATACGTGGCGATCCGCGTGGTGAGAGGCAGATTCGGCCGCCGCGACGTCGTCCCCGGGATGATCGCCGCGGCGTTCGCGGCGTACTACGTGATCCGCGCGGCGTAGCGTCGCGCTATCGAAGGATCCCTTCGAGCACGGCGTCCACGTCTTTCGCCTCCTGCAGCACCCGCGGCGCGGCTTCGCCGTCGTCTTTCTCACCCGCGCTCCAGCACTCCTGAGCGCCGCTCCAGCGGACGCGCCCCCAGTTGGCCATCAGCCACTCGTAAGCGCCCTCGGCCCAGACCCTCAAAGCGGCCGTCGAGACGCCTTCCGGAGCGGTAAGGTTGCCCACCCGCATCGTCGGCGCGCGCAGAACCGGCGTCACCGCGCTGCCCGCGCCGCGCTCCGCCAGCCACGCGAGCGCGAGGGCGAGCGAGTGTCGACTGCCGTCCCGCACGAGAAGCGCGACCAACTCGTCCGCTCCGGCCGTCGCTTCCGCGTCGCCGTCCTGTCGACTCCGGCGCACCGCCGAGTAGGCGACTCTTCGAAAGCCTCCGCGAAACAGTTTCTCGGGACGCACTTTCTCCCGCCAGGCGATCTCGCACCAGTTCCGCAGTCGACCCGCGTCCACCGCCGCGGACAGGCACTGCACCATCACCTGCTCGAGAACGTCGCGCACCGCTTCCGACAGCGCCGGCACGCGCGCCGCCATCGTCGACTCTCCGGCTCGTATCAGAAACTCACCCGCTCTCCGCTCCACATCCAGGAGGATGCTTCCGGAGTCGTCGACCGCCGCGAGGATTCGTCCGGCGCTCCGGACGCCGGAGGCGTCCCGCCGCGGATTCATCTCGAGAACGTCCATCATCGCGAACGCGGAGCGAAGCCGCCGGAATCGCGAATCGCCCTTCAAGGCGAGCCATCCTGCCGCGCCCACAGGCGCGCTGACGCCCGTCTCCAGCACCTTCTTCATCTCCGCCTCGCCCGGCTCGCCCCACAGAAGCGCGACGCCGGCCGCCCGCTCGAGCAACGCGTTCACCTCTTTTTCCGCGTTCCAGCGCAGGAACCACCAGCGACCGACGAAGAACCAGCCGGCGATCAGCATGGCGACCACGACGATCAGAACGACCACCACTTTTTTCATGCCATCGTCCCCAAATCACAGCGAGAGCGACCGTCCCTTCCGTTCTCATATTCGACGGTACGGACGCCCGTGCGGCAGAACAAGTATAGCGATCGGGAGCGCTTTTGAAAAGGAGCGGCCGCGCCGCAGGGCCGGCTTTTTCGTGCGCCGCGGCGCGGAGCCGGCGCCGTTTTCGATGGAAAGCCCCCGCGCGGCGCATACAATATTTCCGTTGCGGGAGGGTCACGCGATGCCGACCTACAGTTACGAATGCGAGCGTTGCGGCAGGCGACTGGAGCGATTCCAGCGCGTGAGCGACGAGCCGCTTAAGGAGTGTCCCGACTGCGGCGGCCGCCTGCGACGGCGCATAACGGGAGGCGCGGGTTTCGTCATGAAGGGCGACGGCGGCGCGCCCGGCCGCTGCGGCGCCGGCGGCACGTGCTGCGGCAGATCCGAGCCGTGCCGGCACCCACCCTGCGAGCAATGACCCCGTCCCCGCCGCGGCGGAGCAGCGGAACGCGACAAGCCGATGACGGTTGTGCCGGGTCCGCACAGCGCCTTTGACGGATTCTTTCCACCGCCGGCATAATCCGCCGCGGACGCGGGTAAAACCAATAGCCGCCGTCAGGAGGACAGGCCATGAAAAAAGCGGCTCAAACACCCACAAACGGGGATGGAAGCGTTCGACGGAGACGCGGCTTCGCTTCCGCCCTGATGACGGCCGTTTTTGTCACAGGCGTTATGATTCCGTCCTGTTCTTCTCCTTCTCCTTCTCTTCCTTCTTCTCCTTCCGAATCGCCCCCGAAAGACAGGGCGCCTGAATTGACTGAACAGTCAAGGGGTGAGGATCGGTCTGTCCGCAAAGATGCCGCGGAGGCGCTCGGTGAAATCGGCTACGAGCGCGACGCCGTCAAAGTACTCATTGAAGCGTTGAAGGACAAGGACGAATCCTCCCGTGCCTGTGCCGCGTACGCGCTCAGCGACATGGACGACGAACGCGCCGTCGAGCCGCTCATCGAAGCGTTGAAGGATGAATCTGAAGACGTCCGCTGGCGTGCCGCGTATACGCTCGGCGAAATCAAGGATAAGCGCGCGGTCGGGCCGCTCATCAAAGCGCTGAAGGACAAGGAGCCGGA
>CAYPNR010000015.1:25251-30094 GCA_964412125.1 uncultured Planctomycetota bacterium | reverse complement strand
CTCTCATGGCCGCTTCCTCAAAAGACGATAACAGAAAGCGCTGGCCCGCACGCCGCGGTACCACCAGATGAAGGCGAGCGGGAACGGTACGCGTGTGTACTCCAGTCGCAGTTCGGCCAGTCCGTCGGCCTTCATTCGCACGGCTTCCTTAACGAGTCTCTCGACGGCCGCTTCTCCCGTCGTCTTTCCGAGCGGCACGACGCCGAATATCGACGCTCCGTGCAGTCGCACCTCCACATGGGCGGTGATCCGCGAGTCCGCCGGAGGCGGTCCCGCCCGGATCGGCAGTTTCCCCTGCGGAAGACTCACGACCGCGACGCCGCAGCAGCCGGCGAGGAGGAGCACCGCCGTCGCAACGCCGATTCTTGCCGTACGTGGCGCGATTGTCAAAACTTTTCGCCTCAAGGCGCGGGGTCGCCGCTCAGCCGCGGAGCAGTTTGCGGGCGATTATCAGTCGCTGTATCTCGCTGGTTCCTTCGTATATCTGCGTGATCCGCGCGTCGCGGCAGTAGCGCTCCAGCGGAAACTCGCGGACGTAGCCGTAGCCGCCGTGTATCTGCAGCGCCTTGCTGGTGACGAACTCGCTCACCTCGGCCGCCTTCAATTTCGCCATCGAGGCGTGCATCACGAAGTCCTCGTCGGCGTCCTTCAGGCACGCCGCCTTGTAGCAGAGCAGCCGCGCCGCTTCGAGTTCGGTCGCCATGTCCGCGAGCATGAACTGAATGCCCTGGAACGAACCGATGGGCTTGCCGAACTGCTCGCGCTCCTTGGCGAAGCGGATCGCGGCCTCGAGCGCGGCCTGCGATATTCCTATCGCCTGCGCCGCGACGAGAACGCGGCCTCCGTCGAACGTCCACATCGCTATCTTGAAGCCCGCTCCGCGGTTGCCGAGCATGTTCTCCTTCGGCACGCGTACGTCCTCCAGCACCAGTTCGCAGGTGCTCGATCCGCGGATGCCCAGTTTCTTTTCCTTTTTCGCGACGGTGAAGCCGGGCGAGTCGGTCTCCACCACGAACATACTCTGGCCGCGACGGCCTCTGTCCTTGTCGGTGACCGCCAGCACGAGCGCCACGTCCGCCTCCGCCGCGTTGGAGATGAACAACTTGTTGCCGCTCAGCACGAACTCGTCGCCGTCCTCGACGGCCTGCGTTCTGACGCCGCCCACGTCGGAGCCGGCGTTCGGCTCGGTGACGGCCAGACATCCTATCTTCTCCCCCTTGGCGAGAGGGACGAGATACTTCCGTTTCAGGTCTTCGCTTCCCCACTTGAACAGCGGCTCGCAGACCAGCGACACCTGAACGCCCATGATGATGGCGGTCGACGCGCAGACCTTCGAGATCTCCTCTCCGATCAGGACGTAGGAGAGAGTGTCCATACCGGAGCCGCCGTACTCCTCCGGTATGGTGACGCCCGCGAAACCGAGTTCGGTGGCGGCCTTCCACACCTCCATGGGGAACTTTTCCTGTTCGTCGATCTCCGCGGCCACGGGCGCGACCGTCCGTTCCGCGAAGTCGCGGGCCATCTCCCGCACCAGTGCGTGATCCTCACTCAGACCGAAGTCCATATTTTTCTCCTCCAACGGCTTTCGATGTCGGCTCCCTTCGGTTCCCGCGCTTCGAGCGATCGGGCAGCATGAAGATTACGAGTGTTTTGGCCTGCGGGGGTATTTCGTGATATGTCTGAGGCATTTCCGGTAGTCCTCCTCTGACAACCTGCCCCGGTCGCGCAACATTCGGGCCGCACGTTCAAAGTTATCCTGCCAGGGGAAGCCGTGCATTTCAATACTCTTGCAAAACATAACGAACTCTTCAAAACTGTCTATTGCACCCAGGGTGATGTAGGAAGTCTTTTCTTGTTGTCGCTCGGTCTTTGAAGCGGGCGGGTTCAATCCTGTTTCTCCTTTTCTTCCTCTTCATTCTCCGTTTCGGTCTCCGCTCGGCCGCCGGAGTCGAGCACCCGTGTTTCTCCTCTCGCCACCGCCTGGACGCCCCGCTCGGTGAGGAACCTTTCCGGCGTTATCACGCCGCAGGATATCACGAAGCGCATGGCTTCGTCCACGGTCATGTCGAGCGGGATCGCTTCCTCTTCCGGCACCACGACGGTGAAGCCGGACATCGGCGCGGGCGAGCACGGCACGAAGACGGTGACGTGTTTGCCGCCGGAGGCGTCGACCGGCGCGAGTCCGTAGCCCGTGACGAAGCCGACCGCCCAACTGCCGTGATACGGAAACTGAACCGCGACCACGCGGGAGTACGCCGGCGTTTTGCGGCCCTCGCCGAAGACGAATTCGGTCACCTGCTTGATGTAAGGATATATGATGCCGATGACAGGCACTTTGCCGAGCGTCCTCTCACCGGTCCGCCATATTTTGCGGCCCAGAAAACTCGCCAGCACTATCCCCGCCACGAATATCGTCACCAGCACGAGAACGAAGCCGGGCCACCACGGCAGTTTCTCGGAGAGTTCGCGTTCCACCTCTTCCGGATGCACGAACTTGCCGTTCTTCATTTCCAGGATGTTTTCGTTGACGCCGTACTCCTCCACGAAGTGGCGTCTGCAGGACTCGGAGCGTTCGGCCATCTGATAGCCGATGAAGGTGGTTATCGGTTTGGAGACGGAATCTTTCGTGAATCCGTAGAGGAACATGATGACGTAAATGGTGAGCGCCGTGGGCAGCAGAGCGGCCAGTCCCTTGAGGAAGACGCTTCTGACTCTGCGCCAGAGTTGCCGCGGCAGCGTTTCGCCCATCCGTCCGCGCGTCCACAAAAAGGTTGACAACGGCCGGCCGCGTTGCAGAATGGCCGATCGGTCGTTGCAAGGATTTTAGCGGTGAAGACGCGGATTCGCAAGTCGAACGTGAAGCGACGCAAGTTCGGCTTCCTGGCGCGGATGAAAACGCGCTCGGGACGCAGGATAATCCAACGCCAGCGCAAGAAAGGCAAATGGAAACTCGCCAGGTAGTGTTCAGCGCCGGCACCGCGACGCGCGACATCGACTCTTTCATCGACATGTTGCGCGCCGGAGGGGCACGCTGCGTGGCGGACGTACGCAGGTTTCCGCGCTCCCGCTGCTCTCATTTCGACAGGGAGCCGTTCGGCGCCGCTCTGCTGCGCGCAGGCATCGACTACGTCTTTTTCGGCGACGAACTCGGCGGCTTCCGACGCGGCTCCTACGCTCGCCACATGCTGACGCCGGACTTCGCCTCCGGGATCGCGCGGCTGGAGTCGCTCGCCTTGCGGCGACCGACCTGTTTCGTCTGCGCCGAAGCCGACCCCGCGCGCTGCCATCGCAGATACATCGCGGACGTTCTTTCCTCCCGCGGCTGGCGTGTCGTGCATCTGTTGTCGCCGAAGGCGAGACGCGTTCATCAGCCTCCTTTGATCGCGCCCGTCGTGGGTCCGGCGGGAGAGTGAAAGTGCTGGACTTCCGAATCGACGCGACCTGCGGAGACGCCCGCGCCGGCGTGCTGACCGTGGGCGGCCGCTCCGCACGAACGCCGGCGTTTTTCCCGGTTGCGACGCTTGCGGCGGTGAAGGCGCTGACGCCGGAGCAGGTGCGCTCGACCGGCACGGAAGGACTGCTGGCGAACGCGTTTCATCTCCGGCTGCGTCCCGGAGTCGAGACGGTGTCCGCCGCGGGAGGCGTGCATCGTTTCATGAGTTGGGACGGACTGGTTCTGACCGACTCCGGCGGCTATCAGGTATTTTCGCTCGGCGCCTCCGCGCGGGTGGAGCGCGACGGCGTTCGATTTCGTTCGCCGGTGGACGGCCGCGACGTTTTTCTTTCGGCGCGCGAGGCCGTTCGGATACAGCAGCGTCTCGGCGCCGACCTCATAACCTGTCTCGACGTGTGTCCGCCCTACCCGATCGACGAGTCGGAAGCGGCGGAAGCGGTGGAGACGACTCTCCGTTGGGCGCGTATCTGCCGCGACGAGAACGCCGGCGCGCGTCCGTTGTTCGCGATAGTTCAGGGCTCGACGTATTCGTCGCTGAGGAGGAGATGCGCGGAGGCGCTCGTCGAACTCGGCTTCGACGGCTACGCCGTCGGCGGACTATCGGTGGGCGAGCCGCGGGAGGCGACGCGCGCGACGACGGCCGAGACCTGTCGCGTTCTGCCGCGTGAGGCGCCGCGCTACCTGATGGGCGTCGGCAGCGTGGACGACCTGATCGCGGCTGTCGCCGCCGGGGTGGACATCTTCGATTGCGTGCTGCCGACGCGGAACGCGCGCAACGGACAGTTGCTCAGCCGCGGCGGTCCGCTTCGCGTGCTCGCGGCCAGGTGGGCGCGCGTCATGGAGCCGCCGGAGTCCGACTGCGACTGCTACACCTGTCGCAACTTCACGATGGCCTATCTCCGCCACCTCTTCGTCAGTCGGGAGATTCTCGGGCCGGTGCTCGCCAGCATCCACAACATACGCTTCCTGCAGCGGACGATGTCGCGGCTGCGCGAGGCCGTGAAGAACGGCACGTTCGACCCGGACGCGCTCTGACGCGGTGTCCGGCTCACGCGTCGTCCGCCGGCTCACGCGATATTCTGAAGGTGACCACGCCGGCGTCGGGACAGGAGAAAAGCGCCTCGTCGGGGTTCTCGGCCCACCAGAAGTCCGCGCCCAGCAGCATGGCGTAAATCTTCTGCCATATCGCCGTCAGGGCGACCGGACATATCGCCAGCGGGCGATCCGGCCGCGAGATCGTCCAGGAGTCGCCCTCCTTGTGACCCGCGGCGCATTCGCCGCTCACCCGCGCCACCTCTATTCGGACCCTGTAACGCAAATCGTGATCCTCCCCGACTCTCGTCGGCCGGATGTTACAGGACGCGCGGCGCCGAAGGCAAGCCCGAACCG
>CAYPNR010000015.1:13963-25151 GCA_964412125.1 uncultured Planctomycetota bacterium | reverse complement strand
ACTCTCGTCGGCCGGATGTTACAGGACGCGCGGCGCCGAAGGCAAGCCCGAACCGGCTCTCCAAAAGCGGCGCCGCGGCGCCGCCCTCAGGACTCCGTCGGCGTCCCGCAGGCGTCCTCTATCTCCGAGAAGATGCTCTCCTCCTCCTCGGGACCGATGCCCGGCAGCAGTCGCTTGACGAGTCGCTTGGCGAGCCGCGCGTTCAGGGTGCGCGAGAGATTGAGACGCATCAGACGCGTGGCTTCCTCCACCTCCTCGTTGACCGCGCGTATGGAGAAGTCCTTGGGATAGACTATCCGCGCGTCGTTCGGCTCGCCCGTCCAGCGGAAGAAGACCTCCGCCGTCTCGCGTTCGGCCTGTTCCAGGTTACGGGCCTTGCGCGCCAGGACGTTGTCGGTGTCGTGGAACTCGATGGCGCGTGCGACGCCGGATTCGGCGTGCGTCTCGGTGACCGCGTAGCGGATGCGCGCTATCCGATAGATTTCCTGTATGTTTTTCTCGATCTGCGACTCGATGAACCGCGCCGGATCGGTCGGAGGCGTTATGTAGGTCGGCAACTGCCGCGTCTCCGGGTCGAGAGTCGCCACGTTCGACGCCGACAGTCGCTCGACGTCCACGTCGCCCGGCCACGCCAGGAACGAGAAGCACTGCTTGTAGAGGAACTCGTCGAGGAGACTTGCGAGATTGTAGATGCGCTGGCAGCACGGCGCTATGTCCTGCAGCGCGGAGACGCCCATGAGTTGGTTCAGGGTGGAGCGCTCGTTGTGGACGGCTATCAGCGGCACGCGTCCCGCCGGATGAGGCTCGCCTTCGGGTCCGCCGGGGTTGAGAAAGTTGCCGTCCTCGTCGAGGAGGAACCATCTGCGGCGGGTCCATATCCTGTATCTCCGGCGTCGCGCTCCGGTCTCGTCGAACGGACCGCGGGAGGAAGGCGCCGGCTCTTTCAGTTTCACCCAGACGAAGCGGCCGAAGCCGTCCAGTTCCCAGTCGAGTACGTGCAGCGGCAGAACGACTCTCGCGTACGGCCGAATGCCGAGGAGCCGCTCCTCGAACGCGGTCGAGAGGCCGGCCGGCGCCTGGGGCAGGTCGATCAGGACGAAAACGGTTCCGAAGACCTGACTCATGGGCGCCACGTACCTGCTCATGAAGGAGTTGATGCTGTTGCCGCGCAGGTCCACGTTCTCCAGAAACTCCCGGTACGCCGGATTGTCCGACTCCCTCACCACCTCCTTCTTGTAGAGATAGGAGGTGTAGACCTCGATAAGCGAGCGGCAGTAGTTGTAGTAGACGACGCGACGCAGGCGGAACGCGCGGTCCTCGGCGGTCTCGCGGGCGTGTGAGAGCAGGTACTGCGGATTCTGAGTGTAGGAAGGCCCGCCCTCGTATGAGTGGAGGTAGAAGAGCCAGTGCGGCAGCAGTCTTTCGTACTCGGCGTGTCTCTGCGAGACCGATCGTCTGGCGGCTTCGGCCACGCGGGCCGCCTCCACGCGGCCTTCCGGATCGTTCAGGTCGAGCATATCGGAAACCTCCTACAACGTTTTCAGACTCCCGGCAGACTGAGAAAGGAAGCGCGGCCGCGTCGCGTCGCCTCGATCGCCAGCCACAACGCGTCCAGCAGATCGTCGTGCTCGCAGTCCGGCCAGAGAAGCAACTGCTCCAGCAGTTGCTTTTGCGAGCGTCCGAGCAGCAGCGCGCCGGTTTCCGCGAGCGCCGCGAGACGGGCGAAACGCCACTCTTTCGCTCTTCGAGGATGCACCGGTCGCGCCGGCAGACCGGCCTTCCGCAGCAGGTCCACCAGGACGGACTGATACGCCACCGCCTCCACCGCGACGCAGGCGGCGCGATGCTCGTGCGTCATTCTCGCCACCGTCTCCACCTGCGCGGTTATGTCCAGTCGCGCCTGGAACACCTCTTTGACGAACAGGCCGCCGGCGTTCTGCGTCACGACCGCGACCGCGAAGAAGTCGCCGTTCGGACTCGTTCCCGGAGCCGGATCGACGCCGATGAACGCGGTCGCGTCGCGGGGGAGATCGTCCCAGAACCTGAGATGCTCGCTTCTGACGAGGCCGCCGCCGGCCGCGGACGCGTCGTTCTGGTACTGCAGGGCGAATATGAGGGCGCCGGCCTCCTTGCGGTACTGCAGAAGCACCTCACGCGGGAACCTTTCCGGCCAGAGTGGATTGTCGTCGTCGTCGAGCGCGCGCGCGACGAGGACGTGGAAGCCGACGTCCGATTCGGAACGCGGGACGCTCATCGGACGACCTCCGCGTGCCGCCCGGCGGAGACGCGGCGGCGGGCGGACCGCCTGCGGCGACGTGCGTCCGTCCCGATGGCCATCTTTTCGGACTCCCATTCGATCTCGAAGGATGCGCGCGTGATACACACCTCCTGCGGCGGCGGTCGTCCCGTCCGCGGCCGGCGGAATTTGCGGAAGCGGCGCTTTACGGATATAATCCTTTTGCGGGACTGAAGAGGCGACTGTCGAAATGCTCGGCGTGGACATCGACGGCGACAGCCTGATAGTGGTCGAGGCGAAGGAGACGTCCTCCGGCGCCATGCTCTTCGGCTGGGCCATGGCGGAGGTGCCGCACGACCTCGAAGGCGACATGGCGGCCATCGCCACGCTGCTCGGCAAGGTGATCGCGTCGCGGAACCTCTCCGGCAGTCAGGCCGTCACCACCATCGAGGGCCAGGACGCTTTCGCCAAGCACATAAGTCTGCCGCAGATGCCGACCGGCGACATGGACAACGCCGTCTGGTGGGAGGCCGAGCGCACCAGTCCGTTTCCCTTAGGCGAGGCGTATTTCGGCTACCACATGATAAAGGAGGTGGTCTTCGAGGACGGCACTCGCAAGGTGGATGTGCTCTCCGCCGCCGTCAAGAAGGAGACGCTCAGGGAACGGCTGAAGATGCTCAGGGAAGCGGAACTGGAGCCGGTGGCCGTGACGGTCAGGGCGTGGGCGGTGGTGGCGGCGATGAGGGAGGAGTTGCCGAAGGAGCCCGGCGAGGTCGTCGCGCTGGTGGACATAGGACGGCGGCACAGCACGCTGATAGTGATGGAGGAGGGGCACATCTCCTTCATTCGGGAGATGCGTCTGGGCGACGCCGACTTCACGGACTCGATACGGGAGGAGTTGGGCGTTTCGGCGGAGGCGGCGGAACTGCTGAAGCGCAAGTACGGCATCGCGTTGAAGGAGGAGGAGCAGCGGCTTCTGGCCATCGCGGTTCACGAGGAACTGGAGCAGATAAAGGATATGACGTCGTTCTGGGAGGACATGAAGGAGACGGCGGGAGCGGGCGTGCCTCTGGGCGTTTCCGAGTCGGGCGAGGTGGAGACGGAGGCGCGACAGGTGGCGGTGGCGGTACGCTATCCGGTCGAGCGGCTGGTGGGCGAATTGGAGAGATCGATAGGTTTCTGGCACCAGCAGAATCCGCAGAAGCGGATAGGCGAGTTTCTGATCACCGGACGAGGGGCGCTGCTGCGCGACATAGAGAGACTGCTTTCCGCGCGACTCGGCGCGGCTGCGCGGGTCTGCAATCCTATCGCGGCGGCCCGGCTCGGCTCGCCCACTTTGAAGGAGCCCGAGATCGAAGCGGTCGGCACGGCGCTCACCGCCGCCTACGGCATGACCAGACGCGAAGCGGTGCGCCACATCAATCTTCTTCCGTCGGGCCTGAAAAGGATGCGACAGCGACGCACGGGTCCCACGCTGTCGCGGATGTCGGCGCTGTTCGCCGCGGCCGTCGTCTCTCTCGTCGTCGCGCTCTACGCGATAGGCTCCGCTTATTACGCCGACGCCGCGGAGGCGCGCGCCCGCGAGAAGTCGTTGGCCGGCCTCGCGGAGTCGCTGACGCGACTGCAGGAGCGTCGGGAGTCGCTGCAGTCGCGTATACTTCGAATCGAGGAGGCCTGGGGCGCGGTTCCGCACTGGCACAAGGTGATGCATTTGCTCTCCCTCTCGGTCAAGCCCGGCGAACTCTGGTTGAGACTCGTTTCGTTCGAGGCCGTGCCCGACGGGAACGGCTCGCCTGACAAGTATCTCATCCGCGTGGAAGGATACTCCTACGAGCCGGCCTGCTTCACGGAGTTCGCGCTGGCCCTGGCGCGGACGAACGTGTTCACGAACGTGAAGCGGAGCCAGTGGCAACCCGTCGTTCTCGGAAACGAAGATTTCCAGCAGAAGGTCGGACTGTTCTCGGTCACATGCGAGTTGGCGGTGGACAGATGGAAGCGGTTGTCGGAAAAGTAAGATGGCTCAGGAGCCATCGCGCGGCGCTCGTCGGCGTGGGCGTGCTCGTCGTGGGCGCGGTCGCGGTCGCGTTGAGCGGACGCAGACTGGCGGCCGCCAAGGCGGAGGCCGGAGACGCGCACCGCAGCCTCGCCCTCAAACTTCGCCGTCTCGAGCAGGCGGGAAGACTGCGCAGGGCGGTCGACGCTCTCGAAGGACGCCTGTTGAAGTTGAAGCAGCGCTTCGGCGATCCGTCTTCGATAACCTCCGCGGTGGCCGAGGTCGCCAACGTCGCGCGGCGCTACAACGTGGAGGTCGTCGGTCTCGAAGAGCCCGGCACGTGTCGGACCGGAAACCTGTTCCGCTCCATGCTCCGTCTCAGACTTCGGGCGCGCTACCGCGATCTCGCCGACTTCCTGCATCATCTGACCAACAGCACCTTTCTCATGCAGATCAAGAAGATGAAGATCGCCTACGACGGTGAGGCGTATCCGAAGGTCTCGGCGGAGATGGAGATGGAGGTCGTTCTGATCGAGACGGAGGACGGCGGATGAGGGCGATTCTCGACTTCGTGCGCGCCAACAGGGCGCTCGTGCTGGGCGTGGCGCTCACCGTGATGGTCGGCGTCGGTCTCTGGGTCTACGGCGTGAGCGAAAGCGGCGACTTCGGTCCCGGTCGGGGCGGCTCCGCCGGAAAGGGAAAGGGAAGGACTCTGCTCCGCCACGCCGCCAGTCCCGGAGACTGGGGAGGCGACCCTTTCGTTTCGCCGTTCGAGGAAGCGCGGCGCCGCCACCTCCGGGAGGAGGAGCGGAAGAAGCGCGAACGCGAAGAGATGGAGAGACGCAAAAGGGAAGAAGAGGAGAAACTGCGGCGGCAGAGGGAAGAAGAGGAGCGGAAGCGTAAGGAGGAAGAGGCGCGCAGGCGCAGAGAGGAAGAGAAAAGAAGACTTCTCGAAGCGGAGAAGAAGCGTCTCAGAGACATGGTGCGTTCACTCACCGTCTCCGGCGTCGTTCACGACACCGAAGGAAGAATGGCCGTCTTCCTCGACGGACGCAGGTACGAGGCGGGCGAGAAAGTGTGGTGCGGCGAGGAGCCGTTCCTGGTCAAGGAGGTGACCAGGACAGGCGTCGTACTCGAGGACCGTCTGGGCCAGCGTCACACCCTGGGGGTGGAGCGTTGAATCTGCTGGTCACGGCCGGGCCGACACGAGAGTATCTGGACGCCGTTCGCTACCTGAGCAACGCCTCCAGCGGCCGGATGGGATATGAGGTCGCCCGCGAGGGAGTGCGACGCGGACATCGTGTCGTGCTCGTCACGGGCCCCGTTGCGCTTCGCGTGCCGGTCGGCGCGCGCGTCGTTCGCGTCACGAGCGCCGTGGAGATGCGGGACGCCGTGCTCGCGGAGGCGGCGGAGGCGGACGCCCTGGTCATGGCCGCGGCCGTGGCCGACTTCCGTCCCCGGAGACGGCTGCCGGGCAAGATAAAGAAGTCGGGACGGAGGACGCTCGAGGTCGGTTTCGTACGCAATCCCGACATTTTGACGGAGGTCTGTCGCCGGAGCCGTCCCCGCGTGGTCGTGGGCTTCGCCCTGGAGGAGGAACGCGTGGCGGAGGAGGCCCGGCGCAAACTACGCGCCAAGCGACTCGACATGATAGTGGCGAACACGTCCGCGGCCATGGGCGCCGCGGCCGCCGCGTTCCGGCTGCTGGGCGAAGGTTTCGAGCGGGAGGTGCGCGCGAGCAAGCGTCGCCTGGCGCGTCTTATACTGGACTTCGTCGAGAAGCGTCTGGGAGAGACGTCTTGAGTTGCGTGGCGGCGCTTCTTTTCGGCGCCCTGCAGGGATTCACCGAGTTTTTGCCGGTCTCCTCCAGCGGCCATCTTCTGCTTTTCTGGCGCGTCGCGCAGCAGCGACCCGAACAGTTTCTTCCGTACGCCGTGGCGGCGCACGGCGGCAGTCTCGCGGCGCTTTTGCTGTTCATGCGGCCGCACATAGCCGCGCTCTTCGAGCGCGACAACAGAAGCCTCCGATTCGTCATGCTGGCGGTCGCCGCGGCGCCGGCCGCGGTCGTCGGACTGGCGCTCGAGAAGTTCGTCGCCGCGCCGCCGGGCTGGCTGCTGGCGCTCTGCTTCGCCCTGTCGGGTCTTTTCTGCGCGGGTATCAGAACGTCGCGCCGCCTCGGTTACACGACGCTCGGCGTCAGAGGCGCATTCGTCGTGGGTCTGTTTCAGGCGCTGGCGCTGCTGCCGGGCGTCAGCCGCGCCGGAAGCACCATCTACGGGGCCACGCTGCTCGGCGCGTCACGCAGAGACGCGGGCGTGTTTTCGTTTCTCGTCGGCATGGTGGTGATGGGCGGCGCGTTGTTTCTCGAACTTCTCGGCCGTTCACGAAGCGCCGGTCTGTCCTGGACGCTGGCCGTGGCGGCCGGATCCTCCTTCTTCGCCTCTCTGGTCGCGTTGCGGCTTCTCTTCTTCATCCTGGCGCGCGGCGGACTTCGTGTCTTCTGCGTCTGGGTGCTGGCGGCCGCGGCCGCGGGTCTCGCTCTCGCTTGAGGGCAGCAGTCGGTGCAGGATGCGCAGAAATCCGGGATCGCCGCGGAGCGGACGCAGGTCCTCGTCGGAGAGCATGAAAGAGGCGTCGGTCCAGCCCAACTCCACCGCCCGCTCGAGAGACGCGAGAGCCTCCTTTCTGCGGCCGAGCAGGGCGTGACTGCAGGCCAGATTGTAATGGACGACCGGATCGTCCGGTCGCATGCCGACGAGTCGCAGGTCCAGCGCGAGGGCCTCCTGATGACGGCCTGCGGCGCTCAGGAGATTGCTCAGTCGGAAGGCGGTTGCGAAGTCCTCCGGCTCGCGCGCCAGCGCGCGTCGCAGAAGTCGTATCTGGAAGTCCAGTCCCATCTTGCGCGTCAACTCCTCCGGCAGACGCGGCACCATTACGCCTCCAAGCGACCGTCGGTGGATTATACCTGCGTCGGGAACCGGTGCAAACGTTTGTAAAGTGGTCGCCGGAGGCGTCAATTATACTGGCCTTTGGAGGATGGACTGTGGGTGCGAATCGCCGGGTGATCGTCGGTATAGGGATCTGCGCCGCTCTCGTCGTGGGAGGCGTGGTCTTCAGCATCTTCTCCGGCTCCGAAGACGAGTCGCCGTCGGAGGGCGCGCCGCCGACCGAGAGCGTCGCCGGCGGGCCGCCTCCGCGGCCCGCGACCCCGGCGACGCCGGGCATGAGCGTCGGCCGCGCCGCGGCGGAGCCGTCCGCGGAGTCGCGCGCAGCGCCGGACGCCGCCGCGAAAACATCCGCGGCGAAAGGCGCCGGCGGAAAACCTCAGCCCCGGCAGATCGTCATCGAGTGGATACCTCCCAAGGAAAAGAAGTTGAGACCCGAACGAGAGAAGAAGCCCGTGGAGAGACGCAAGGGCTGGATAAAGGAAGCCAGGCCGACTCCCGGTGTGCAGATAAGGTGAGGAGGGAATAGAGATGAGGAAGAAAGGGCTCTCGCTCATCGAGGTGATGGTGGCGCTGATGATCCTCGCCGTCCTGGTGCTCGGATTCACGGCCGCGTTGCTGGCGGCCATGCGAAGCGCCGACGAGGCGAAAAGGCGTTCCTTCGTGGTGCTGGCCGCGCAGACGGTGATGGAGCAGTTGGAGAACTACTCTCCCGACTCCCTCGACGCCATGGACGGCACTCAGTTCATCGTGCGCGACGGCCAGGGCAATCAGGTGGTCTCCAGTCCGCTGGGAATGGGCGTGGAGTATCCGTATCAGGGCTCGGGAGATCTGTGTCGCGTGACGCTCACCTTCGAGAGCAACACGTTGATGCGCCGCATCTTCGGCAATACGGAGCCGATAGCGGGCGATCCGCCGACGCCGCCCGATCTTCCGCCGCAGGCGGATTTCGAAGGCACCCCGAGAGCGGGCGCCGTGCCGCTCACCGTCCAGTTCAGCGACCGCTCCTCCGGCATAGTCAATTCGTGGTCCTGGCAGTTCGGCGACGGCGGCACCTCCAACGAAAAGAATCCCTCGCACACCTACACCAGCGAAGGCACTTTCGACGTGAAGTTGACGGTCACCGGACCGCAGGGCCAGGACTTCACGCTCAAGACGGGCTATATCCGGGTCGGCCCGCTCGCCCCGGACGCGGAATTCGAAGCGACGCCGACCGCAGGCGGAAATCCCCTCACCGTCAATTTCACCGATCTTTCCACCGGCGTGATCGACACCTGGCAGTGGGACTTCGGCGACGGCACCACCTCTTCCCAGCAGAACCCGACTCACAAATACACCCAGTGGGGCAATTACACGGTCTCGCTCACCGTGAGCGGCCCCGGAGGCACGGACTCGGAGACGAAAACGAACTTCATCGCGGTGATGCCGGTGCTGACGGTCACCTCCCAGTACGGCGCGCCGTCCCCGGCCGTCGGTCAGCACACCTACTACTACGGCACCAGCGTCACCTGCTCGGTTTCTTCTCCGGTCAGCGGCGGCGAGGGGATAGAGTACATCTGTACGGGCTGGACCGGCACCGGTTCCGTGCCGGCCTCCGGCGGCAGCAACTCCGTGACCTTCACGATCACCGAGGACTCGTCCATAACGTGGAACTGGCGCGTCCGCTACAGGTTGCGCACCGCCTGCGACCCGGCCGACGGCGGCTCGGTCAATCCGGCCGGCGACTCCTGGCACGACGAGGGTGACTCCGTCTCCGTCAGAGCCACCCCCAACGCGGGGTTCACGTTCACAGGATGGATGGGCGACGCCACCGGCTCTCAGAATCCGATCCAGATCGTCATGGACGGTCCCAAAAACGTGACGGCGACCTTCTCCAAGTGGATTCTGACGGTCAACAGCGCCGTCGATAACCCGGGAATAAGTCCGTCCGTCGGCACTCATTCCTACAACGACGGCACGTCCGTGACCTGCAGCGCGCCTCAGTATGTGACGGTCTCGCCCGACACGCGCTATCGCTGCACCGGCTGGACCGGCACCGGCAGCGTGCCGTCCTCCGGCAGCGGCAGAACCGTCACCTTCGTCATCCATCAGAACTCCTCCATCACCTGGCTCTGGGATCTCGAGTACCTTCTCGACACGACCTGTCAGCCCTCGGCCGGCGGCACGGTCTCGCCGGGCGACGGCTGGCATTCCTCCGGCGCTTCGGTCACGCTGACCGCCACGCCCAACACCGCTTCGGGCTATCACTTCGTCTCGTGGTCGGGAGACGCCAGCGGCACCGAAGAGACAACCACCATTCTCATGAATGCTCCCAAGAACGTGACCGCCAACTTCGCCATCGACCAGATGACGTTGACGGTCTACTCCGATCACGGTCAGCCGAATCCGACTGTGGGGGCGCACGCGTACAACTTCGGCACAGACGTGACCGCCTCCTGCGGGGCGACGCCGTTCTACGACCCCGGCGATCACAGGATTCGTTACGTCTGCACGGGCTGGACCGGCACCGGCAGTGTGCCGGCGTCCGGCGGCGGAACGAGCACCACCTTCACCATAACAATGGACTCGACCGTGACGTGGCTCTGGAAGACGCAGTATCTGCTGGAGACCGGCGTGGACCCGGCCGACGGCGGCACCGTGGACGTCACGCCGTCCGGCGGCTGGTACAACGACGGTACCACCGTCACACTGACGGCGACGCCGAACGCGGGATACGTTTTCACAGGCTGGACGGGCGACTACACCGGCACGCAGAACCCGTTGAGCGTGACGATGGACGGACCGAAGAGCCTGATGGCGCACTTCACCAAAGCGACGCTCGTGGTCGAGTCCGCTCCCGGCTCCGGTTCCTGTTCGCCGGACGTGGGAACGCACACCTACGACTGGGGCGCCACCGTCACGCTGCAGGCCAATACGCCGTTCACCTCCGGCAGCAACCAGTATCACTGCACGGGCTGGACCGGCACCGGCGCGGTTCCGGCCGGCGGCTCCGCCTCTCAGGTGACGGTGACGCTCGACCAGGCCCTCTCGAGCATATCGTGGCAGTGGGACACCTGGTACAAGGTGACCGTCTCCGCGGAGCCGGCGACCGGCGGCGTCGTCACGCCGGGCACCGCTTTCTACAGTTCCGGTTCCAGTGTCACCTACAGTCAGACGCCCAACTCCGGCTTCGATTTCGACCACTGGGAGGTGAACGGCGCCAACGTCGGTTCGTCTCCCACGTTGACCGTCATGGTGGACGCTCCGAAGACCGTGAAGGCGGTCTACACCGTGCAGCAGATGCGGTTGGTCGTCGTAAGCAAACAGGGTGCCATCGACAGTCCGAATCCCGGCTACGGCACGCACTGGTACAACTACGACACCTCCGTCACGGCGACCGTGGACCAGTACATGGTGCAGACGGGACAGAAACGCTGGGCCTGCACGGGCTGGACCGGCACCGGCAGCGTGCCGGCGTCCGGCGGCGGCAATTCCGTCACTTTCTCCATTCGTGAGTACTCCTCGCTCACCTGGCAATGGAAGAAGCAGTACTACATCACGGTCCAGAGCAGTCCGGCGGCGGGCGGCAGCGTCAGTCCCGGCAGCGACTGGTACGACGACGGCGCGACGGTCTCCTTCACCGCCTCGCCGGCGGGCGGCTACGGATTCGTAAAATGGACGTGGGCCGGCGGCGAGTCCACGCAGAATCCGCTGGTCTGGACCGTAAGCGGCGCCGAGACGCTGACCGCGGTTTTCGCGAGGCCGACGCTGACGATTCAGGCCAGCGCCGCGGGCGGCGCGGAACCCGATTCGCCGTCGCCCGCCTACGGCACACACACTTACAATTACGGCACCAGCGTGACCGCTTCGGTCACCTCCCCGGCGCCTTACTACACCGCGGGCACTTTCTCCGACAACTTCGACGACGGCGATCTGGACGGCTGGACCACGGGCGGCTGGACCGTGACGACCTCGACCTGCCATTCTTCTCCGTACTCGGCGTACAGATATTCGCGGTACAACAGCGGCTATATA
>CAYPNR010000015.1:12139-13863 GCA_964412125.1 uncultured Planctomycetota bacterium | reverse complement strand
GGCGCGGATTCGAATAAGGCGCAACAGTCCCAGCGGCACGGAGATCGCCAGCGAGACGGTGACGCTGGGCTACGGCTACCGCTGGAAGTCGGTGACGCTGTCTGCGAAACCGCAGGTCACCGCCGGCAGCACCTACGCCATCGTTTTCGAAGCCCCGAGCGGCTATTATTATGTGTACCGGTACCGATATTATTCTGGTGGGAAATATTGGTACAGGTACGGCACCGGCAGTTGGTACAGCAGTTCGTACTACGACATCGCCTTCAAGACCTACGTGGAAGTGTCGGCCTACGCTTCGAGCGGCTATGCGCGCTCGGTGGACATAAACCCCGGCGGCGTACAGGCCTGGGGAGAGTTGACCTTCAGCGACAGCGAGCCGGCCGGCACGGACGTGAAGTACAGCGTCTACGGCTACAACGGCTCCTGGGTTCTGTTGATGAGCAATCTCGACTCGTCGCCTGTGAGTCTCTCTTCGATCGACCCGAGCGCCTACACCAGGCTTCGCGTGAGGGCCGACCTGTCCACCTCGAACACCGCGGTCACGCCGACGGTTGACTGGTGGAAGGTGACCTACTATAAGTGAAGAACGGGATAGGAGGAGGATAGATGAGACGAGGATCGGTACTTCTTGCGGTGTTGGCGTTCGCGTTTCTTCTGGAGGCGGTGGTTCTGAGTCTGTCGCTGATGACGACGGCGCAACTCCAGTTCGTCGAGGGCCAGGCGCATGTCGCCAGGGCTCACCAGAACGCCATGAGCGGACTGACGATGGCCATGGTGATGGTGAACAGCGCGCCGTACAACGCCGGCCCCGGCGGCGACAAAAACGCCGCGCTCTACAACGCGGATCCGACGGACGACGGCCAGCCCGGCTCCTACATCGTTCGCGACAGCGGCGTGTTCGAGGTGCAGGTCAACCGCATCGGCGATAGTTGGTACGAACTTCACGCCTACGGCTACGGCGAGGAGAACGCGACCAGACACATCATACTTCGCGTGCGCGAGCGCGACTATTTCTCCCGCTGGAACATGTACGCGGAGAACGGCTGGGTCGTCGTCGACGACACCAACCGCTGGTACGGTCGCGTCCACTCGAACAACACGATACGGTTCCGCAACCGTCTGAACACTCCGCGTGAGACGCTTTCGGCCTTCGACTACCGCGGCAACTGGTGGAGCAACCGTTCGTGGGACAAAGGAGCGCGCTTCTACGCGCAGGTCACCTCCCACGTTCAGCCGGAGGACTACGCGGAGTCGGGCGGTCGCGCCGACGCGGCGTTCCTCGCCGCCGCTCCGGTCTGGAACGCGCCGGAGATAGAATTTCCGCCGACCCAGGAACTGTCGGCGCTCGGCAACAGCGCGCGCCAGGGCGCCACAAAAACCGATCTTTACAAAGGCAGCACCAAGGTCGGCGAACTCTACATCGGACCGAACGGCATCTCCGTCAAGAGGACCGGCAGCAGAAAACTGTTCACGTTCCTCAAGTTCATCAACAATCCGCCGGGAAGTCTCCGTAAGGTTCGTGTGAAGGTGCGTTACGACAAGGACGGCGACGGAGTCGCTGAGACCAGCGACAACAAGGTGTACGAGCAGACGCTCGACGTTCCCCAGAACGGCATCATCCACTCCAGCGACGACATCGTGCAACTGGAGGGCGAACTGAACGGCCGCGTCAACGTGGTCTGCGAGAGCGGAGAGGTACTGGTCTCCGACGACATCTACTATGA
>CAYPNR010000015.1:0-12039 GCA_964412125.1 uncultured Planctomycetota bacterium | reverse complement strand
GCCTTCACGCAGTTGCTCGCCGCCAGTCGCTTCACCGACAACCTGATGGAGGCGGACTTCCAGTCGCAGAACGCCATCAACAACATCTCTCTGGACCTGCGCTGCTCTTCTCACAACACCTCCGGGGACTACTATCCGCGCGTTAACGGCAGCGAACTCCGCTTCAAGGTCGTGAACGGATTCAGCATGGCGGACGAGAAGGCCACCTACACTTCCTACTGGGTCTGCTACTGGTACGACACCGCCGGCGATCGTCTGGTGCGTCGCTTTCGGAACGACGCCGGCCAACTGCTGACGGCGGCGCCCGCCGAGTTCCCGGGCGAAGCGGAACAGACGGTCGCCTCCAACGTCACAAGCGTCTCCTGGAACGTCGATTCCGACACCGGCCTGGTCTTCGTCTCGATCAAGACCGCCGTCGGCGACGCGAACGAGGTGCGGAGTTACGCCGAGTTGACGAAGTCGGCGTACGTGCTTCCGCAGAACATGGACTGAGGCGGGGCCTCGGCGGGGGGCACGGGGCGGGCGCGGGTCTCCACCCATACCCGCACGCGCTCCACGCGCCAGTGTCCGGGTACCCAAACCACTTTCCAGTAGCCTCCCCGCACCCTGATGGTCACAGCCCTGCCGTTGGGGTAGATCGTTCTGTACTCCGACGGGACCCAGACCTTCTCGTAGTGTCCGGGGACCCAGACCCGGACTTCCCGCTCTTCCCAGTGACCGGCCCAGGCGCGTTCGAGGGCGCCGCAGGCGGCCGCGGCCGAGACGAGCGCGAGAGCGATCCCCGCCGCACGGAGCAGGCACATGCCGCTTCTCCTAATGTTCCCCCCGACTTGCTATACGAGCCGGACGGCCCGTGATTCTGTGCCGCGTGCGGATTTCGGGGCCGGGAAGGCGTCACTGCAGCCGCGCGGAGAGCAGCGTCGCGAGGATCTCCTGCGCGAGCGTCGTCTTACGCGCCACGTAGCGGAACCGCCAGCGTCGGCGGTAGGCCGTCGGACGGCCGTCGCATCCGTAGGCTTCCGGCTCGATTCCGATCTCCCGTTCGGAGAGCACCAGATCGGGAAGGGTTAGCGGCCGGACCTCCTCCGGCGGTCCGTCCACCGTGACGGCTTCGCCTTCCTCCAGGATTTCGACGGGTCGTTTCTCGCGCCGGAACACGACGACACGGTCGTCGCGCGCGACGAGCGCGCGGGTCTCCGGGAGGCCGCCGCGCAGGGTGAAGGAGACTTTTTTGAGGCTCGGCGCGGCTTCGGCCGCCGACTCCAGCACCGTGTAGCGGACGGTCATCCTGTCGGAGTCCTGTTCGGTGCGTCGGAGGTCCGAGACGAGACGTCCCGGCGGA
Source organism: uncultured Planctomycetota bacterium (assembly GCA_964412125.1). Classification (GTDB taxonomy): domain Bacteria; phylum Planctomycetota; class SKW154; order SKW154; family SKW154; genus CAYPNR01. Next base: position 10,697 of record CAYPNR010000015.1, on the reverse strand, counting down.
CGGAACTCTTCCGCGGCCGCGGCGGCTCCGGAGCCGTTGAACTCGGCCTCGTACGTCACCAGGCGCCGACCTTCTTTTTCCTCGGCCGAGACCACCCGTCGCGCGAAACGGACGCCGGACGGAATACGAACCGGAGCCGTGGTATAGACGAACTCGAACTCCGCCGAGCGACCGTCGGGCAGCACCGTCACCTTTCGCGACAGCCAGCGACAGCCCGGCGGCAGCGACGGCTGATAGTGCAGCGCCCAGGCGTACGGGTCGGCGCCTTCGCGCACTTTGACGAGGCCGCCGGTGCGCTTGCGGAACGCCTGCTCGTCCCAGACGTGCTCGGTCGTGAGCGACGCGTCGACCACGGCACCGGAGGCGTCGTACCGCGAGGCGGCGACCTCGAAGGAGACGGCCGCGCGACGGGAGAGAGAGTCGCCGCGCGCGGCGCCGAGCGCCGCCTCCTCGAATCGCGGACCGTCGTCGAGTTGCGCCGCGACGAACGAGTCCACCACCGTCGTTCCGTCCAGCAGATACAGATTGAGAGGGTCCGCGCGCAAAGCGTCGAGCACGGACTCGCGCAGCGCTTTCAGGTCGTCGGCGGACTCGGCGGACAGCACGGCGGTCACGCTCCAGGTGCGTCGTTCGCCGAAACGCTTGCCGTCTCCTCCTTCGAGGGAGCGCCATCGCGGCTTCAGTTCCCGGAGTTCCAGATGAACGGCTCCCGGCTCGTCGCCTATCCGCAGCGTGAGTGCCATGGAACATCCTCCTGTTCTTCGGGTTTCGTTACTCCGCCCACGATTCGGGAACCGTCTCCCCGCCGGCGTCGGCCGACGGAAGCGCCACGCCGTAGTTCTCCACGACGAAGTACTGGAAGTGGCCTTTCGACGTCACGGTGGTGGCGAAGCGGAAGCGGTCGCCCTCGGCGAACGCGAACGGCAGCGTCAGCACCACGTCGGAGTCGTCCTGGGAGTAGGTGACCTCCACCGAGCCGCTGAGGCCGGAGTTGTTCTGCTCGGAGAGTGTGACGACGCCGTCGCCTTCGCGACTGCCTTCGCAGACGAGTTCCGTCCTGGCGGCGTCCTTGTAGCAGGAGACGAGACGCGTGCCGCCGGAGTCGGACAGGGTGACGTAGAGTTTGCCGTCGGCGTCGGTGTTTTCGCCCTTCGCGGCGCCTTCGAACTGCCAGTCGTCCAACTGGTCGCCGTCGTCGCCGGACTCGCTGATCTCCGACTGCGCCGTTATCAGAAAACTCACTCCCACCTCTTCGCTCTCGAAGACGGTTCCGGTTATCGCGATTCCCAGTTCACCGAGTCGCGAGCAGGCCACGCGCCACTGTTCGTAGCCTTCGGTGGTCGAGTCGGTGCAGGTGACGTCGAAGTGGTTGTTGTCGCGCGCGTTCTGCGTGACCGTCAGACTCGTGAGTTGACCGTTGCCGGCGTTGTCCGGATCGGCGTTCGGACCGTCCACCGAAATCGTGTTCGCGCGTACGGTGTCCCCGGCCTCCTGCATCGCGTCGGCGAGGTCCGAGAGCACTTCGCCGGCCGTGCTTCCGACCGACTCGATCTGCTCGCGCACGGCCCGGGAGAGATAGGCGCCCGCCACCGCGAGGTTGCGCGAGAGAACCGCGTCGAGCGACTGCAGATCCGAGTTGTGCGCGGCGAAGAAGCGATAGAGAATCTCCCGCTCCGAGGCGCTGTCGTTGAACAGCGCCGCGGTCTCCGACATCAGCGAGTCCAACTGCTTCTGAAAGCCCGTGTCCGGATCGGTGACGAGTCGATGCTTCTTGACCGCCTTGCCGAGGTTCTGGAAGATCGTGGTCTTGTCGTATGCCATCACATACTCCTCCTATATCGAGATCCAGCATTCCATCTCGAGCGCGGCCTCGGCCGCGACGGGACCGGCGGGGCTGCGCGGCACGCCCTGCGCGTAGGTCACGCTCTTCACCACAGTGTCGTAGTAGTCGTCCACCGACGAGAAGAGCGAGAGGTCGTCGGAGAGACGACCGGAGAGGTCGGAGGCGACCGCGTTGAGGCGGGCGAGTCGGCGTCCGACGTCGACGTCTTCGGAGCGGAGCGCGACGCGGAAGGAGCAGACGGTGAACTCCGCGCAGTTCGCGGCCCATTCGCGTCGCATGCCCGACTCCAGTACGTAGGCGACGGGATGGTTCGGATCGGTCTTCCACTGTCGGAGACCGCCTCCCTGAATGTTCTGTTCGGGCAGCCACCACAGCAGCGCCGATTCGATGCAGCCGCGCAGCCGACTCATCAGATCGGAGTCGTAGACCACCGCGCGGATCACGTTGCCGGGCAGTCCTTCGGCTCCTTCGCCGTCGAGCGCCGCCGGATAGAACTCGTAGGCGACGCCGTTTTCGAGGCCGTCGACCGTTATTCGTGTGCCGGGCTCCGGGTCCTGGTAAGGGGCCGTCGCGGACCAGTCTCCGAGTACGCGTCCGAGGCGCCGGTGGCGCACGATCGCCGAGGCCGGCGAGCCGGCGACGCTCAAGAGTTCGAACACCACCGAGTCGCCCGTCTCGTTCTCCGCCAGTTTCATCGTTATCTCCGGCATCCGTTCGAACCTCCATCGATGGGCGTTCAGCCGCGCAGATTGCCGGCCGGATGTATCGGCGGCTCGTCGGCGACGCCGTCGCCGTCCTCGTCGATTATCAGGACCAGGTCGCGCAGGCGCCTGATACGCTCCTGTCGCAGAAGCCGGCTCTTGTAGAACAAAGCGTCGCCCTCGCGGCAGTTGTTGATGCGGTCGAAGTAGACCAGTTCGCGCAGCCACGTGTCTTCGAGATCGGAGATGTCCTCCGGGTTCAGCAGTTTGGTCGTGTCGACCAGGTCGTCTTCGGTGAGCAGGCCGCGGGCCTTCAGCAGCGCCCAGACGCCCTGGCGCTGCAGGAAGAGATTTATTCTGCGCGTCACGTGGTCCCGAAGGGCGTCGAACGACTCGCCTTCGGCCAGCCAGTCGAATACGGCCGAGTCCACCTTCTGCAGGTTCTGGTCGCTGGAGTAGTTGGCCATGTGGAACACCTCCACAGGGGATGTGGGCGGCCGGGGCCCCGACGAGCGGGGCCCGCGGTCACCCGGAAAGCGGTTACGGCTGCGCGACCGAGGAGGCGCAGAACGCCTTGTGCAGCGCTTCGGGTCGCAGTTCACCGAAGCCTATCAGCGCGTACCAGCCTATGTTGAGCGTGCGTCCGAGATTGTCGAAGGGCCCCGTTATCCGCAGTTGCGGCCTCGCTCCCTCGGCGTAGGCCACGGCCTGATAGCCGAGGAAGTATGAGGTGTAGACGTCGCATCCGTCGCCGCCGGCGTCCTCCTGGATTCGCGCCTGCGAGGACGATATCACACGGAAGCCCTCGAAGGCGCCTATCTCGCCGTTGTAGATCTCCTCGGGATCGCAGTACTCCCGAGGCGCGCGCCACGTGCCGGTGTTGTTGGACGTGCCGTAGCCCTCGTTGCGGAGATCGAAGATGACGTCGGGATGCAGAACCGCCACGTAGAAGCCGCCGTCGAACTTCGGCACGTTCGCACGCTCGAGTCGCGTGTACACCTTGCGGATCACCTCGGCGGTCATGGTGTCGTCCGCGGTGATGTCCGTCGCGCTCGATCCGCCGCCCACGTAGGTGACGTAGTCGCTGCCGGTCTGCGCGTCGTATGCCTGTCTCGCTATGGCGTCCACCGAGACGGCCATGTTCGCGCCCACCACACGCGCCACGGCCAGGTCGATGTTGTCGAACGCGGTCACCCGCAGACGGTTCGTCACCGTCACTACGTTGCCGTACTCCTTGAGTTCCACCGACTTCTGCACGCAGGTCACCGGAACGCGGGTGATGTCGGAGTACTCGTCGCTCAACTCCTGCGTGACCGGATCGAGGTTGTTGTAGATGGTGAAGACCACCGAGTCTCCCGGCATCGGATCGCCGCGACGCACGTCCCATTTCTTCTGCTGCGCGAACTGCGCGAAGTACAGACTCGGCAGAAAAGCGAGGTCGGTCGCCCGTGAATAGGCGGCCTGAACCACTTCCTCGAGCGGCGCGCCCGAGGAGACGGTGTATTCTCCCGCCATGACTATTCCTCCGAAGGAAGGTTTCTGCGATGCGTTTCGACCAGACGCTCCAGTTCGCGGAAGGAACGTGCGTTGCGCAACGCGTCGAGAAGCGTTCCTTCCGAGGCGGTGGACTGAGGCGTGCTTCCGGCGCCGCCGGAGAGAACGGCGCGTTTGTGATGCGGATGCGCCGACAGAAACTCACGTACCAGATCGTCCGTGCCCAGCGGACGTCCGTTGCGCGTGAATCTGCGATTGCCGTTTTCGTCCACCACCACCGGCGCGTACTCTTCGTCCAACTGGACGAACTTCCCCAGGAGACTCGCCACCTGCTCGGGGTCGACGGCCTCCTGTCTGCGGGCGGCTTCCACGAGGGAGCGCTGCACCCTCAGTTCCCTGACGACTCCTACCAGCCGCCCTATCTCCTCCTCCTTCTCGCGGATCACCTCGTCCTTGGCGAGTTGGCCGCGATATTTCTGTTTCCAGCGCTTCATCTCGGCGAACACCCTTCGAAACTCCGAGAGGGGAACGGCGCCGTCGACTTCCTGTTTCGCCTGCTCCGGCTCCGGCGCGGAGCCGGTCGCTTCGCTCTGCTCCATGGCGACACCTCCAAGAGAAGGGTTCATGGGCTGCGACGGCGATACACACCGCGACCGGTCGTTTGTATTCCGCGGCGGAGCATTTTGGCGTTGACTTGGGGACGGAGAGTGCATATTCTACTGTGAGTAACTCTCCTTATTATAAGGGGGAATGAATGTTCGACCTGATGAAGAACGACGTCGAACTGGCGCGGGAGGCGGTGAAGCGGGGACTTGCGAGCGACGAGCAGTTGAAGGAGGCCCTCGCTGAGAAAGAGAAGGGCGGCGCTCAGGAGTCGGTCATCACAATCATGATAAAGAAAGGGATCCTTTCCGACGAAAAAGTCAAGGATCTGGTGGAGGAGTTGAAGCGTCGCGTCAAAGAGGCCGGCGACGAGAAGGAGGCGGCTCAAATAGAATTCGGAGAAGAGGCGGCTTCCAAGGGTTACGTCACCTACACCGAGTTGTGGGAAGCGATCGAGGACAGAATGCGGAAGGGCGAAGAGAAGGAAGGCGCGGAAGCCGACATAGGCAATATGCTCTACAGGGCGGGAACCCTTTCTCTCGACGAGGCTCTCGACGTGCTCAAGTCCAAGGGCAAGGTGATAATGAAGTGTCCGGAGTGCAACGCGCAGTACCACGTGGAGGACTACATGGAGAATCAGGAGTATACGTGTCTCAAGTGCGGCGCGCCGCTGGAGTTGCCGAAGAAGATAGACACTCTCTCGGTGGACGGCACCGCCTACGACACCAAGACGCACATAAGATCGATGGACGACATGTTCATCGGCAAGAAGGTGGGACAGTGCCAGATAGTCAAGAAACTGGGCGAGGGCGGCATGGGAGTCGTTTACAAAGGCAGACACACGACGCTCAACAGGGACGTGGCCGTCAAGATGCTTTCTCCCGCGCTCATGGGGGAGATGCACAAGAAGCGTTTTCTGCGTGAGGCGCGGGCCGCGGCCAAACTCGAGCATCCCAACATCGTTCAGGTCTACGACGCGGGGGAGTTCGAGGGCTACAACTACATCGTCATGCAGTTCATAGACGGCGCGAGTCTCGGCGACAAACTCGCCAAGGGCGGCAAATTCGAGCAGTTGGCCGCCGTCCGCATAATCAAGGACGCCGCCAGGGCGCTCGCCGAGGCGCACAAGAACGGCATGATCCATCGCGACATAAAGCCCGACAACATCATGATGACCGGGGACGGAGAAGTGAAGGTCGCAGACTTCGGTCTCGTCAAGAGCGCGGACGTCGAGAAGGATCTCGGAATCTCACGCTCGATGTTGATGGGAACGCCGCACTACATGGCGCCGGAGCAGTTCGAAGGCGTCGCTCCGGATCCGCGGGTGGACATATACGCGTTGGGCATCACATTGTTCGAGATGGTCACCGGCAAGAAGCCGTTCGACGGCAAGACCGCCTTCAAGATAATGGAGGCGCATCTGCGCAAGGAGCCGCCGCGGCCCGAGACCATCGTCAAAGACATTCATCCCGAACTGTCGCGGGTGATTCTGAAGGCGCTGGAGAAGGAGCCGGACAAGCGCTACCAGAGCGCGGAGGAACTGATAGAGGATCTGGAGAAAGTGGAGCGGCTCTTCACCGGCGAGAAGATCGCGGGGCCGTCCCGCTTCCCGGTGATTCCGGTGGTGGTGCTCGTGCTGCTGGCGGCGGGCGGCATTGTGGGCTATTTGCTGTACAAGCGGCACGCGGACTGGCTGGATCTGGTCGGAAACGCCGAGCGCATGCTGACTCAGACCCGCGCGGTCGTCGAGCCGGCGCTTCAGCGACACGAGTACTACGAAGCGATGAACAAACTGAAGGAGTTTCCGCTCCAGTACCGCGAGACGCCGGCGTACAAGAAGGTTCAGGAGATGCTGACGAACGCGAAGAGAGCGTTCGTCGACTACTGTCGATCGAATCTCAAGAGGGCCGAGACGATCGCGAAGGACAAGGGACCGGAGGAAGCGATAACATTTCTTGCGACGTTCATCGAGGGCGCCGAAAGAGTGGCGCAGGCCGCCTGTCGCGGGGACAAGGCCGTGGACGAGGCCATCGCGGCCTGCAAGACGAGACTCGACGAGTTGAAGCGCGGCGAGAAGGCGGAAAGAGAGCGCTGGGCCAATCAGAGAAAGGAAGTGGACCGCCTCGTCGGCGAAGGCGATCTCGACCGCGCCGTGGAACTCCTGGAGGGCTTCTCCACGTATGTGGTCTCCATTCGCGACGAAGTCGAGAGCGAGACTGAGAGGCTGAAGGAGAAGAGACGCGGACGCGTCGGACGCTTCCTGCGCGAACTCGAGAGCCGGAAGAGAGAAGTGGAGGGCGTCACCGAGCCGGAGCGGCTCGACGGACTTCTCGCCTTTCTTGAAGGCGCGGCCAAGGACAAGTTGAAGGAGATAAGGACTCTCGCGCAGGCCGATCTGATCACCTACCAGAAGGTGAAGACGCGATTGAGGGAGTTCATGGCGGCGATGAAGGACGTCGAGAACCTTCTGGCCAGAGGCGATCCCGGCGAGGGCGAGAAAGCGTTGAGCATAGTGAAAGGATTTCTCGAAAGCGAACTGCCGCAGTTGAAGTCGCTGGCCGAGGCCAAGGTCCTCTACGTCAAGCGCAGGATGTATCCCGACATGGTCTACGTTCCGGGCGGAGAGTTCGAAGCGGGCTCGAAGGACCCTTCCGACCAGAACCGTCTGCGGAAGGAGAACCTGAAAGGTTTCTTCATCGACCGGGCGGAGGTGACCAACAGCCAGTACCAGCGTTTCGTCGACGCCGGGGGCTACAGCAACCGGACGTTCTGGGATCCGAAGGCTCTCGAACTGATCGACGGATTCAAGGACTCGACCGGACTGCCCGGGCCGGCCGGCTGGCGCAGCGGTCGCTATCCGGAAGGCGAGAAGGATCTTCCGGTGAGGGGAATCTCGTTCTACGAGGCGCAGGCGTACGCCCGCTGGGCGGACAAACGTCTGCCGACCGAACTGGAGTGGGAGAAGGCTGCCTCCTGGGACGAGAGCAAGGGTGTCAAGAGAATATTTCCGTGGGGCAACATGTTCGAGTTCGAGGACAGGTCGTGGTGCAACGTCGGCGACACCGACGGTCCCAAGGCGGCCGGCTCGTTTCCGCACGACAAGAGCCCGTACGGCTTGAGCGACATGGCCGGCAACGTTTCGGAGTGGACCGGCACCATGCGGGGCAAGAAAATGGTGGTGAGAGGCGGCTCTTACAGGGACATAAGCGAGTCGCGCGCGAGAACGACTTTCAGCGGCTACACGTGCGACCCGGCACAGAGGCGGCCGCACATCGGTTTCAGGTGCGCCAGGGACGACAAATAGGACAATGGAGGGTCTTTCCCGTGAGATGGATGATGATTGTGTTACTGGCGTCGTGCGTCGGCTGCGGGTTGAAGGGGCCCGTTCCCGTGGCCAAAAGAAAAGACGTTCTGCTTCTCGCCGAGCAGAACAAGACTTCGATGCCGTTCAAGGTGGCGGTTCTGCCCGCGGTCGTCAGCGACGCCGAGTCGCAGGAGCGAACGCACAAGCATTCCTACATCGCTTCTCTGGAGGCCGACGAGTGTCGCGACGCGGTGGTTTCGACTCTCCAGGAGTTCAAGGTGTTCGCGGACTCCGTGGCCGCAGACGGCGCCTACGGGCCGGACGCGTTGAAGGAGGCGAAGAAGCGCAAGATCGATCTCGTCATAGTCCCCAAAGTGAAGCGCGCCGAAGTCTACTACGCCGGAACCTCTTCCTGGTACACGCCCAACCTGTTCATATGGTTCTTCCTCGACGCGGCGAGTTGGTTCGTGGCCGACGAGCGTTACGGACTGGAGATGGAAGGCTCGCTGGACTTCTACAGCGTCTACACGAACAACCGCCTCAAGAGCGTAGACTTCAGCGTCAAGAGCGAAGGCGACCTCGACGATTTCCAGCGCGGCTGGAAGATATGGGGCATACTTCGCGTGCCGTCCAGTCTCGGCAAGGACAACTGGAAGAAGGTGACCGGAGTTCTGAAGCCGCATCTGCTGGAGCAGATCAAGGGCAAGGTGCTGGAGATCGTCTGGACGCAGTTCGGCCCGTTCAGCAAGAGCAAAGAGTTTCTGGCGGCTTTCAAGCCCGCCGAGACGGTCGAGCCGCCGAAGCCGAAGGAGAAGCCGAAGGCGGCGTTCGTGTTCGAGCCGTCCGGCGGCGCCGCTCCTCTGAAGGTCCGGTTCACCGACAAGTCCACCGGCGAGATCTCCCGCTGGGAATGGGACTTCGACTCCGACGGCAAGACGGACTCCGACAAACGCAATCCGAGCCACGTTTTCGAGAAGCCGGGCTCTTACGCGGTGACTCTGAAGGTGACCGGCCCCGGCGGCAGCGATTCCGTCAAGCGCGAGGGTTGTGTGAAGGTGAGCGCGCCCGTCGCGGTGGAGCCGCCGAAGCCGAAGCCGACGAAGCCGACGCTTCAGGCGGTTCTGGTGGGTGTGGAGGACTACGCGAGCAAGGGCATACGTCGCGCCGCTTTCGCGCATGAGGATCTGAGCGCCGTCGAGCGCCGCGTGAAGGCGCTGTCGGCGTACAAGGTCAACGTTGTGGTGCTCAGAGGCGCGAAGGCCACCAAGGCCGCGCTGCAGCAGGCGCTCTCCAAGGTGCCCGAGTGCGACCTCTTCGTGTTCTACTTCTCCGGCGCGGGAGCCACCGAGCCGGTCAAGAAGAATCCGAAGCAGGTGCTGCTGCTCTACGACGCCGATCGCAACGAGATGGGCAAGACGGGACTCTCCCTCGCCGAACTCGCCGACGCGCTGGGCAAAGTAAAATGCAAGCGGGGACTGGCGGTAATCGACGCTGGCTTCAACAACAGCGGCGGCGGTCGCACGGTGGTTCCCGGCGAGACGAAGGTTCATCTGCCGGTCGAGTTCCCGGCTCTGTCCAAGTGCAAGATCGGCGTTTTACTGGCCTGCACGAGCGGCCAGACCGCGGGATACTCCCGGATCGTGAGACACGGGTTCCTCACCCATTATCTGTTGAAGTCGCTCGCGCCCGGCGTGAGGGCCGACTCGGACAAGGACGGAGTTCTGACCGCCGAGGAACTTCATCGTTACCTCAGGGAGCAGGTCTCCGAGCAGACCGGCGGCCAGCAGACGCCGCTTCTGATGGGCGACTCGAAGGGTGTCAGGGTTCTGTTGAAGAAACGGGAAAAACAGCCTTGATCTGCAACAACCTGTGCCGCCGAGGGTATAAAACACACGGCGGTGGTCAGGAGCCCTGTGTATGTGTCCGCTGGAAGAGGACCTGGCGCGTTTCGTCAGCGGGTGTCTCCCTTCCGAGGAAGTGGAGCGCTTGAAGAAGCATCTGGCCGTGTGTCAGAAGTGCGCTTCCGTGTACCGGCAGATGCTGGCGGCGAGGAACGTGATGAGGAGGCTGCGGCCGGTCGCGCCTCCGCGCGGCGGTCGCGAGAGGCTCGTCGAGAGACTGGCGAGGATCTACAAACGCCGGATGGCCGTGCGCCGATGGGTGGTGCGCGCGGGCTTCGTCGCGGCCGCGGTTCTGGTCGCGATCGCCGTCGTTCGCATTCCGCCGTCCCGTCCCGTTCGTAAGCCCGAGTCCGAACGCAAGGCGGCCGGAGCCGTTCCGGCCCGTGAGGAGGTCGTTCCGAAGCCGGCGGTCGAGAGGAGCAATCCGCCTTCCGTGCCTCCGGGCGAGCGTGTGGAGCCGACTCCCGTTGAAGGGCCGCGCGGGCCGACTCCCGCGCCGGAGGAGCCGTCTCGGGAGCCGCGCACCGCGGAGCGGCCGCCCGCGAAGCCGGACGACGGCGGAGAAGAGTCGCCGACTCCCGGTCCGAAGCCGCCGGTGGTCGAACTTCCGGACAAGACGAGTCCCCGCCCGGCTCCTCCGAAGGAGACCGTCGTGGATCTGATAGACGGCTTCAGACGGGCGCAGGCGGAGAACGACGTCGCGGAACAGAACAGACGACTGGCGAAGATAGGCATGATCGGCCTGAGCGACGCCGACGAAGCGAGACGATTCCTGGCGTCGGTCGCTTCCGGCGACGCCTATTACGTCGAGATACGCGCCGAGGCCATGAGCGCTCTGGTGCGCATGGGCG